>DUDC01000072.1 GCA_012959465.1 Planctomycetaceae bacterium
ACAGCATCGAGCCGTTTACCGACCCGGGCGCCGAGGAGTTTTATCGGAGTTTTATTTTCGTCGAGGTCGGTCAGCGGGTGAAAAAGGGAGATATCATCGCCCGCATGTATCTACCGGCAGACCCATTGATCAATCAGAACACTCACATTCACTTCAACTTGATGGGCGGTCCGAAGAACACGTTTCAGTCGCCGTCGATCTTCGACAAGCGCATCGTCAGGCGGTTCCATGCCACTTGGGACGAACGGCGAGGATCCGATGACGGCACGCTGATCCCTGCCTGTATGGGATACAAGCTGACCCCGGACGAGAACCCCTTCAGCAGCGGTGCCATGGAAACGCTTTGAGTTTTTCCCGTTCGTGTGCGACCGCACTGGATTTTCGGTGCCCTATCGATCATAAACTGGTTGTACTACGAGGATGGTGGACGATAAACTCTACGGACCGACGAGGACACCGAGAAAACTGGCCATGAAGTTCCCTCAGCAAGCATTGACGCCGTTGACACGCCGCGAGCTGCTGCGAGTGGGTGGAATCGGCGCAATCGGTCTGTCACTTCCGCAGTTGTTAGCTGCACAGAGCTCGGCAGGTCGTGCTGAAGGCGATCAGCCGAAGGCCGATGCGTGTATTGTGTTGTTCTTGAACGGTGGGCCCAGCCATCTCGATATGTGGGACATGAAACCGTCGGGGCCGGTGGAGATACGCGGAGAATTCAACCCGATTTCGACGTCGCTCACCGGTGTCAATGTGTGTGAGCATTTACCGCGACTCTCGAAACAGATGCACCGAGTGACACTGGTTCGGTCGATGAATCACAGTGTCAACAATTCTCATGCGGCCGCCGTCTATGCGGCGCTGACCGGGCATGACCGGGGTGAACAAGGCGGCGGTGCGAAGCCGACCGATCACCCGTCGCCGGGCGCTGTACTCTCAAAATTGCGGCCGACTCGCGCCGGCGCGCTGCCCTACGTTACATTGCCGTACAAGACAAAGGAAGGTGCGGGCGGGCCGTTGCAACCGGGGTTTCTGGCCGGCTTCATCGGCGCGACGTACGATCCTTTTTGGGTCGTCAACGATCCGAATTCGCCCAACTTTCGCGTCCGCAATCTTTCGCTGCCCGCCGGTGTTGCTGTGGAACGTATGTTGGCGCGAGGGGGTCTACTCTCGTCCCTCGATCGCGGATTGGACGATCGTCGACTGGCTGCTCAGGACAACTTTCAACGCCAGGCGTTCGACCTGCTCACTTCCAATAACGCGCAGCGGGCATTCCAATTGGAAAACGAACCGGCCAAGGTACGAGATCGATACGGCCGCAACATCTATGGCCAGAGTGTCCTGTTGGCCCGGCGGCTCATTGAAGCCGGTACACGAGTGGTCACGATGTCGTGGGCACCGGATGCCAACGCGACTTGGGACACGCACGGCCAGAATTTCCAAAAGCTCAAGACGTCTTTGCTTCCGCAATTCGATGCCGCTTGCAGTAGCTTGATCGAAGACCTGGCCGAACGGGGCCGATTGGACCGGACCTTGATCGCCGTGCTGGGCGATTTTGGACGGACGCCGAAAATAAACAACAATGCGGGTCGAGATCACTGGAATGCGTGTTATTCGATCATGTTGGTCGGAGGTGGTATCAAAGCGGGTTTCGTCTACGGCGCCAGCGACAGAATGGGTTCGCTTCCGACAGCAAGCCCCGTTTCACCCGGGGATATAGTGGCTACCATCTATCGACTGCTCGGAGTTGATCATCACCATCTGCTGTACGACTCCCTCGACCGTCCGCACACTGTCGTCCCCAAAGCCAACGTGGTGAAAGATCTGATCGCCTGACCGTCGATCGAGACGCGACCTCTCATCCCGCTGTTTCCTCCGTGATGAGCGCGATTGGCAACCCGACGCATTCCGCTAGAACAGATGATCTGCATCCAATAGGCCGCTGCAAGGAAGAAACATGAAGCTTGAGAACGACTGGGTCAATCCTTTTACGGGTTGGTCGGCGGATCCTGAAGAAGCTGCCAACACGTTGACCCACGGTTTAGGTTTCTTGCTGAGTGTGATCGGCGCGATTGCGATGACGATTTGCGTCGTTCGCGACGGAGATTCGTGGCGAATCTTGGGGTGCCTGACATTTTCCGCAAGTTTGGTCACCGTTTACGCAATGTCCACCTTGTCGCACAGCTGCTCGGCATCAAAACCTAAACGCCGCTTTCAGGCGCTCGACCAGGGCTTCATCTATCTGTTGATCGTGTCAACTCACACGTCGTTTTCCCTTGCGTTTTTGCGGACCCCACCTTGGTGGATCTTCCTAGCCATCATGTGGACGATCGCCTTGTTGGGCTTTCTGTCGAAAATTCTTTGGGCCCACCGCGTCGACGGGATTGCAGTCTGGATCTACGTCGCGTTGGGATGGATGCCCGTCGCGTCGGTTTTTTCTTTGGTCGGTGCTGTTTCTGCAATCGGATTGTGGTGGATGCTAGTCGGAGGCCTCTGCTATACCGTGGGCACGGCATTCTTGATCTTCGATAGCCGAGGTCGCTACTTTCATGCCATCTGGCATCTCTTTGTGATGGCGGGAAGTGCCTGCCACTTTTTTGTCATCTTGATTTTTGTTGCACCGCTGCGTTAGTCCATGACCATTGACGGACCAGCTCAGATATCTTCGTGTGATGCTCTTGTTGTTGTCTCACATGAGGCACTTCTATTTGTTGTGCGAAATTGCCTTTAGCATTTCTAGGGTCGTTTCCGTAATGATTGTGGAGGCGTCCCTTTCCAAGTAGCTCCAGCCTGATCGCCATGTTTCGTATCCACCGAGGTCGTGCTGTTTCGGCGTGGGCAGGTAACCGTTGTAGCCATTGGCCAATTCAATGATAAAGGTCGTCTTGAACGGACTGCGGCGTTTGATCTCCAATCCGATTTCAGCAAAGACTTCACATGGGACGGCGACAATTGCCAAGTCACCAATCGCAATCGTCTGCAGTTTGAGTCGTACGCTCGGACGAGAGGCGTCTAATCGGATCGACTCTTGCGCATACAGTTCATCGATCGTTAGACGTAGCGGATCGGCAGCGTTTTCCAACAGCTGGCGAGCCCGCTCGAGTTCCAGTTGACGGGGCCTGCGAACACTCAGCTTGATTTCTCGTTCGCTCATTTGGATCAACTCGTTGTCACTAAAGCGAATGCCCTTGTTTTCATGTTGGATGTGATCCGCAACTTTTGCCGCGACAGCGTTCATGCGTTCAAACGGAGCGCTAGCCGGTCGAGCGTTGGGAAACTGATAGTTGTTAACGTCGCCACTCGCGCCGTTTGACATGATTCCTACGAACGATTTATCGGCATCGAACCGAGTTGCGATGTGCCGTGCGAATGCGCCAAAGTAGTCGGCGGACAATTGGCCAGGTGCAATCCCTCCCACATAATGGAGCCCGTAATTGGCGAGTAGCGACACAGGTCTACCGTCGGCGGAGCGAACGTTGAGGAACGTGACATCGGGATCGGTCGGCCCAGCGGGTCGAATGAGCACACCTGTCCCGCGCGGTGGATTCATTCGGACTTGATCATCGGTCCTACCGAAGGGATTCGCTTTCATGGCTTCCGGCTTGATGAACCAGCGGCGATTGCTGACTTCATCGGGCACGGCGACGACTCCCCAGCCCACTTCCACCGGTCGCACTCGATCGTTCGCCACGACAACCGCCTCGGCGATTTGTTTGGTCAGATATTCCAAGTACTGTGGGTCGGGTGTGCACTGAGCCGCTTTCAACACGGTCGGGGCGGTGTGGGTATGCGTTGCCGCGGTCAAGATTTGCGACGTCGGAATGCCCGTCCGCTTCGATGCAGATTGTTTTGCCTTGTCAAAGATGTCTCGTGGAATAAGACAGCTATCGCAAATCACGATGGCGATCCGCGTTTCACCATCGTCCAGCACAAGACTCCGAGCATGTAGACGGTCGTGGACTCCGGTCGCCTGGCGATCTTGAAAACTCCCTGTCATCGAGACGGGCAATCTTAACGGTGTGATGTCCACCGCCGCGGCACCGCCTGCAAGCGTTCCCGCCTCGCACCGGCTCGACAGCAAGATCAACACTACGATCGCAAGAAATCGCATGTAACTTCTCCTTTTTTCAGCCGGCGGACAGTCGTGAAATGCGGTGTATCATCGTAACGAATATTGTGTCCATCTGCTCGCCATCCATTATTCGGCAGTTGTAGGCGATAATAAAATGAAATCGTGCGAAAAGTAGAGTCGAAATTCACTTGCGATGTCGTGCGGGAACACAGATAAGTTCGATTGTTTCCAGGTTCGTATCCATATACACTGATGGAACTAAAGCAAGAGCAAAGAGACAAAGTTCCTTTGGCGAATTTGCGAGTGTTGGATCGTGGTCTGTAAAGTGAAAATCGTGAACGTTAAAGCGATCGTGGCAGTCGTTGTTGTCTCTGTCTTGGCTCGACCAGTTCCCTTGATATCGGCCACATTGAGTGTGTCTCCGCCCACGATTCAATTGGATCGTCCCGAGTCATCACAACAGATGCTCGTCTTCCAATTGACTGATCGTCGTGGCGTTGATCTGACTCACAAGGCAACCTACACGGTACGCGACTCGTTGATTTGTCAGGTGACGTCTGACGGGTTGGTCACACCCGCGACAGACGGCAGAACGCACGTCATCGTTCATTGGGAGGGAGAGTCGGTCGAGGTGCCCGTCACGGTGGATGGATTTCACCATCCGCCATCTGTCGAGTTTGGCCGGGAGGTCATTCCGATCCTCTCAAAGGCCGGTTGCAACTCGAGTGGATGTCACGGTAAAGCGGAAGGTCAAAACGGATTTCGTCTGAGTATTTTCGGTTCGGATCCGACATTCGATTTTGATGCTCTGTCGAAACAGGGTCGCGGGCGGCGCGTTCAACTTGCTGCACCCGACCGTAGTCTGTTGCTACGAAAGGCAACAGGCGAGTTACCGCATGGTGGCGGTCAGCGATTTGAGCCGAACGGGATTTGGTATCGGCGTGTCGGACGGTGGATCGCAGAAGGAGCTCAATGGACCGAAGCATCTGACGGCGAGATTGAACGCATCGAGGTCGAGCCGTCCAAAGTGGCATTGTCCGTCGACGGCACTCAACAACTTCGCGTGACAGCAATTGACCGGGCGGGTCGACGTCGATGTGTGACTCGCGAGACCGACTTTCAATCGAATGCGAAAGTGATTGCTGAGGTCGACAAGAATGGGCGAGTTTCCGTAAACGAAGTTGCCGGTGCTGCGGCGATTCTCATTCGCTATATGGGACACGTGACGGTTTGTCGCGTTTCACTGCCTCAAACGGGGTTCGTCGTGGAACGGCCGGCCGAGACGAACTTTGTTGACACCTTGGTGTGGAATCGTCTGCAACAACTTGGCATCCCCGCCGCTCCTCGTTGTGATGACGCAATCTACTTGCGGCGAGTCTATCTGGACACGATCGGGACGCTGCCGACTGTTGACGAAGCGAGAACGTTTTTAGCGGATAAGGCTCCGGACAAACGATTGCGACTCGTGGGTGAACTCTTGCATCGCGATGAGTATGCCGACTATTGGTCCATGATCTGGGGAGATCTTTTTGCCGCCGATCGTGAGAAACTAGGTGGACCTGGTGCGGTCGCGATCTCAAGATGGTTGCGAACTCAATTTCGGCAGAACCGACGTTACGACGATTGGATACGGGAAGTTGTTTTGGCCAGTGGCGACCCAACTCGAGAGACTCCTGCCGGCTTCTTTGTCGTGCATAATGAAGCGGAGAAAATGAGCCGATCGGTGAGTCAGATTTTCTTGGGTGTGCGAATCGAATGTGCTCAGTGTCACCATCATCCATTTGAGCGCTGGACCCAGAACGATTATTACGCCCTAGCTGGTCTGTTCAGCGGAGTGAAATCGAAGGCGATTCCCACTGGTGGAAAAAAGATCGTCGGAGGCACGGCCTCGCCGTTAACCAACCCCAGGACTGGACAACCCGTACCGCTGGCGCCGCTCGGTGCCGCTCCACTACTCGATGTTACGGGGGACGCGCGTCGTGATTTGGCCGACTGGATGACTCGCCCTGACAATCCGTTTGTCGCCAAAGCGTTGGTCAATCGTCTGTGGGCTCATTATTTTGGTCGCGGACTTGTCAACCCAGTGGACGACATGCGGTCCACAAACCCGTCCAGTAATGAACAGCTGCTGGACGCGCTGGCCGATCATTTTGTGAAGTCGGGTTTCGATATTCACGAAATCACACGGGTCATGCTGACGTCCGAAGCCTATCAACGATCGTCCGTATCGAGTCCCGGAAATGAAACTGACACGCAGAACTACTCACACGCGATCTGGAAGCCAATTCCAGCTGAAGTTCTGCTCGACGCAATCTGCCAAGCGACGGGCATTCCCGAGCAGTTCAATGGATGGCCTCCAGGCTATCGCGCCATCCAATTGTGGGACAATCGCATGCCGTCCTACTTTTTCACAGTATTCGGTCGACCTCAACGCGTTTCGGTATGTGACTGTGAACGCGGAAGCGAACCGAGTGTAGCTCAGGCGCTCCATTTGATGAATGCTCAAGAGGCGCTCGACAAAATTCAGAGTCCGGTTGGCCGCGCGGCTGTGTTGTCCAAGTCGTCACCTAAACCCACATCGATCATCGAAGAGCTGTATCTGGCGACACTGTCGCGCTATCCGACTCAGGCGGAAGTGACGTGGATGTTGCAGGCCTATGATGACGGACAACAAGACGTCCGCGCCTCAACCGAAGACGTGTTATGGGTGCTGCTGAATACCAAAGAATTCCTATTTAATCACTGACGCGCGATGGAGAAAATCGCATGTTCCACCTCCGCTTTGGCGATCGGCGACCATTGGATACGGACTATTGTGACGGCGTCAACCGGCGACAGGCGCTGCGACTGGGAACTACCGGTTTGTTGGGCGGTTTGTCCTTGCCGGCGATCATGGCACTGCAGGACGCCCAAGCCAGGCCCGTGGCGCCACGCGCCAAGTCATGCATTTTTATCATGTTGGAGGGCGGGCCGAGTCACATCGACATGTGGGACTTGAAGCCGGACGCACCAGCCGAGATCCGCGGAACATTTCAACCGATTTCCACGGTAGTTCCCGGGACTCAGATTTCACAGATCCTACCCAAGTGCGCCGCGATCACAGACAAGTTGACGATCATGCGTTCGCACA
This sequence comes from Planctomycetaceae bacterium, assembly GCA_012959465.1. Lineage (GTDB taxonomy): Bacteria > Planctomycetota > Planctomycetia > Pirellulales > Pirellulaceae > UWMA-0346. The sequence goes on from DUDC01000072.1 coordinate 7,197, forward strand.
GTCACAAAGACAACGCCCACCAGACCGGCCGACACTGGGTGCTGACCGGGTACCGGCCGAACTTCAATGATGGGCAGGCAAAGGGAGAACCGTTCAACGAAATTTATCCATCGATCGGTTCGATCATTTCGCGCGAGCTTGGTCAACGCGGCGCAGTGCCTCCATATATCGAGATGCCTAATCCGCTTGGCCCGGGCGGACCGGGATTCTATGGAGCGGCCTACGCTCCTTTTACAATTGACAATGACCCAGTGCAGGCCGACTTTGCCGTCCGTGATCTGAACGTGCCGGCAAAGATCGGCATGGATCGATTTCAACGCAGGCGACGGCTGTTGAGAGGTGCCGAAGAGATCGGATTGAGCCATCGTGCGTCCGGCAGGGCGAAGACGATGAGCACCTATTACGAAAAAGCGATGCAGTTGGTCACTTCGCCAGCTGCCCAGAAGGCTTTTAAAATCGAACAGGAATCTCGGCAGACTCGCGAGCGATATGGATACACATCGATCGGGCAGTGCGCTCTCCTAGCCCGTCGGCTCGTCGAAGCAGGGTGCCGTTTTGTTGGCATCGATCATGGCAGCTGGGACACGCATGTCGACAACTTTACGAGTCACGAAAAAGCGCTGGTTCCCCCCACTGATCTAGCGCTGAGTGCTCTAATCTTGGACCTCGAGCAAAGAGGTCTTCTCGACGAGACGCTAGTGATCATGATGGGTGAGATGGGTAGAACGCCGAGGATCAACAAAGATGCTGGACGTGACCATTGGTCGCAGTGCCAAGCGGTGATCTTGGCCGGTGGTGGAACTCCCGCTGGAACGGTCGTCGGGGCAAGTGACGAAACGGCCAGTTTCCCAACGACCACGCCCTATGGCATACAAGATCTGCTTCGGACGGTTTTCCACTTGATGGGCATCGATGCCGACAAGACGTACCACACGCCTCAAGGTCGCCCCGTTCCGATCGTGAACGGTGGCAAGACCATCAAAGAGTTGATCGCGTGATGTTATTTTTAAGACGACTCTGGGCAACGGGAAATGGATGTTGGCGGCTGTCATCGCCCATTTTCGTGCTGATCGTTCTTTCCACAGCCATCTGCCAGGCACAGAAGGCGCCAGAGGTAGGATACGTATTTCCCCCGGTGCTTCGTGCCGGCGCAACCCAATCGGTGCAGTTTGGAGGGTACGATTGGCCGAGCGACTCGCAGCTGCGACTATTCGACGATTCACTGACTGTGCGGTCGCTGGGCGATTTGGGGCCTTTTATCATTCCGCCACCACCGTATTGGTTTGGCCCGAAGGGCAGGTCAACCGCGTTCCCCATTCCGAGGGAGTTTCCGGCAGAGATTGATGTCCCAGTTTCGGCGCCGAGTGGTTTGACCCACTGGCAGATATCGAATGCCAACGGTCTGTCAGCGACCGCCGTATTCGCGATAAGCCACGAACCAGAAATGGTCGAAGAACGCGACCGCGATTTTCCAATTCAGATTCCATCGCTACCAATGGGTGTCTCTGGCCGTTTGCAACGGATTGCCGAACGTGACCGATACGAGTTCACTCCGTCCGACAACGGAGTCATGACCGTAACATGGAGGGCGAGAGAGTTCGGCGCCAATTTCAACGGCTGTTTGCAAGTCTTGGATTCGGCAGGAGAGACGATCGCAGATGCTGCCGACACCGACGGAACCGATGGTAGTGTGACAATTTCGGTGCGAGGTGGCGAACGATATCAGGCGATTTTCTTTGACGCCGAGTACCGCGGCAATCAGGCCTATGTGTATCACCTTCAATTCTCGCATGGTCCGGCGATTGTATTGCGGATCCCAGTGGCGAGCGATGAGATCGATAGCTCCGGGGATCAACAGTGTTTCGTTACGCGATTAGAAAGAGGACCTGACGGTGACAATCAATGGTCATCGCGGATCGAACCACATGCGGCCGACAAGGTCGAACAAATGCTCCCGATAGCATTTCGGGAAGCGAAGCTAGTCGTTGGGTCGAGTGAAGCAGACGAGATCGACTTGGGAAAGACAATGTTCTGGACTCAAACATTGTCGCAGGAATCGCAGGTCGTCGCGACATGGAAGGCGAAGGCGGAACAAGAGTACCGAGTGGCGTTGCTTTGCCAGTCGTTGCTGCGACTATCGATGGAACGAGCCATGGACTTAGAATTGGTCGTGGTCGACGAAAATGGTAAGGAAGTGTTTCGGCAGGACGATGGTTCGTATTCCGTGGACCCGGAAGGGACGTTCCGAGTGGCGACCGATGGCGTGTACCAAATGCGGGCAAAGGTCCTATCCGGTCAGTGGGGGAAGCTGCACTCGATCTGTGTGGCAACGATCAAATGCCTCGAGCCAGGTTTTTCTTTAGAGGTGCCCCAGATCACGACAATACCCGTTGGTGGAAAATCGGTGATCAGTGTTAAAGTGAATCGTTTTGGCGGGTTTGCCGAATCGATCTCGTTGACGGTCAGCGGTTTGCCAGCTGGGGTGACTTTGGCGATGCCGGTGGATGTGCCTGCTAAGGCGAAGACAGCCAAACTGGAACTTGTTAGCGAGAAAGGCCACGCCGTGCAGGTCACGAATGGGGCGATCACAGGATCGGCAGAAAAGGATGGCGTAACGTGGGAAGTTAACGCGACAGCTGAGCTTGTCGGAGACTTGGTTCGAAAAGTGCGCACGGAGCATTTGTCGTTTGCCACCACCCTGGCGGCACCAGTCAAGGTGCAACTGATCGATAAGAACCGACAACGCGCCGTACATCGAGGAACAACTTATGCTGCGGAGTTCGTGGTCAAGCGGGATGAAGGTTATTCAGGCGAGGTGCTCCTGCAAATGGCGGCCCGCCAGGGCCGTCACCGACAGGGGATCACGGCACCAACGGTCCACGTGCCGGGTGACAAGTCGTCCGTGTTCTTTCCCTGTGTCATGCCAGAGTGGCTGGAAACCGACAGGACGACAAGAATGGCGGTCATGGGAGTCGCGCTGGTGGAAGATGTCGACGGCACGATTCGGGGAATTCTAACACCGGCCGATGCGCGGATCACGATGATTTTGGAGGGTGCCCTGTTAAAGGTGGCACACGATGCCACGGTCGAAACGTCCGTTCCGGGAAAAGTCTGGAAACTGCCATTCCAAATCGCAAGAGCTTCCAAGCTTGCCGGTCCAGTGGCGGTTGATCTTGTCATCCCGGAGCCACTTGCTGGGTTCGTAGCGTGTAACACTGTCAAAGTCCCTGCAGGAGAGGAACTGGGACAATTGAATATCCTCACGCGGACGGGAGGTCCGATGTGGGGGCAGTGGACACTTCAACTTAAAGCAACCGTCCGTCAGTCCGACGGTTGGCCGGTCGAATCAGTCGTGGACGTTCAAGTCAATTTTGGACCAGGTCCCAGCGGTGAATGATTGCGATGACTGCTTGTGAACCACAACAAAGAGATCGTCGAATCGTACTAACACCTCAAGACGTGCGTGATTTTCATGTCGACCCGTGACCGAGAACGCTGGAACGAGAAGTATGCAAGCGTCGAACTCCATCGGATCGTGGAACCTGATGACTGGCTGGTCGAAGCCCTGCAAGTAATCGAGACGACAACAACCACATCCAATCGAAGAGCGCTGGATGTCGCCTGTGGACTCGGCCACAACGCGGTCTGGCTCGCACGGCAGGGCTGGACGACGGATGGTGTCGACATTTCAACGACGGGTTTGGAACGAGCACGGCAGTCAGCCGCCGCGAATGGCGTTCATGTCGGCTGGACAGAAGCAGATCTCGACAACTGGAGTCCGCGGCCGAACGAGTATGACGTGGTCATCGTGTTTCGGTTTCTTGACCGACAAACGGTGCCTCGAGTGGTGCAAACCGCGCTACGCCCAATGGGTTGGCTCGTGTACGAGACGTTTTCTTCAGCCCAGTGCAAGCGGCCGGACAATCACATCAGGAACCCTGACTTCACACTGGCCGAAGGTGAGTTTTCGACGTTTTTCCCTCAGTTTGACGTCGTCGCTCAACGGGAAGATGTGCTAGCCGACCGAACCGTCGAGCGGTTCTTGGGTCGACTTAGGGCCAGTGGAAAGGCTTGAGTCTCAATCTTGTCGAAGTGCGCCGCCGTTTCAATGCATCTCAGCGGTCGGACACGTGCGAAGCCATGTCCCATGCCTGAGGCTCATGCGAATCTCGTCGGCAGAGATGTTATCCGGGAAGTAGGCGCCACCGATCTTGGCATTGCGAATGGAGATGCCGGATAGATCAAGGTGCCTTAGATCACACCCGCGTAAATCGGCGTCTCGCTGTAGTCGATCTTGTCACGTCCGGCGACAGCCTTGTGAAAAGCGTTGACATCGCCCACACGCAGCATTCTGAATGCCGGGTCGTCCATAAAAATTGGTTCGACCACGGTCGTTTTACTCGTTCGTACGTATGGAAACGGTGTGACACAACTCTCGACGAAGGGGCCCAAGAGGGTGCCATAGTAAGCATACGGCACGGTTGGGTTGTTCTCGGAGCCGGGTAATGAGGGTTGCGCCAATTGGCGCATTCAGAAGCGTTGCTTTCCCGCGATCGGAAACTGCTTCCAACCGATGACACGATCATCATCAAGTTGAACATGAACGTGGGTGTTTCCGTGCTTTCGACGTGGTAGCATGAGCGACCTAGTCCTCGTTTCATTCTATCGATAACGGGTTTGATCGATGAACCGTTTCAGAATCTGCCTACGTTTGATCCTCGCATCCGTTTTCGTCTGGTTGACGGCCGATGCCCGTTCGATTGCGGAACAGATCGATCGCCCGCTCGCCGCCAGCTCGTCGAGTGTGACGATTGTCACTCTCGGCGATTCGATAACGAAGGGTGTGCGCAGCGGTGTGACAGCAGAGCAAGTTTTTGGGTCGCTCGTTGAATCGCAGTTACGAGAGAGCGGACGTTCGGTACGAGTGATCAATGTTGGCATCGGTGGTGAACGAACTGACCAGGCGCTGAGGCGACTTGATCGAATTCTAGACCTGAAACCGGACATCGTCACAGTGATGTACGGGACGAACGACAGCTATGTTGACAAGGGAAAAAGCCAGAGCCGAATAACGCTCGATGCCTATCGCAGCAATCTAAAAAAGTTAGTCAGTGAGCTGTTGCGGCGTGGTATTCAGCCGGTACTAATGACCGAACCGCGATGGGCCGATGATGCGGGTACCAACGGGTTGGGCGAGAATCCCAATGTCCGCTTGGATCCCTATGTCGTTGCTTGCCGCGAGACTGCTCATGAATGGCGAGTACCGCTAGTCGACAATTTTGCGAAATGGACGGAGTCTCGTGACAAGGAAGTTAATTTGCGCGACTGGACAACGGACGGCTGCCACCCCAATCCGACTGGTCATCGGGAGATCGCTGCGGCGATGTTGCCGGTGATAGAACAGGCGCTCGGTGTTGAGTTGAAGACACGGAGTAAACTGCTTGCCGGTCATCAGATCCGAGTCGTCTGTTTCGGTGACAGTGTGACTGGAGTGTACTACCACACGGGAAGCCGCCGTGCTTATACCGACATGTTGGGAATTGCACTTCGTCGTATTTCTCCTCGTGCAACGGTGCAAATGATTAATGCTGGAATAAGCGGTCACACAACGGTGAATGCCCTGGAACGCATTGACCGCGATGTGCTTAGCCACAAACCGGATCTTGTCACTGTCATGTTTGGACTCAATGATATGACTCGAGTTCCGCTCGATCAGTACAAGTTGAACCTGACAGAGATCGTAACAAGATGCCGAGTCGCCGGCTGTGAGGTGATGCTGGCGACTCCTAATAACGTGGTCAGCACGTCTGGCCGGCCCACGGAGAAATTGATTCAGTATTGCGACGTCGTTCGTGAGGTAGGTCGCGAACTGACTGTGCCAGTTTGCGATAGTTACCGAGAATTCGACGCGATTCGAACACATGATCGATTCGGCTGGCGACTAATGATGAGTGACGAGATTCATCCGAACATGGCTGGGCACAAGCAGTTGGCAATGGCGTTCGCCCGAACGATCACCGGGCAGCGAGTATCGCTCGACGATGTACCTCCAATGAGACCAGCGATCGGCGAAACGCTAGCTCGCCTCCGTGACGGTAAACCGGTTAGGGTGCTGGCAATGCCACCATTCGACGAACTCATTGAACCGGCGATCCGCAAGATCTACCCGGACGCCAAGATCATCGTCGAACCGTGGCCCGTGGGCGAGTTTTCACTTGCAAAGATTGAGTTGAGTGCGCGACAAATGGTACGCCGAATCAAACCCCATCTTGTCGTGATCGCCATTCCTGCATCCGCCACGGCGATGGACGACAAGTCGTTTGTCCATTCCTACGCCTGGACCATGAATTGGTCGCTTAATTTCGCGCCGCCGACGTGGGACTGTGTAGTGGTTCACCCATCTGTCGTCGAACCCATGACAAAAAACGGCGAGCGTTATGATCTCATTCGTCGCCTTGTCCAAGCCCAGGACTTGACGCTTATCGACCGCCCAATTGACAACGCGACCAATGTGTCGCGTTTGTTTGACGAGTGGCTGCGCAGAGAAGTGAAATATTAGCCGCAGTGCGATAGAGAAAGCGTCGGAAACCCGAGGCTAGCACCTTCGGCTCAGCAACGCGCACTTACCAGAACACCACGAAACTTAGCACGACTCCGATCGCGATCACGAGGCCGCCCAGAATGGCGGGAAGGAAACGCATTGTAGGTTCTCGCAAGGGAGCCAGTTGTGCCGCTTCCTGTTGGCTGTCGCGGAGCCAACCGCCGCCTTCCTCGAATCGTAGTTCGCCGCGAGGTTCCCAACCGTTTCGCAACGAGACGATGATCATGGCTCCCGATGTTATCAACATGCTGAAGACCGTCGAAGCCGACTCGTTAATCATCGCGATGGGGAGCACTGCTATGCCAAAATGCTCGGCTGCCCATGGTGCGAGCAGTCGCCAGGCTCCGTAGAGAACACCGCACAGCAATCCAACCGTTCCGGCTTTTCGGTGCACTCTCGTAAAAGCGCCCATCAGGTAAACGGTAAGCAGCGGTACGACGAAGGCGCTCACCAGATTCAGATAGAACATCAGCATGCCGGCTTCTAGCAGAAACGGTACATAGAGAAACGACACGCCGATAATCATCGGAGTCAGCCATTGACCAACCCACAGGTAATGGCGGTCGTCGCGGTCTCGGACGAGGAATCGAGCGTAAACGTCACGTGTTAGCAGCGATGAAAGCGTCGATCCGATCGAGTCGTACGTCGAAAACGCGGCAGCCAGAACGCCGGCGACGACCAAGCCTTTTAGGCCCACACCGGTAAAGTCCCGAACGAGAATCGGGTAGATGACATCCGCTGTTGTCTTCAGCGAGTCGTCGACCGGCAAAAGGTGTAACTCGGGGTACAACGCTCGGCCCATTACGCCCATCATCAGATTGAAGAAGGTCACTGCGAGCATGATTGAGCCGGCGACAACGACCGACATCTTTAGATCCCATTTGCTACGCGATCCCAACAGCCGCATCGATTGAGTGTGATTGACCACCGAATAGGCCATGCCGGCGATCAGAAACTGGATACAGAACAACCATGCCGGCGTTCGGTTTTTGATCACACCTTCCTTTTCGCGGTGCTCGCCGCCGAGTAACAACCGATTGGCGACCTCTTTCGGTGATAGGTTTTCGACCCCTTCCGTTTCGATTCGTTCATGACCGACATGCAACATCTGCGCGGGCAGGTCGGGGTCGTGCTTGGCCAGCTTTTCTTTAATCCCGGACCAACCACCGACAGCCGACCAAACCAGCACAAACAAGACGACGGACGCAATCAGCATGACAACCGACTGCAGGGCATCGGTTACAGCTACCGATCGCAGGCCACCCCATGCCGTGTAGATCGTAGCTAGCACAGCTATCGATGCCACAACCCACCACGCGCCTTCTTTCCAATCAAACACGATCGAAACGGTCAAATAGATCGTTGTTGCAATGATGCCTAGGACTAGTGTGCGGTATTGGACCTGAACTAACGCGCTGATCAAGCGGGTCGTCGGGCCGAATCGGGCCTCCAAGTATTCTGCGTTGGTGTACATCCCGGCGTTGTACATTGGCAGCACGATGAAGTGAGCCGCCACAACCCAGCCGACGACCGTTCCGACCCAGTTCGTAACGAAATAACTTAGCCCTAAGTTGTAGGTACCACCGGAATCGGCTACGAGGTCGCTGGAGTCAATTGCTGTGGCATAGAGTGACAGACCTACGATCCACCACGGTAGGCGGCGACCAGCAAGAAACCAGTCCGAGGCGGACTTCGTCTCACGTCCGAGAAACAGCCCGTAGACGATGATCGCTCCGTTGAGCAACACGACCAAGGTCCAGTCGAATGCTGTCAAGAGTGAGCTCCAATTCCAGTTCAAGCAATCAAGCGACTGCATACATTCACATTGATTCGGCCACCAGGTACTTGGCCACCACCTCTTCGTTCAAAGTGACACCGAGTCCCGGGCCATCCGGGACTTGAATCCAACCGTCCTTCGCCTGGACGGTTTCACATGTTAACTCACGGCGCAACGGAGAGTCTTCCACACAATCCTCGAACAAGAACGCGTCGCGGCAAGTGCTCAGCCATTGGGCGCTGGCGGCGACCGTGATCGGCGTGGTGTAGCAATGGTTACAGAGTTGTCCACCAATCTCTTCCACGCGTGATCGGATATACGTGGCGTCGGTAAAACCGTTGCGTGCCAGGTCCACCTGGTAGACATCCAGTGCGTGGCGATCGATTAGTTGCCGAAAAGACTCTCGCCCGCATTCGCCTTCGCCCGCCGCGATTGGAACGGGTGACCGGTCGCGAAGCCACACATAACCATCGACATCGGCCTGTCTCAGTGGTTCTTCGAGCCATGCGATGTTGAAATCGGAGAACGACTGTGCACGTCTCAACGCCGTCCGAGCGTCCCAAACGCAGCCCGCGTCAATGAGCAGTGTGGCGTCGCCAGCACCCTCTCGAGCCCCTTTCACAAGATCGATGTCGATGTCTTCGCTCAATCCCATCGGTTCCCAACCAAATTTTATCGCCCGGTAGCCCGCGCTGATCCAATGGCGGGCGATGTCGGCCGTTTCTTGGCCATCACGACCGAACAAGATCGACGCGTACGCGGGAATTCGGTCATGCTGTTTGCCACCGAGTAATCGATGAATTGGCTCACCAAAGTGCTTTCCCTTCAAATCCCAAAGCGCCATATCGACAGCAGCCATGGCTGCGATTCCAACCGATGTGCGACCGAAGTACATCGTGCGATCATACATTTTTTGCCACAACCGCTCGGTTTCTAGCGGATTCTCGCCAATCAGGATTCTCCGCAGGCCGCAGGCGATATTGTGACTGAATGGCGCGTCGACGATTGCCTTGACCACTTCTGGCGACGCGTCAGCCTCGCCAATCCCCTCCAAGCCGTCATCCGTGCGAACACGCACCAATACGGCATCCTGGCTGCTCGCGGTTTTTTCTTCGATTGACGGAATCCGCAGTATTTGGCAAACAACTTGCGCGATTTTCATGATGGTGCCGTATTCGGTTAGGGAATGACGACAATCTACAAGTGACCGGATAGAAGGTCAACGATTTTACGAGTGGCTTTGGGCACTAGTCTCGGGTTTGCAAGACGAGACACTGGCGGGCCAGTGCCACACATTGCTTGGCCGGGCTAAAAACGCGTGGGGGAAAATGCGGTGGCGTCGATGTGTGTCGAGTGGTCTTGAATCATCTCGGCGATCAGCTTGCCAGTTGCCGAGGCAAGACTGAGTCCAAGCATGTTGTGGCCCGTTGCCAAGTAGGCGTTTTCCAACTTGGGGACTCGACCGATGATTGGCAGACTGTCCCAAGTCATCGGCCGCCACCCGTACCAGGTTTGCTGATGCCCTTCGCTGAACGGCGCCACCAGGTAGGGTCGCGCCGATTCTCTTAACTGCTGGATTCGACGCTCAGGAATCGACGAATCATAACCGGAAAACTCCATCATCGACCCCAATCGATAACCGCCATCGAATGGCGACACACCCACTTTGTGCTCTGGAAACAGCATTGGATATCGAGGGCACGGTTCTGGCCGAGGCATGGTGACTGAGTAACCCTTACCCGGCTGGATGGGAATCCGGCATTCCAGCTCCGACGACAGTAGAGCACTCCAAGCTCCAGTCGCGAAGACGTAGCGATCCGCGTTCATCTCGCCATGTGAGGTCTCCAGATGCCGAATGCAACCAGCGGACTTTGCAATTCCTTGCAATGAACATTGTTCGATGAACGTCACGCCAGCGTCTCTAAGGCGATCAGACCATTGCGTGTTCAGCAAATCGGGACGCACCGAAACGTCGCCTTCGTAGTGGAACGCGCCAGCTAGATCCGGTTTCAATGCGGGATCGAACGACGGCAGTTCGTGACCTTCGATGCGTCGCGCAGTAACCCCAAAGTTGTCGGTCAGCAGGCGGTCAGTCGCGGCAAACTCTCGCATCCCGTGGTCCGTACGGAGCACATAAAGCAGGCCGTTTTCCTTCCACTCGCAATTCAGAGATTCTTCGACGATCAGCCGACGGTACTCGGCAATCGAAGAATCGAGGATCGACTTGAGGTGATGACCAGCGGAGAGCATCTGGCGACGGTTGCAGCGGCGGGCAAACTGCCACATCCAATTTAGCAACGCCGGGCTGAAGCGTGGTTTGATGCGAAACGGTGCGTTGGGATTGAACAACGACTTGACCGCCAAGCGAAACGCTCCCGGCTCGGTCAGTGGTAGTACGTGGCTTGGGCAAATATAGCCACAGTTTGCATGAGAACAGGCAGCTGCCACCGACCCTCGATCGATGACCGTCACTTTAAGCCCTGCTTTGGACAAATAATGAGCGCAACCGATTCCGATGATCCCTGAACCGACGATCAAAACGCGATCACCTGCTGATGCTGCCTTCATGTAATTCCGTTGATGTAGGGATCGTCTGGTTGCATCACGAAAGATGCTTCGCTGCAAATAAAGGCGCGACCATTCAAACACGGGATGATCCGTCCCGAGTCGTCGATGCGAAACGTGGCCGTGAACCGACTGCCAATAATACTCTCTTGAATCCAAACGTCGCCGGGCTGAAGTTTGTTATCATTAAACACCTCCGCCAGACAGGCCAGTTTGGCGCTGGTGCTGGTGCCGCAGGGAGAACGATCGTATGCGCCTCCAGGGCAATAAACAAAGTTACGGCTGTTGGCGTCCTCCGATTCCGCCGGGCCGAAGAACGCGATATGGTCCACCATCGCACCGTCCGTCCCGGTGACCTCATCACGCTCGAGTTGATCTCGAATCACCTCCGCCGCATCCGACAGTTGCCGAACATTGGCTCGTATCAACGGGACCGGGGCACCATCAACAAGGAAGAACCAATTGCCACCCCAGGCAACGTCCCCGCTGATCGTTCCCAGACTCGGTACATCAACACTTACATTCGTGCGGTACCGGAAGCTGGGAACGTTCTCGATGGCAACTTGATTTGGGCCGAGAACATCAATTTGAACGATGCCGACGGGCGTTTCCAGCTGGTGTATTCCGATGCCGATTCGGCCGAGGTAATTCAGCGTAACAGCGACCCCAATGGCCCCGTGAACACACATTCCCAAGTAGCCGACGTTGTTGAAGAAGATGACACCAGCGGCGGAGGATGAGTCCTCCGGTTCGCATAGCAAAGCGCCAACGATGGCGTCCGATCCACGCGGTTCATTGACCGCCAGGCGTCGAAAGGCGTCCTCGGTTTGGCGGAATTTCGTCGCTCGTTCTCGGATGGGACCATGACCCAGGTCCGGGCCACCATCAATAACGACTCTCGTCGGTTCTCCCTCTGTGTGTGAGTCGATGACTCGCATATCGCGCTCCTGATTCCCGTTCGAGCTTACCGTGGCGCCTTGGACCCGCTGAAATGATGCCCCTATTCCAGGTTACCTTCAAGTACAGAGCCGGCAATTAGCCCTACCATTTCCCAGGTGTTTCGTTGACGATCGGGACGAAAAACGTGGATACTGCCAGTGGCAAGGGATCGGTACACAGCAACAAGGGTTTTCGACATGATAACTAGTCGGGCGAAATGCCAAACACTGGCGACGTTATTTGCGGTTTCATTTCTATCGACCGTGGTATTCGCCGGCCCCGTCATCTCGTACGACCCACAGACGAGTGCCGTCCGTCTTGTCGAGAAAAACGAAGTTGGTAGCAAGGTTACCAGTCAGTTTCGCGTAAAGGCCAAGGGCACTCAAGAAGTCTCGCAGGCCTACGGTTCGGTTGCTGGAGTACTGTTTCAGGCGACTGCACAACCGAGTCGTCCGATCAAGAACGGCTCCATTGAGCTGGCCTACCGATTAGACGGCAATCACGACGCCATTCTCGTCGCCACGATTGGGCAGAACGAAGTGACCTCTGAAGTCCCGGCTTGGGTATGGGCTGTGGCGGCCCGGTTTGCCAACCACGACTGTACTGGCGCAGTGACGCTACTCGACCGTCCGCAGTCAGTTTCCGAGAAGATTTTTGAACGGCGTTGGCGGGTTGAAAATGGCACGCGTGGCCGATTGCTCTGGGTCAGGTACCATCCAGCCGTTGACGACACTTTGATTGGGTTCTTTCTCTTGACGGCGGATGCCATGTTGGCTGATCCCGAAAAGCTACGAACGATGACAGATGGCTTGGTCGACTTTGACAAGTACTCCGGCTATTCCATGATGACACGAGATGGGAAGAGGAAAAGTCAGGCGGCGTATGCTCTGAATGCAATTATCAAGCTCAAATCGAGACCCGGCGACTATGCCATGCTCAACGACTTGGATTCAGGATTTCGGTTTGAAGCCGTCAATGGAAAACTGAACGTCTCCGGAGTTCCCAGCTATCACTTCGCTCGAGAGGTCCAAGGCGGCATTTTTCGAGCTGCCCATCAGCTGAACGTGGCGTCCGCCGAAAATCGTCATCTGTTCCACGACATCAACCCGTTGGTAAACAAGACCGTGGCGGACTTCTCACGACTGGTTGCCTTCTTCAACTACGTTGCCGAAACCGACCCGGAGGAACTTGACGCGTTTGTGCAGAGTTTAGGACCGGTATTTGACCGCATTCCGACTCTGGAGACGCCGATTGCCGTGCCGCTAGCCAATCCACCCAGGCGGGGCGGCCAGTAGCTTCGCGGCTCAATTGTTGAGTCGCAAATTAAAATCCGTCGCACCGAGCAAACGAATCTCGGCCTGAATCGTCTTATTATCGTATGGACTGGATTCTAGGCAAAGTAAACGAGATGAGGCAATGCTATGAGACGGTTTCTTTGTGTACTTACACTGGTCGCAATGCTGTCAGCGCCGGCTGACGCGAGAATCAAGCTTGCAACGCTTCCGGTCCGCGAACGTGTCGAGCTGCAGCTGGACAACGGCGCCTACACTCTCGTCGAGGAAGAACGGATCGTTCCGCTGCTGAAGTCGACGGCCAAGACCGGCAACAACATGATCGATTTCAGTTGGTCGAATACATCGATCGACAAGGACTCCATCCAGTTTCGTCCGCTCTCTTTTCGAGCAGGCAAGGACTGGCAGCCGATCGGCAAGGCCAACGGTGAAGTTGAAATCAACGTGATCAACGTCGCTTATCCGCCGGGTGAAAACAGTCTGGTCTGGGAGGTTTTCGCCGCCAAGGCCGGTGTGGTCAAGGTCCGCGTCAGCTATCTAATCCACAACTTGACAAGGACGTTTAACTACCGCGCACTGGCCAACAAAGACGAAACTCTATTGACGCTGCGGTCGTTCATCAAACTGCGAAATTACTCGGGCGAAGAATTCGGTAAGGCCGGTGTCTGGGCCGGATTCGGACCGAAGTTTCTCAAAGAGGTTGGCCAGCAGGAAGAGATTCAGATGTTGGTGAAGCGATTTCCCGAAGTGCCGATCGTCAAGACGTTTAAATTCGATTGGTACAGCAATGGACAGCTGAATCCTGACAAGCCGTTTGCCTCGGAAATTTTGATGCATTATGAACTGACAAACGACGAAAAAAACAACCTTGGCGCGTTCCCTTTGCAGCCAGGCAAGGTGCGCATCTTCATCGAAGATGGTCGCGGCGGACAAGCATTCTTGGGCGAAGATGTTTCTCGACTCACGCCGCTTGACGACAAGATGGAGTTGTATCTCGGCCAGTCGCGAGACATTGTCTGTAGCCGCATTATCGAAGAGAACCAGCGGCACGCCGTTCGTGGCAATCTGCATCACCAGGAAATGATCATCAAGTACGAGATCGAGAACTTTCGCGACAAGCCGGCGACGTTGGACATCATCGAACAACTCAACCGAGATGCTGTCGAGTACGCCGGCAACCCACACGGTGATGCCGAATGGGAAATGGGCGAGCAGACATCAAGAGAACTCAAGTTCTCCTACGAATTGGGTAACGCCACGCCTGTGCTCCACATCAAACTTGCACCTCGCCCTAAAGACCCCGACGAAGAGGTCGAGAAGATCGTAGTGCGGTTCCACTTTACGCTGAAGAACGTCTGGTAGGACAGGAGCCCCGACGATGAAAGACCGACTTTTGTGTGCCGTTGTGTTGATCTGTTGTTCCCGCGAGGCGTGGTCTCAAAATGTTGATCTCGTCACGTTGCCAAAACGCGACACGGTCCAACTGACCATTTACAACAGTGAGGACATTACGCTTGCCAAGGAAACGCGATCGATCACCCTCAAAAAGGGAATGAACCGACTACAGTTTTCATGGGCCGGGACATTGATTGATCCGACGAGCGTCGAGTTTCGGCCACTGGACCACGCGGACCAGATCGAGGTTGCGGACACCGTATTCCTCGGCCAGAAGCCGCAGCATCTGATCTGGAATATCCAATCCGATTTTGAAGGCCAAACGCTGGTTGAGGTCAGCTATTTCACCAGCGGATTGACGTGGCAGATGGACTATGTCGCGGTCAGTAATCGGCATGAGACGGACATGGATTTTCGTGGCCACGTTCGTGTCTTTAACAACTCGGGCGAAGAGTACGAGAATGCAGAAATTCGGTTGATCGTCGGAAAGATCAATCTCGTCGAGAAGATCGCCGATCTGGCGCGGCGCAACGGTCAGCAACCGCCGCAGCTGTCGTCACCACAGTACGGGGCGCTCAAGCGTCACGCCACTCTTGAATTAATGTCCCGCGCCGAGGCGGCCGCCAGTGCTCCAGCGAAAAATGCCAAACAGGTCGTCAAAGAGGGTGTAAGCGAGTATTTCATGTTTAGCGTTGAAGGCACGGAGACAATTCCAAACGGATGGTCCAAGCGAATGCCCGCCGTCTACGCAGACGAAGTGCGGTTTGACATTGTCTACCGTATGCGGGCGTATCAGTACGGCCCCCGTCCGGTGCGGTTCTTCCTCTGGAACAACGACGATGAACACATGTTGGGTGAAAGCCCACTGCCAGACGGCACGATCCGTCTGTTTCGCGACAATGGTCGCGATGGACTTAGCTACCTTGGCCAGCAAGCGTTGTTGTATGTACCGATCAAGGCCGAGATCGAAGTCAACTTGGGACCAGACGACCTGGTCGTCTACCAGCAGAGGAAAGCGAAGACCACGCGATCCAATTTTCAGTTCAATAACAACAACGTTATCGGTTGGGACGAACAGCAAGGCTGGATTCACACCATGCGCAATTATCGCAATAAGCCGATCAAGTTCGAGCTGCGTTTGCAATGGGCTGGTGATGTCGACATCACACCTGAATCCGAGACGACAGCGTTTGATTTTCGCACGATTGAGAGCAAGCCTAACGTGCCGTCGCGTGAGCAGATCGCATACGAGTTCTCATCCACCGTCCATCACGGCACCAATGCAAAACAGAACCGCGTCAAATTGACGCCAGCACAATAGAGGGACAGATGGTTCGCTTCACCGTAAGTTCTATTCTTGTCGTTGGCCTGCTGTTTATTGCAGATAGCAATGCCGCCGCCAAAAACATCGACCTTGTCACGCTGCCAAACCGCGATACCGTTCAGCTGACCATCTACAACAGTGAAGACATCACTTTGGCAAAGGAGATCCGCTCGGTCACGCTGAAGAGAGGTAATAACCGTCTGCAGTTCTCGTGGGCCGGAACACTGATCGATCCGACCAGCGTGGAGTTTCGACCGTTGGAACATGCTGACCAGATCGACGTGGCCGACACGGTCTTTCCGGGACAAAAACCGCAGCACTTGATTTGGAACATCGAATCCAAATACGAAGGTCAGGCTCTTGTGGAGGTCAGCTATTTTACCAGTGGCTTGACTTGGCAAATGGACTATGTGGCGACGAGTGATGTGAACGAAACGCAAATGAAGTTTCGCGGCCACGTTCGTGTTTTCAATAATTCGGGGGAAGAATACGAGAATGCCGAAATAAGACTGATCGTCGGCAAGATTAATCTCGTCGAGAAAATCACTGATCTGGCGAGGCGCCAAGGCATTGACATGCCAGCAACCGAGACTGCCAAATACAAAGGGATGAAGGAACTAGAAGCCAAGAAGGCATTTGAAAAGGCAGCCTTTGCGGCCTTTGGATCCGGCAAGGGTGGGGCTACGGACGCCAAAAAAGTCGTCAAGGAAGGTCTCAGCGAATACTTCATGTTCAGTGTCGAAGGCAGCGAGACGATCGCCATTGGCTGGTCAAAGCGGATGCCGGCAGTGAGCGCGGATGGCGTGGCATTTGACATCGTCTACCGGTTGCGATCGTACCAATACGGCCCGCGACCGGTCCGGTTCTTCATTTGGCGAAATGATGCCGAGCATTCACTCGGCGAGAGCCCTCTGCCCGACGGCATCGTCCGAATGTTCCGCGAGAATGGTCACGATGGATTGAGTTATCTTGGCCAACAGCTGCTTCGCTACGTGCCGATTCAATCAGACATCGAAGTCAATCTGGGCACGGACGACCTAGTCATCGTTGAACAACGCAAAACCAAAACGCGGCGAAACAACTTTCAATTCGATCGCCGCAACTTGGTTGCCGGTTGGGACGAACATCAAGACTGGATCGGAGAGGTGCGAAACTACCACGCGAAAGCGATTGCTATCGAGGTGCGTCTTCAGCTCGCCGGTGACGTCGAGCTGACACCAACGTCGCCAACAACATCTTTTGACTTTCGCACCGTGGAAACGAAGCTTCAGACCGATCCAAGAGACAACTCAGTTTTTCCCTTCACGACCGTTATCCATCAGGGAACAAACGCCAAACAGAACCGAGTGATGTTGCGACGCTCCAACTGACGTGTTTCAACTGTCTGGCAGATATCTTCCCTTCCCGGAGAGATTCGAGGCCTATTTCCGCGATCGTGGACCGTCGTTTGTTTTGGTAGAATAAAATTCGTTTCACTCGGCCACTCAGCGAATAGTTCTCACCATGACCAAACTTGTAACGATTGCCACTTTCGATTTTCCCCCCGAAGCTGAGGCGATGAGGCTTCTGCTCGAGGCTGAGGGATTCGAAGTATTTATCACAGACGACCATTTAGTGGGCACGAACTGGTTTCTGGCCAACGCGGTTGGAGGCGCTAAGATCCAGGTCATCGATTCGAAAGCCGATCTAGCTAGAAAATTTGTTGAACAGACTCGTAATAACACGCGGGAAGCCGCATTGGACAAACCCGATGTAACGTTTGACTGTGAGGAGTGCGGGGAGAGTCTGACGTTTCCCTCCACTCGCCGTGGCTACGTTGAGACCTGTCGACATTGTCAAAAGTTCGTCGATGTGCCCGAGTAACGAGCGACTGGAGCGAGTCATCTCGCATGGGCCTCGTGGTGTAGCCTTACCGACACTTCGTGCCTTTGTGTGAGCTTGCGTTTCCTGTTTGTATCTGAAACGCCAGCGATGTAAATCGAGTTGAATGATGCTGCCTTTTCATGTAACTTGCAAAGAGACAACTGCTAGCCAAATTGGAGCCTCGTCGATGAACCGAATGAAATTTGTGATGATGCTTGTGCTGAGTATGTCAGCCTCTCAGGGACGAGCTCAGACACAATTACCGACTCTTGAAGAGGCGATCAAGATTTCCCGGGCGACCGGCAAGCCAATTTTTGCGATGGCCGGTCAGAAGACGTGACCACCTTGTGTGGCACTGCTCAAGCGATTGGAAACAGACCGATCCTTGGCAGTCTTCGCAGGACAGTTTGTCCCGCTCAAGCTGGTTACCGATGGCAATCCGGAATGGTCAAAATGGGCACGCCAGTATCCCGTAGAGGGCAACGGGATTCCACGCCTCTACGTGATTCGCGCTGATGGTGAGAGAATCTACAGCCGGGTCGGTTCACTCGGAGGTGATGCATTACACTTGATGCTCCGCACTACTCTTCAGAGCTCAGGGCGATCGTTTAACGCTGCCGAGACGGCGCTTTTGATGACCAGCGTCGAAGCGGCCGAGAAGGCGATGGCAGCTGGGAACAGCGGCGAAGCGGCGGCTGAGTTGTCGAAGCTCGCAAAGGTGGGCACGGTCGGTGACCTCAAGAGCTATTCGGCGTTGGCGCTGAAGGCGGATGAGATCGCACGGAAACTGGTCGAGGCGTCGGACTCGATGATGAACGACGCAGTCGCCGACCTCGAAAACGTCCAGACCGCTTTCAAGGGAGCTTTGGCGTTAGCTGAGGCCGAACGTCAATACGTTGGATTTGGAAAAATCAGAACGAATGTTCTGACCAGCATCAAGGCCGCGAAACGCAACAAGGAAATTAAGCCGTACATGGTCCAAGCCGAAGCACTTACGCGTGCTCGAGGTCTGGTGAAATCTGAGAAGGCAACGGATCGCAATAAGGCCCCGCGAGCCTACGAGAATGTGATTCGGGGCTATCCAGGTACGGAGGCCGACAAGCTTGCACGACAGGAACTGACGTCGATCTCACCGGACGCCAAGATCCTCCATGTGACCGAACTACCAACGAAACCGAAATTGCGCACCTGGACGGACATCTCGGGGAAGTTCAAAGTGCGGGGCACTTTTGTCAAACTGGAGAGCGGTAACGTCACACTCAAGAAAGAGAGTGGTGATGAGGTTACACTGCCTCTTGCGAAGCTGAGTATTAGCGACCAGTCGTTCCTGCGACGCCAAGAGAAGTGATTTTCCAGGGAGCTTCGAGGTCGGCAATGAGATGAGCCGAGTCGACATCGTTCCTTAACGAGGAACGGATCGCGATGGGTACTTGCCGGGGTCGTAATCGGGATTGGGCCTGTTCTTGTTGGCACCGACCTCGCTTCGCCACTTGTGCAGCATGCTACGGAGTGCGTCGGCTTTCGCAGATTCGCTTGACGCAAGATCGGTTTGTTCTCCCAGGTCATTGTTCAAATTGAACAGTTGAACGGTGTCGTTTTCATAGTGCTCGATTAGTTTGTAATCGCCGGCGCGGACGGCACCACTGGGTGGCTGCATACCATGGTTGGAGTAATGCGGAAAGTGCCAATAAATAGCCTCACGTTGAATGTCAGATTGGCCTTTCAGCAGAGGTGCGAGGCTGACGCCGTCGATGTGTTGATCAGGTCGAGCTGGCAATCCGGCCATTTCGAGAATTGTCGGATAGAAGTCGGTACTGATTACAGGCTCGTCGCAGACCGCTGAACGCTTTCCATGTCCCGGCCACTTGACGATCATCGGCACGCGAATGCCGCCTTCATATAACCAGCCTTTTGCTCCACGTAATGGCAGATTCGATGTCGAATAGGCAGCATCGAGTCTGTTGTCTGGCACGACTCTATTGGGATTACCGAAGTTCGCGGCGGACATTCCGCCGTTGTCGGAGAAGAAGATGACAATCGTGTTGTCTTGTAACTTCAAGACCTCTAGCTTGGCCAATACTCGACCAAGGCTTTCGTCCATCGATTCGACCATCGCGGCAAATTGGATATTGTCTTGATGCTGTTTGATCTTGACGGTCCGCTGGGGCAAGACGTGGTGGCCACGGTGCGACGGTTTTTTGATCAAAGTCGCCAGTTGTTCTTGAGACAAGGGATCGTGATCATCTGGATTACCCTCCAAAATGAAATCGGGCCCATCTGCAGGCGAGATCGTTGCTAGTTTCTTACGGTACTTTTCGACGAGATCCGAGCGGCCTTGAATGGGGTCGTGCACCGCGAAGTGCGAGAGATATAAAAAGAACGGCCGGTTCTTATTCTGTTCGATGAACTTTAACGCCTCATCCGTTAGGCGGTCAGTCAAATAGTCACCTTTCGAACCGGGCAGGCCGGCCAGTTGGAACGGCGCATGGTATCCTGCTTTTGGCCAGCCCTTGTTCCACTTGGGAACTTGGACATCGAACCCGTGCTTTCGTGGCCCGTTCGGTTCATCGCCCAGATGCCACTTGCCGAAGATTGCTGTGCTGTATCCTGACGATTTGAGCGCTGCGGCCAGTGTGACTTCTGTGTCGGGAAGAGACTGTATTGTTTTTACTGTCTCGAGCGACTGAAACGGAAAGTCTCTTCGTCCAAACAGCCAGTCGGTCAAGTGAAGTCGTGCCGGGTACTTGCCGGTCAATATACTGGCACGCGTCGGGGAGCAAACGTGGCAAGCGGCGTAAGCCTGCGTGAACCGTGTGCCTTCATTGGCCAATCGATCAATGTTTGGTGTTTCGTAAAACGTGCTGCCGAAACAACCCACGTCTCTCCACCCCAGATCATCGACGAGAAAGAACACGACGTTCGGCCGATCGTTCTCTGCATGAACCGACGAAACGAACGTAAGAAAGGCCAAGGCAGACAATACCGCGGTGGTTGCCTTCATCCAACAACAACGAGGGAAAGTCATGTCTGGTGGTCCAATAAGGCATGCGGTATCGAAGACCGAATTCACTCATCCCAAGTTTCATTCACTGACAATCTTCACTTTGTTCCAATATGCCCACTCGTTGCGCCAATCGTTGGGACGGTTTTCAATCGACAGTTGGATCGTGCGTCCGGCGAATTTCGTAAGGTCGACGTTGACGTCCAGCCACTCATCATCCGACACGGACTTGGATCCGATGATTTGGTCGAAGATAACTTCTCCGCCCACCAATACCCTCAATTGCCAGTCACCGTGGGGATGATGGCTGACCCGCAAGCTCAGTTTCGTTTTCTTCTTCTCTGGCACCGCCAAAGCGCGGTACAGGCTGCTAGGAGTTTTTTGGTTCAGAGGATGTGTTTGAACTGCGATCGCGTTGCGAAAGACTTTGTGATGGACGACACCACCTTCGCCCACGTTGCGAACCTTGAACCCGGGAGCCACTCTCTGAATTGTCCACTGCCATTCGGGCGCCGACTTCGGTGATTGGCGACGATTGAGGTTTACGGTCACCTTTCCTGAAACCATTCGACGAGCAACGAATTCTTGAAGCGTCGGGATCTTTCCCTTGATAGCAAGCTGCAACGATTTCTGGGGATGATCAGGCACCATTGGTTCCAAACCGAACCAGACCATCCGCGGTAGGTTGTTGTCGCCGATGTCTTCACCGTGTGACGCAAGTCCTTCGAGGATGGGCCAACGTTCTGCGTACGGCAACCGTTGAACGGCGGATGCCAGATAGAGACGTACGATCGGCGATCGATCTTTACTCGCCATGGATGCAAAAGATGCCAGCGCCGATCGAGTTACGGGCGATTCCTCGGCGCTGCTGGCGTCCTGAAACGCGTTGACCTCGGTGCTGTCGCAGAGAAACTGAATTGCCCAGGCACGCACATACTCGTCCTCGTGAGCCAACAGCCGTTCAATGTGGTTGTTATCCAGGGATCCGGTGACTTTCAAAGCCCACAGTGCCCGAAGCCGCTTCGGCGTAGTCGTGGCCGAGTGGAATAGGTGAGCAAGTTGTGTAAGAACAAGCGTCTTGTCCAACGATCCGTTCGCCGCCCGCGCTTGAAGCAACGTGCGAGAATGGCGAACGTACCAGTCGTTCGCATGCGTCTGCAGTTCGACCAATTGAGCATCGGACATCGTTTGCAAATTGGGCCGCGTAAATCCCTTTGCGCCCTTCGGCATGATGCGATAGATTCGGCCACTGTTAGGAAAATTGATCGCGTTTCCGCAAACGTCGGTATCATGCCAGTCCAGAATGTAGACGCCCCCTTCCGGGCCAATCTCGACGCTGAATCCGACCCATGCTAAATCGTTCGTCGGCATGAAGTCATCGCCGTGTTTACCGATAAAGCTGGATCCTTTGGGCTCGAGAATATCGGTCAAGACGGCGTGTTCATGAATGTTGCACATGAACAGTCGATTGCGATATTGTTCAGGGAACGCATCCGCAAGATAGAAGCGAGCCCCGCCGTGAGCGGATAGATGGGTGTGGTCGCGAATTGTCTTGATATCATCGTAAATGTACGGATTCACGTGAGGGCGGCTCTGTTTGTGATACACACCTCCTTGGACCACGTGAAACAAATGCGGAATGACGCAACACGTGGCGAATCCTTGACCGCGATCATCAAAATCGAATCCCCACGGATTCGATAACCCGCGGGCGAATATTTCGAAAGTCTTGCGTGTTGGATGATATCGCCAGATACCCCCGTCGATAAACTGTCTTCCCGCTGCGTCGCCACCCGGTTTGCCAACTCGCGATTGCGTGAACACACCATGACAGCCGTAAAGCCATCCATCAGGCCCCCAAATGAAACTGTTCAACGTCTCGTGCCGATCGTTGATCCCCCAACCATCCAACAGGATTTGCGGAGGACCGTCCGGCTTATCATCACCATCGGCGTCGGGAATGAACGTTAGATTGGGTGGAGATCCGACAAAGACGCCGCCAAATCCACAGGCGAGTCCGGACGTGAAAGTCAACTTGTCAGTAAACGTCTTCTTCTTGTCAAAAACACCGTCGCCATCAGTATCTTCCAGGATTTGAATCCGGCTGACTTGGTCGTTGGTATGTTTACCACGCGTTTGATAGTTGAAGTTCTCGGCAACCCAGATGCGGCCCCGGTCGTCGAAACAAAAGGCAATCGGTTCTCCGATATCTGGCTCGGACGCGAATATCGAGACCTCGAAACCATCCGGAATCGACATCTTTGCAACCGCCTGCTCCGGTTTCAGAAACGGTGCGTTGCTGGTCTTGTGCTGTTTTTTGGGAAGTTGGTTTTTGGATTCCTGAGCCAATCCCAGCGTACCGCTGCACAACAAGAGCGTGACGAACAACGTCAATGTTGCCCCTAGTTTGAGTTTTTCGTTCATTTCGCCATCTCCACTTGCTCTGTTGTTCTCAAATATCTGATCAGATCGAGCACTTCCTGTCGCTTCATCTTATCCAACTGTCCGTCAGGCATCATCGACTTGGATGAGATGGTTCGCGTCTCGATGTCCTCCTTGGCGATGATCATTCTTGGCTGTTCGACCGTTTTTAGCACGACCCGAACTCCGTCTTCTTCAGCGATAACACCATTGATGACGCGTCCGTCGACCGTCGAAATTGTTATCATCTTGTAGCCGACGGGGACGTCGTAACTTGGATCGACGCTATTCAAAAGAATGTAGTCAAGGTTGGCTCGGTTCGATCCGGTCAAGTCTGGGCCAATCTTGCCGCCTTCCCCATAAAGTAGGTGACATGCAGCACACGTATTCTTGAAGACGACTCGACCTCGTGAAGCATTTGCTGAGGCAATCGCTTTCGGCGTGATCATCCTCTTGTACTTCGTCATCGACTTTGTACGGTCTTCGGCGAGTTGCCTCACTTCGCCGAAAACCTCGACAAATCGATCTCCCAGAATATTGTGCAACGAACGAGCGACGTGCGCCGGAATCTCATCGTGTGATACGATCTTTTGTTTGACGGCCGTCAGCATTGCTTGTGCGTATCGCTTCCGTGTCGCAAGCGTTTCCACGACGGCGCGGCGGAGTTCAGGGCTCAATTGCTTGTACCGTCGCAGCAGCACTGTGGGAGCGGTTGCATCCTCGACCATGGCATATCCGCGAATCGCATCCAATTGCAAAGCAGAATCATCCAGCAGCGATTCCAGTAGCGTGAATACTTCTTCGTTTTGTTGCGTTAACAGCGAACGAAGCACTTTCCGTCGAGCATTCGTAGCGGCCGACTTGTCTTTCAATGTGGCGAGAGCCCGCTGAACCGCCTTGCGGTCGCCGAAGATCTGTGAAAGCTGTGCCGAAAGGTCCCGCACACTCTTGTCATCACTCTGGGCGAGCTTTGCGCTCAACTCACTCCAACCCTTGGGGGCCGAAATATTTCTCCGACCCTCCAACCCTCGCAACATGCCTCGCAACAAGGCGCTTTGGACACCCGGATCGTCAGCCGCGTCCAATGTTTCAACCAGCAACGCTAGCGAATCGGATTCGTCGATCGCTGTCGAGACTTGAGGGTAACAGGCGAGCAAAAAGGTAAAGAAATAGGTGTAAGAACCCTTCACGTCTTCATTCCTGTTTTCACGAGTCTTGTCAACGATCGGACGTGCGGTCCGACACTGACGGCATGGTAAAAAGGTCGCTCGAGACTGATCGAAAATGGGACTGCCCGAACAGAGGCAAGATGCGGCCTTCGAAGGCACAATTGTGGTCAGGATGGTCCTGAGTGTCAATCATCTTGAAGCGGTCTCTACCGGTGACAGTGACTCGGGCCAGTGTGCGAGCGCCCATTTAAATGGTCTTAACGGAAGGCACACTGGCACCAAGAACACGGTTGGTCCATCGATGCCGGAGAAACTAAACGGCAATTCTGGTAGCCTGTTTGAGTTCTGTGACGACGTAGAGGATGCACAGGGAATTGGAGATCAGCAAATGGGAGCGAAGACGCTTCGCGGGGAATTTTTCGCGTCCCCAGAAGTCTACGCACAGGAGACTCAACAGATCTTTCGGAAGAACTGGATCTGTGTTGGCCGCGCGTCGGACCTTTCGGCAGCGGGTGACTTCCTTGTGCATGAAATGAATGGTGAGAGTTTCATTGTTGTTCGTGACACTCATGGCCGAGTGAGTTGTTTCTATAATGTCTGCCGCCACCGTGGGACCCGGATGCAAGTGGAAGCATGCGGTCACTTCAAGACGAGAATTCAGTGTCCCTATCATGCTTGGACCTACGACTTTCAAGGGAGCCTGAAAAATGCCCCGAACATGAACGAGGTCGAGGGTTTTAATGTGAAGGATTATCCGCTCCAGACTGTCCACTCTGTCGTCTGGCAGGGATTCGTTTTCATCAATCTAGACCGAGACTGCCCGCCGTTCGAATCGTTTCTTGCGTCGATCCTCACTCGTTTCGACGATTGGCGCCTCAGTGATCTCGTGTCTGCGCACCATGTCACATACGAGGTCCAGGCAAATTGGAAAATCGTGTTTCAGAACTACAGCGAATGTTATCACTGCTCCCTTGTGCATCCGCAACTCAACCCCGTGACTTCGGTCAAGACCTCTTCAAATGATTTTACGGAAGGACCCTTCTTGGGCGGACCGATGGTCCTTTCGGACGCGTACGATACAGTTTCGGTCGATGGGCAGCTCTGCGGTGATTGGCTTCCGGGGCTCTGCGACGAGGATCGAAACCGAGTCTATTTTTACACCTTCTTTCCCACACTCTTTATTAGCCCGCACCCCGACTATGTGCTTACCCATCGGATCGAACGGTCGAGTTGCAATTCCACTCGCATTGTGTGTGATTGGTTATTTCCGCAAGAAGTCGTCGACCAAACGGGGTTCGATCCCACGAAGGCGGTCGAATTCTGGGACGTCACCAATCGTCAGGACTGGCGGGTCTGCGAGTTGACACAGCATGGAGTGCAGTCGGAAGCGTACGAGCCTGGACCCTATTCCAATCTGGAGAGCATGCTGGTGGCTTTTGACCGTCACTATTTGAAGGCGATGGCGGAAGAAGAATGTGACACGTGAACCCGTTATTCTTCAATCGAGTGCGAAGAATACTTCGTGTCTTTGTGACTTTGTGTGAGCATGTATTGTCGGCTCACATGAAGCCACGAAGCCACTAAGGAGAGCTATCGCCAACGGGAAAATCAATAGAACACGACAAAGTCACCGCTCGGCAGTGCGCAGGCACTTAAGAAACTGTAGGCCGCTGGAGAATGACGAGGGCTGTTACTTTTACTCTGTGAGCTGACGGCGCCGTTGCGGGTCGTCACTAGGTATTGAATGAAGCCGCCCTTGAACGTTTCAAGATCATATTGACCTGCTTTTAAGGCCAGCGAAAGTCGTACTGGGTAGAATCGGCTATAATCGCCGGCCATTACCATGAATCGATCGTCTTATCTTGAAAACCAATTACCATTTACGACGTCGCGGAGTTGATATTATGCTGGAAGCAATGCCGCTTGAAAACAAGAAGATTCTTATCTTTGTGGGCGACATCTATGAAGATATGGAACTGTGGTATCCGAAACTTCGATTGATCGAAGCGGGTGCCGACGTTTGTGTTGCCGGCGCGGCTGCCCTTGTGACATATACTGGCAAGAACGGATATCCGTGCGTCTCGGACGCTGCCATCTCGGACGTTAGTGCAAGTGCGTTTGACGGCCTGGTCGTGCCGGGCGGATTCATGCCTGATAAACTTCGCCGTGATCCAAAAGTATTGCAATTGGTTCGCGAATTTGACGCCACTGACAAACTTGTTGCAGCCGTCTGTCATGGCGGATGGATTCCGATCTCGGCAGGCGTCTACAACGGCGTTAAAGTGACAGGATCGCCGGGAATTAAGGATGATCTCATCAACGCCGGCGCCGTCTGGATAGACGAGGCTGTCGTCATTGACCGACATTTCGTTTCCAGCCGAAAGCCGGATGACCTGCCCGACTTTTGCAAAGGAATTCTCAAGGTGCTGACATCGGGAGAATAACCAATGACAACCGTCGACCGTTTGCCGTACGAGTTCGTCACGCGGTGCCGTTCAACGTCTCTTCATTCCACGGTTGACCCCAGGGACCGGGTTTCACAATCGCCTTGGAATACCCCTGTTTCTCACTTGCTACGATCAGCGTGAACGGTTCGTCGTCCACATAGACCAGGACAGAGGGAACAGCGGATCCCCATTCTATACGTAAGCGTTT
>DUDC01000073.1 GCA_012959465.1 Planctomycetaceae bacterium
GACGTCGGGTCAAGTTCACGCTACGGATCCACCGGCACGGCTACGCAACCTCCTGCCAATTCAACGACTGGTGCTTATAGTGCGACACCCTATGGAGGTGTCGATGGAGTGCCAACGAGCGAGGCCACGCATCCCTACTTTACTCCCGACCTGCGTTACGGCCCAGGAATCGGCGTTTTGGCCCCCACGACGGGCACGGATCCGCGCGCCATCGATCCGCGTTACACTATCGATCCACGTACCATCGATCCACGTACCATCGATCCACGTACCATCGATCCACGTCTCACCGTTGATCCGCGCACCATCGATCCAGGTACGGGACTCGACTCAATCGCCATCGCTCCGCGAATCGCAACCACTCCTTCCTACGGAAGCCCAACTGGACTTGGCGGCGTCGCACCCCAGTTGGAACGGCAACTGTTAATCAACCCGAAGGTCAACTATTCAACTGCTCCACCCCTCACGAACACAGCCACTCCTCCATCAACGTGGCGACCCCTTGACGCCTCCTACGCGGCCGGAACGCGGGAACCGAGGGAGCAAAATCCAACAAATACGCCTCGCTACGATCCTTACGATCGTCGCTTGGCTGACCCCGTGGATCGAATCGAGAATCCAGCACCGAATACCGGATCTGGCACGGCTCGCGGCCTGGGATACGCCCCCGGGAGTGTGATGCAACCTAACTACGGAACAGTACCGTCGACCACAGGCAGTCACCGATCGTTGCCAGGCGGACAGCTCACGATGCCCTCGACGGGCCGAGTAACCGGTGGCCAAATGGTGACCACACCTTCCATCCATCGCAACGCTTCGGAAATCGGAGACCGAGAGAATCTTGGGCCCGAGATTCGAACTGCAAGTCTTAACCCGGACAGTGTCACCACCGGCGGTGCGTCGGCCCCAACGCTCCAGCCCAAAAAAACCATTCGCAACCTCGACCAGTCCAAACCCCATGAAGATGAGGCGAAAAGCCCAGCGGTTGAAGAACAGAGCCCAACGGGATCCAGTGGTTATGCGATAGCCTGTACGTTGCTCATTGCCAGCAACATCGGTCTGTTGTGGGTCGTGTTTACTTACCTCAACCGATACCGATCCCTCCTTCAGCGAATGCGAGAGAGTGGGACACTTCTTACGTAGATAAAATTGAAGACTTTATTACTGGTAACACAAGCACGAAGCGCAAGCGAGTGAGTCTCGAGAGCGGCAAACGACTCGCTCGCGCTTCGTGCTTGTATTGCCGGCTCGTCAATACGTTGAAGTAATGAAGGAAAACGGATGGTGCGAAGGCACTCGCGTAGCCGTGGCACATAGTGATGTTGTGCGTCCGTCGCTCGACGATGGCAGACAACCTGTGTAGGCTGTATTCACCATGAGCGATACCGAATCTAGTGGCCCTGCGATCGCTGGCCGAACGATGGCCAGCTGGGCTTCCTTTATTGTCCTAATCGGCTCGATTCTCGTAATCGGGCTGCTGTTTTTCCGCATCATCTCTGCCTTCTTCGTCCCCCTTTTCCTGGCGGCGTTGTTGGTCGTGATTTTTCGTCCGGTCCACCGCTGGGTTCTCGGTCGGTGCAAACAGCGTGCGCGATTGGCGGCGGGTATTTCCACGGCCGCCATCTTTCTGATCGTGCTTCTCCCAACCGGTTTGATTTTCACCTACGGCATCTTGCAGGGAATCGAGTTATTATCGTCGTTACACGTCGACGATTTACCCGACCGCGTCGTCAAGACTCGACGAATACTCGGCTTGGAAATGCCGCAGCCAGAAGCGATCCATCGGACCGATGGCCTGTTTCAGGAGGCCATTGACACCATCAAAGATGGCCGCTCAGCCGATCCAACTGCGGCAGACGACCTTATCTGGATGGTCGACGGAATCACAACCGGCCTGGATGAAAAGACAACACGACACGCTCACAACAAACTGATTGATACGAAGACAGCGTTGGAGGCAGCCATCAGCCATCGAGCGGAGCGGTTCGAGTTCGACAAACAAATGCAATCGGCATTCAATCACTACCAGGAGTTTCGCTCGGAATACCTGGGTGGGCCACTGAATCGCCTCTTCTTAGAGATGGCCAATCCAACAAAGGCCAAACGCCGCGAACTCCAGGAAGCTGGCGTCACGTGGGTGCGAAATCATGTCTTGCCGATTGGTGGAGCAACCGCCTCTCTGCTGGCGAGACTGGTTATTGGCATATGCATCACCGCCATTTCGCTCTACTTTTTCCTGGTCGACGGCCCGGCAATGATCGCGACGGCCATGCGTCTATCCCCGCTAGAGGACACGCACGAAAAAGAGCTATTATCTGAATTTGAATCCGTTAGCCGAGCTGTTGTGGTGGCGACATTGGCTTCGGCGGTGGCCCAAGCAGTCTGTGCGGGAGTCGGTTTTGCCATCGTCGGGTTGGATCACATCTTGCTATTGACGATGTTAACGGCCGTATTTGCGATGATCCCGTTTGTCGGTGCGGCAGCCATCTGGTTACCGAGCTCGCTGTGGCTGTTCTTTTATGCCGACCGCCCCGTCGCCGCGATCCTGCTTGCCTGTTACGGCGCATTGATCGTCTCGATAATCGACAACCTGATCAAACCGCTCGTCTTACACGGTCAATCAAGGCTGCACCCACTGCTGGCGCTATTGTCTGTACTAGGTGGCGTTCAAGCGCTGGGCCCGATCGGAATTCTGGTCGGTCCGATGATCGTCGTATTCCTGCAAACTCTGCTCAAGATCCTTCGACGCGAACTACGGTCAACGACGACATGACCGATGGCGTAACCGATGAACAAACGACCAAGCGACGCTTCGTACTCGATAGACGACTGGCTAAACGTCTATTGGTCTCCATCATTTTTGTCGCGGTGATATTTGGGATCGGTCGTACAATTCGCAACTCCTCCAGCACGTTTCAGCAGCAACAGCGCGAATTGACAACAGAGATCGAGAAGGCAACGGCTCAGCTTGCGCTACTCCGGACGGACGAGGCGCAAACGGACGAGATACGCCGGGCGGAGCACGTTCTCAACGACCTATTAGGCCAACGATTCCATTGGTCCAGCATTCGCTATCCTTGGCTGTTGGTCGCCTCGGTCCTGTACGCGGTTGGCATGATGCCCTCGTGGTGGTTTTGGCATCGCACATTGAGGAATCTCGGCCAACAACCGACTCGATTTACGTCCTTTCGCGCGTTCTTTATCGGCCATCTTGGAAAATACGTCCCGGGCAAGGCGTTGGTTGTCGTTCTTCGTTCCACACTCGTAGCCGGTCCAAAGGTCTCGTTGGGCGCAGGGGTCGCCGCAGTCTTCGTCGAAACACTGACGTTGATGGCCGTAGGCGCTACGCTCGGGGGGATCCTCTTGATTTCGGTGAGCGGCGATAAATGGCTCGCGGCTGGAGCGGCCGGGCTGGCGTTGGCTGCAGGCATTCCAACCATCCCGCCTCTTTTCCGGTCGATTGTGGACCGAATTCAACGCAAGAAATCGGACCACAGGTCGATTCATCTGGATGGGATCACCTGGCGTCTAATGGGTATGGGGTGGGTGCTGCTAACGATCGAGTGGGTCGTTTTTGGCGGTAGCCTGGCGGCGACGCTGTTGGCTATTCCAGGCGTCACACCCCAGGAGGTGTTCCAGTGGCAGACAATGTGCCTGATTACCGCCACCGTATCGTTGGCGATCGTACTCGGCTTCGTCTCGCTAGTCCCTGGTGGTGCCGGGATACGGGAGTGGGTGGTGACGACGGCACTGGGATCTGTGGTTGCCATCGGGCCAATTCGGGCACTGCTTGCGGCAATTCTACTTCGTTTCGTCTGGTTGCTACCGGAAGTCCTGATTGCCGGGTTCGTTTGGCGGGCCGGGGCATTGAAACCCGAGCGGTTCGACGAAAACAAATCGGCGTAGACGCCGGTGCCTGCGAATTGGCTGCGCCGACCACAACCATAGGCATTACCGTGCCGCAAACAGGAATAAGTAAACTTGAGCTGCGCGGGCGTTCGTGGTATCCATGGTGCCATTCGCATCCCAAAAACACCGAATTACCGCACAAAAAAGGCCGTCCATGTTTTCGATCGTGATTCCCGTATACAACGAAGAAGAGAGTCTCATCAAGCTGGTGGAGGAAATCGATCAAGTCGCGACTGAGCACCAGTACGATTTTGAAATCATCTTTGTCGATGACGGTTCGAGTGACCAATCGTGGCGGATCATTGAGGAGATTTCACAGCGAGACGACCGTGTTTTTGGAATCCAGTTTCGACGAAATTTCGGTAAGGCCGCCGCATTGAGTGCCGGTTTTTCTCAAGCGAAAGAAGATCTCGTCTTCACCATGGACGCCGATCTCCAGGACGACCCGACCGAAATACCGAAATTTCTCGACGAGATGAAAAAAGACTTAGATGTCGTCAGCGGCTGGAAAAAGGTGCGGCACGATCCCTGGCACAAAGTCGGCCCATCGCGGATTTTCAATCGCCTCGTCGGTTGGCTAACGGGAGTGAAGCTGCACGACCACAACTGTGGTTTCAAATGTTACCGCAGAGAGGTCTTTGACGAAGTGGAATTGTACGGAGAGTTACACCGTTTCGTGCCAGTGTTGGCGGCCGCCAAGGGTTGGCGAGTCGGCGAGGTAGTGGTCAACCATCGCTCGCGCCAGTTTGGACAGTCGAAGTATGGATTCAAACGATTTGTGAAAGGATTCCTCGACCTGCTGACTGTTTATTTTCTCACCGGATTCAACCAGCGTCCACAGCACCTGCTGGGTACGATCGGCGTGATGTCGTTCTCTGTCGGCCTTGCCGGCTTGGGATACCTGGCCGCCTACTGGATCGTGAGGCAGACAATCATGCCTGACCTCGCGCCGCTCCATGAACGCCCCGCCGTACTCTATTCGCTAGGCGCGCTGATCGTCGGAGCACAGTTCACGTCGGTGGGTTTTCTAGCTGAACTGATAACGGCTCACAATACCCGGGGGCCGGACACCTACTCTGTGCGCCAATGCACAGATACGCCGACGGATACTGCTTCCTCTCCAGCCGAAACGTCGTAGTTTAATAGTTGTTGGGCGTCACCGGAACTCTACCCACCCTCCACTGCACGACATTCATGAACACCCCAACCAACGACGCGACGGCAACCTTGTCTCGCAGGCAACGTCAAGCCATCTACGCACTGATTATCTGTTCGTCACTGAGTATCGTAGGGGCGAAAATAGCAACCATCACGCGCGATGGCGAGACGCCCATGTTGAGTGCGAATGATCGGTCGCGTTGGTGTACTATCCGAGCGATTGTTGACCATGGAACGTACGCAATCGATCAAGTAATTTTTGACGAAAACGGAAAGAGAATTGGCGCCTGGCAGACAATCGACTTGGTACATCATCGCAACGTCAACGGAACACCGCATTACTATTCCAGCAAGCCTCCACTGTTACCGACCCTCTGCGCAGGCCCTTATTGGGTCGTGAAACGGGTGACCGGTTCGACAATGGGGAAGCATCCGATGTATGTGATCAGGATCTTGCTGGTCATGATCAATGTTCCCTGTCTGGCATTGATTCTCTGGTGGACCACTTGCTTAGTTGAGCGGTACGGAAAGACGGACTGGGGCCGTATTCTGGTTGTTGCTACGGCCGCAGGTGGTACCTTCCTGACGTCGTTTTCTGTGACGCTGAACAATCACTTGCTGGCATCACTGGGAGTCACGGGTTGTCTGGTGTGCATCATGAGAATTGGCCGCGAGCGTGATGCCCCGTGGTGGTGTTATTTTGGAGCTGGACTGGCCGCAGCCTTTACTTCAGCCAACGAACTTCCGGCACTCTCCTTTCTATGCTTGGTGTTGGCTTTCAG
>DUDC01000074.1 GCA_012959465.1 Planctomycetaceae bacterium
GATCGGCGCAACTTATGCCCGCTTCTCGACGCGATTCCAGCAGTCCATCGGCGACCAGGTCCGCACTCTCTACGAGGAGGCGGAGCGAGAAAGGATCTTCATCCCGCTGGAGAACGTGTTCTTCGACACGGCCGCCAGAGGATATAGCAGTCGGCGTCCGGGGTTAAACGAACTGCGGACCGTGTTAGAGGAACGGCAGATCGATGTTCTGCTCGTCTTCGCCACGAACCGACTTTTTCGTAAGACGTACAAGAGCCTGCAGTTTGTCGAAGAGGAAGTGGTTGAACGCGGTATCCGTTGCATCTTTGTTAAGTCGAAGATCGACACTGCTGATGAGAAACGCTGGCGTCTGTTTCTTCAGATAAGTGCTGCGATGGACGAATCGGTCGTCAGCATGTACGCCGATCACGTTCGCGCCGCGCATGAGGGATTATTCCTCCGTGGCATGGTTTGTACCTCCCTGCCGATGGGGTACACGGGCGAAGTGGTCGCTGGAGAGGAAACAAAACGTAAGCGGCCTCGACGTCGGATTATCATCGACGAAAACCAGGCTAGGTACGTTCGAAAGGCATTTAGCTGGTTCGCCGACGATGGAATCACGATTCAGTCAATCGCTCAGCGACTAAACGGAGACCCGGAAGCACCTTCGCCACCAAAGTCGCCCTCCGGCACTTGGAATCACCGTTCGGTTCGCTATCTACTCGCCAATCCTTGCTATCGTGGCGAGTGGGCCTATGGTCGTAAAGAGACGAAATGGCAGTCCAAAAAGGACTATGCAAAGCAAGTCGAGCGGAAAAAACCGCTCAAGGTCGAGTTCTTCGAGCATCTCCGGATCGTCACCGACGAGACGTGGTACGCAGCACATGCACGCTTGCTTGAAAACGAATCGCAAGCTGGACGGCGGAGCAAAGATGGGGACAAGACAAGCCGGCCACGTGTGCTGAACGGGCTGTTTTGGTGTCCAACGCACAATCGACGGCTTTATGTCGGAGGAGGGTTTGGGCGAAACATGTTTTGTAAAGACTGTCGGGCATCACTGGCAGCCGCGCGGCCCCTATTCTCGGAACTCAATCGCGAGTTGGCATTGAAGATAACGTGCGAAAAGATCGCCGAGTTGATCCAAGCGGACAACGATCTTGTCGCTCGCGTGATCCATTCTTGTGAGGAGGCGATGACGGCTGGTCAACAGGTAGATCCGTCAGAACTCAAGCGGCATAGAGCGGAAGAACAACGGCTGCGCCGCCGCATCGAGTTCACAGTTCGCAACCTCGGCGACACGCACCAAGACGACCAGTTGGCGACCGACTTGGTGAACGACCTTGATCGTCAACGGTCGATCGTTCTCGCTGAGATCACGCGGCTTGAGGCGATTCGTGGTACAGAAGTTACGGTCCCGACCAAACTCGAAATTCGTGCTGCTCTTGAGGAGTTGGGCAAGACCTTGACAAAGGCTGCGTCGGGCGTGGCTGATGAAGACGCGCCACTCGTGCGACACATCATCAAAATGGTAACGGGTGGTCGCATCGATTTATATCAGCAAGGAGAACGGCGCCCGAAGCGTGGTTGGCTTCAAGGACGATTTCGCGTCAAACTGTTGCGACTTGTTCTGGATCGATGTTCGGGACGTCACCCGGCTCCCGAAGACGACGCGATCGAGCTCACGCTCGACTACCGACAACCTGTGCCGTTTGTCGCGGAAGCCGATCGGGCTTGGGCACTCTACAAGGAGGACAAACGCTTGTGTGATATTGCCGATCTATTGAGATGTAGCCGCAGCAAAGTGACGAAGCTGATGAAGTACGCGGCCGAACAACGTGGCGAAACGCTCGAGGATGGTCGCAAACGTCGGCATCGAATCCCAGGGAAGGCAGAAACAATTCCGCTCTATCAACGAATCGCTGACGAGGTACAGCGACTCCTGGATGAGCAATTTCTGATGCACGAAATCGCCACTCGCCTGCAATGCGACATCAACACCGTTACCAAGGCAGTCGCCTTCTGGAACGAGTCACGTGGACTCGAAATTCCTGACGGTCGGGCGCGTCGCAAGTCGCTGAAACGGAAAAAGTCGCCGAAGGATCAAAGCGACGGAGACTGATTCGAAAACAGTATCCCAAGTCATAACCGGGCCGGCATTATGCCGGCCTTTCTTTTTGCGCGGCCGCCCTGTTGCCGCTTCAACAAGCCATGAAAGGAATTGAACATGTCTGATAATTTAACGGGCTCGAAGACTGAGGATTCTGGAAGTGATCGAACCACGACAGCAGCGATTCAGCGCGAGCGTTTAGCCAAGCTCATTGGACGATTGCTGGCTCGCGTCATGTTACGACGAAAGGCAGATGACTCTGTAACCTCCGACCATCGTGACGGCCGTTGATCTGATTTGGAAAGACGTTAACGACGAGTTGCAAGTGGGCGTGTCGTTTTCAAGAAAAGTCCGATCTCAAGCTCTAATTGTTCTGCGTCAGGGTTAAGAAAGAGCCCACTCAATCTCGGTGGCTTCGAGCGTACCCGTCGGGATGAAGCAAGTCGTTCCTGCATGGACCAACGTGTCATGCGCACCGTAACTGAGCCGGCCTTTGCTATGCGCGAATGTCGCGGATTACGACTTGGAAACAACGCGGTCGCGATGCGAGCTAAATAAAAGCCGTTTTTGCGTCATATTCTTATGAAGAGGGCCGATTAGCAATTCCATTTCTCGTTAGTGACTCACTCGGCCGGCAATCACTCGCGTCGTTGTCGTCGAACCCATTCGTTCCTTCAACTAGAGAAACTCAATGAAATCTATTTACGCTCAGAGTATCTTCGGCCTGCTTCATTGCCAACGGCTCACGCCCTTGTTGATTAACAGAGTTCCGTTCGGAATTTCCGTTGGCAATCATCGCTGCAGCGGCAAGCATCGCAATCGACGTGTCGTTAGATCCTGAAGTGCGACGATCTTCGCGTCAAAATCGCTTAATGCCTATGGAATAGCATTCAATTTCAGCTTGATTGGGTGCTTCTCCAATCTTTCTCCACTCTCTGAGGCCACGTCTATGAACCATACACTCGTCGCCAGCTTCTCGTTCGCACTACTCGTTGTCATCGCCTTGCTCGTTCGCGAGGTGAGGTTTCGACGCTCACTGCAGAAGCTGCTGCACCGTCTTCTGTCCTTTTGGAGGTTCGATGCTCATGAACCCACTTCGACACCGTGCCGTGGTGATCCCGCTGATCGTTCTGGCGACCGGTTGTAGCTCGTCTGACGACCGACTGATTCGGCACGTCTCGGAAAGCAACCGTCAACAAGCCGAACAAAACATTGAAATGGCTAAACTTCACCAAGAGGTGGCGTCCGGAACATCGCGTCTGGTCGAGGCCGTCGCCGAATCAAGGAAAGAAATGGTCGCCATGGAGATTGACCTACAAGAACAACGGACCAAGCTGGATGCGGAACGCCGTGCAATCGCGAGCAAACGGCATCACGAGTCGTTGTTGGCTCCCGTCCTATCAAATGTCGGCCTGATGCTGGTCTCCGCGTTACCGTTGGTTCTGTGTTGGTATTTGTTGCACGGTCTGCGAACGCCAGATGAAGATATCAGTGAAGTACTGATTCATAATCTCGTGAGCGACCAGCTTGCCCTACCGACGCCGACTGATCAACAACGCGTCGAACAAGAGCCGCCCGCTTTAACAGAAGATCCGCCGTTCTGATGTCACTCAGTCAATCCACTTACTTTCAACAAGGAGCCAAGCATTGAGCCACGTAGTTGAAATCGAAACACAAGTCAAAGATGCCGCAGCAGTCCGATCTGGCTGCAATCGTCTTCGGTTGCCGTTGCCGATCCATGGTACTCATCGCCTATTCAGCGGCGAAGCAACCGGTCTCGCCGTTCAGTTGCCAGACTGGAAGTACCCACTAATTTGCGAGCTGAGCACGGGCCAGTTGAAATACGACAACTACGGCGGACGTTGGGGCGAACAGCAACACCTCGATTCGTTTTTGCAAGCCTATGCTGTCGAGAAATCAAAGCTCGAAGCACGTCGTAGAGGTCACAGCGTGACTGAATCCCAGCTGGCCGACGGCAGCGTGAAACTGACCATCAACGTCGGAGGTGCCGCTTGAATAAGATCATCGAAATCATCGTGTCGCCGACCGGTGAAACACAGCTGGAAACGAAAGGATTTGCTGGAGTGGAATGCAAGGAAGCAAGCAAGTTCGTGGAACAAGCGTTGGGGAATCGTCTGAGAGAGGGCCTGACCGCCGAGTTCCATCAAAACCACGAAAATGAGCAAGTCAACGAGCAGCGAACCTAAACTGTGGCACTTCGCGCGCCTTCGACCAACTCGGCTATGGTCTGCTTCAACTTTTCGTCGCCGCCGAACTGCATGCCGAGATCGCGGATCTTGCCGGTAACAATCTGGTGTTTCGGTTGCATCGGCTCGCCGACGATCGGGCTCGTGCTACCGGACAATTCCTTCGCAAGCGTGGCCACGTCTAACTCAGAAATATAGCGGTCGTAACAGTTGAAGGCTTCTCCGGCGATTCCGTCCGCCGTCAACAGAATGCCAGCCGCCTTGGCGACATCGGCAGCGTGGACTTCCTTTCCGCCACGCGAACATTTTACCGTATCGCCGCGCACGACCGCCGAAACAAGGTCACACCATTTGCTGTTCTGAATCGGACGGGCGACGCCATAGACACCCGTGGGTCGCAGGGCACAGATCGGGTATCCGTGCCCGAGACCGTAGCTGTGAACGAACTTCTCAACGGCGGCCTTGTACGCTCCATAATGACTCGTCGGCCAGAGCGGATGAGCCTCATTGAGCGGACGGTCGTCAAGAATTCTCTCATGCACGGCACAAGTGGATATGAAGATGAAGCGACCGACGCCTGCTCGCCGTGCCGCCTCGATCAACTCCAGCGTGCCGAGCACGTTCTTGTGAACGAACTCGATCGGGTCACCTTCGACCCCGTATCCCATACCTGGTCGGTAGAGCGCCGCGTGGACAACTGCGTCGCAGCCGTCAACCAAGCTGTTGGCGCTATCCGGGTTGCCCAGGTCGCCGTCGATCCATTCGAGATCGCTGATGTGGTCGAATCCCTCGCGTTTACTTGAGGGCCGATGCCAACAACGAAGCTGGTACTCCTGGTCCGCGAGGTGTGTGGCGATGTAGTGACCAATGAACCCCGTAGCGCCCGTCAGTGCAACACGCATAGCGTCTCTTTCATCTGTTCGTTCGTCCTCGTGCGCCGTGGCAACTGCATGTCGCGGTATCTAAACACATCAAGGAGTGCCCCCATGCTACTTGCTCAGCAACTCGCCGAATACATCTCGGCATGTTTCACCGCCCTTTGGATTCAATCCCACGAACACGAAGACGCCCTCACCGAAATCGCCCAGCTGTGCCGCGACGAAGACTGGCGACTGGCAACGTGGGATGTCTCGCAGGGATTACAGATGGCTGGCCAGAGTGAAGAAGTCGACTCGGCTGGCACGGACCCGCTGGCTGCGATCCGTACTCTCAATACGTTGGCCACGCCGGAGGGCACCGCTATTCTGGTGTTGAACAATTTTCACCGCTTTATGAACAGCGCCGAAATCGTTCAGGCACTACAACACCAGTTCGTGAAGGGCAAGCAGAACCGAACGTTTGTTGTGATCTTGTCGCCTGTTGTCCAGATCCCCACGGAACTGGAAAAACAGATCGTCCTCATTCATCACGCGTTGCCTGGTCGCGACCAGTTGGAAGAGCTTGCTCGGAGCATTGCGACTGAAGATGGTGAATTACCGGGTGGAGACGAGCTGAACACGGTGCTCGATGCGGCGGCAGGACTGACCCGTTACGAAGCCGAAGGAGC
>DUDC01000075.1 GCA_012959465.1 Planctomycetaceae bacterium
CGTGGCAAAGGGTCGATGTACGGCTACTTGATCCAAAAGGAGCTGAAGATCGTCAGTGGTGGGGAAGTCGAGTTGAAAGCTGGGACCTTGTACCCGTTGCTGCACCGCTTGGAAAACCGCAAGTGGATTCGGAGCCGCTGGGACGATTCCACGGGGCGCCGTCGTAAATGGTACGAATTGACACCTCAGGGTAAACTCGCAATGACTCGCCAAGCCGAGCAATGGACGCGTTACGCTCAATGTGTGGAGCAGTTGATTGCACCGCTTCTGGCTCAGCCAAAGCCGAGTTGAAGGGAGAGAGCGCCGTGACCGAATCCATGCGACAACGCTATCTTGCTGAGCTTTCCTCGTGACTCTCTGCTCGTTCTCAATACACAACGCACGTCGTCCAGGAGCTCTCGTCGCATCTGGAAGACCGCGTTGAAGATTTGCTGGCCGGGGGCCGGAACCGTACCTGCCGTAGCATCGAACACCTCGTCAATGCACCTGATCCAAATCGAGCAGAACATTGTCGATCCGGATTCGTGGGCACGCTTGCCGAGATTAACGGGATGCTGATTATCAATCAAAACGACCGCACTCACAGCCGTGTCGATTCACTACTGAACATGATGCGAGAAGCACGCGATTCGCAACGTCGACACCAGTCGCGTCGCTAGCATCAACGACCAGCCCATTGTCGTTTTGTCCACTACGTCCTCGGCGTTTTGACAAACGCTGAGGACGTTTTTACGTTGGTTAGCCGGTGTGATGTCTGAGCCGAAGGTTCTAAGCCACGCGTTTCAAAATCGCCGATCGCACAGTGAATAGACGATACCCGACTTGACGATACGCGACGCTAGCGCGTGCGGCTCAGGACGTGGTACACTCAACACACTCATTTTCTCTTCATCGTGGCAGCAAGCTGGAGTGTTCAATGAAGCTGCGTTTTTTGGGTGCGAACCGTCAAGTTACCGGATCGAGATATTGTCTGGAGGTCGGTGATCAGAGGGTGATGATTGACTGTGGCATGTTTCAGGAGCGGGACTTTGTCAGCCGCAATTGGGATGAGTGTCCCATCGATGTTCGAACCGTCGATGCGCTGATTCTCACTCACGCCCACATCGACCACAGTGGCATGATTCCTCGCCTGGTCCGCCAGGGTTTTCGTGGCAAAATCTACCTGACTTCACCGACGCACGAGCTCGCACAGTTGTTATTGGCCGATTCGGCCAAGATTCAATCGGAGGACGTCAAATACAAAAGAAGACGTCACAAGAAGGAAAATCGCAAGAGTCGCCACCCTATCGAGCCGCTGTTTGACATCGACGATGTCGAACTTGCCGTTTCACTGTTCGAATCGATTCCGTATGAAACTTGGTTTGAGCCTGCCGAGGGAATCCGCGCTCGCTTCCGCGAAGCGGGACACATCCTTGGATCGGCAATGGTGGAGATCGAGACGCAATCCCCAGACTCGCCGTCACGTACGATCATTTTTTCAGGTGATATCGGGCAATGGGACAAACCACTGATCCGCGATCCCACGTTGTTTACTGACGCCGACTACATCGTGATGGAATCGACATACGGGGATCGGGATCATCCAGTAGACGTAAAGGGGATCGCCGAGCAATTATCCGATGTGCTCGGCCGCACGCTCTCACGGGGCGGCAACGTGGTGATTCCAACATTTGCCGTCGAGCGGTCTCAAGAGTTGATGTACCACATGGGTCAGTTGGTCCACGATGACCGCATTCCCGACGTGCAAGTGTTTTTGGACAGTCCCATGGCGATCGATGTGACCGACGTGTTCCACCGACACCGCGACTGTTATGACAAGGAGACATGGGAACGCATCATGGCGAATCAGCCACCACTGCGATTTCCCGGCCTCACAATGACAGACACGGTCGATCAATCGCGGTCAATCAACCGACACAAGGATCCCTGCGTCATCATGGCAACCTCGGGAATGTGCGAGGCGGGCCGTATCAAGCATCACCTTCGGCAGAACATTCACCGCAAAGCCTCGACGATCTTGT
Organism: Planctomycetaceae bacterium; assembly: GCA_012959465.1. GTDB lineage: Bacteria > Planctomycetota > Planctomycetia > Pirellulales > Pirellulaceae > UWMA-0346. The sequence goes on from DUDC01000075.1 coordinate 2,022, forward strand.
TTGTCGGCTTTCAGGGTCGCGGCAGCCTTGGGCGACGGATTCTGGATGGCGATGACACCGTTCGAATTCACGGTCGGGAGTATCCGGTGCGAGCGGAAGTGGAGCGAATCGATGGGTTTTCAGCTCACGCAGACCGTCGGGCGCTGCTCCGCTGGTTGGCTGCGTTTGAATGCCAGCCCAAGGCGATCTTTCTGACACACGGTGAAGAAAAATCGGCCGAGGCCTTGGCACGGACAATCAGGGAGATTCGCCCTGGTCAGCGGGTCGAAGTACCCGAATACCAACAGGAGGTCGAATTATCCTGACGAAGTCCTTTGGGCGACCCTGGCAATGTGCGGTGGTGAAGATGGCAGAGCCCGAAAAAATGGGCTGCAATGGCCCACGGATACTTGCCAAGCTGGGGTGTCCCTCTGAAAATTGAGGAATCGGTAGTTTGATCGTGTATCATGAGCTGTGTGCACTGTCGGTGCGCGAATTGGCTCTGCGTTTTTCTTCCTCTCTCCCCAGCAGGACTGATGCTGCATCGCAAGCTTGTATTCACCGTCTGTCTTTCGTGCTTGACGCTTCCTGGATTTGCGAAGCTCATCCGGGCGGACGAGTTGCCAGTGGAGTCACGTTCACTGGAGTTGGTCCAAATCAACAATCTGATCGATCAGTTGGACGCCCGCAAATTTTCAAAACGCCGCCAAGCATTTCTGGCGTTGCGGGCGTTCGGTCCACTCGCTGTTGAACCGCTCAAAGAAGCGGCCTTAAAGGGCAACCCAGAAATTATCTCGCACGCCGTAGAATTGATGGAGGGGTGGAGTTTGGATGCGGATCGCCGCGTCTTTGAGCCGGCGGCCGACGCATTGATTGGCTTCATGAATACGTCCAACGGCGAGTTAGTTCGTCGCAGCGAAGTGGCTCATCTTCGTCATCTTCGTCATCGCCGAAGTTTGGCGCAAGCGGCCATCAACGCACTTGGAGGTGTGGTAAATATCAATGCGATAGGCCCCAACCGGGAAAGCGTCTCTGTCACTCTTGGCAAAGATTGGCGAGGCGGCGTGGACATTTCGGCCCTCGACGAGCTGGGCGCGATTCAGCAACTCACATTGGCCTCACCAATTCTCACCGATGCGACACTTGAACAAGTGGGGAAATTCACGTCAATCCAACAGTTGAATCTCTACAACGGACTTTTCACAAAGGTCGGGTTTTCGAAACTGGCCGACCTCCGCGTCCGGACCGTGCACGTCAATAGTCTCGCGCACACCACGGATCTTGGCGAATCACTGAAGTTCCTCGCTACGATGAGTTACTTGAATTTGCAGTCGTTGGACCTCACGAAAACCGACATGAACCCGCTGAAGGACTTGCCATTGCGGAACCTGACAGTGAATCAGTGCCGCCTCCGCGACGACGGATTGGTTTTTCTCAAGAACATTGCAACCCTGCAGTATGCCCAGATCTACGACACGAAACTAACGACGGAAAATCTCACATCGCTGGGCCAAGCCCCAGCACTCGCCAATCTGAATTTACGACAGGTTCCACTCACCAAAGACAACCTCGTCGACTTCGACGGAAAATCCATCAACATGCTCAGTCTCTACTCAACCGGTATCGACGCAGATGCACTGGCCTCGCTGGGCTCTCTGCAGTCGTTGACCAGGCTGTCACTCAGCGAGACCAATTTGACGGACGACGCGCTGCCGGGTCTAAAAAAACTCAAGAATCTTAAGTATCTTTCCTTGCAAAATACCAAGATCACGGCCGATGGAGGGAAGGAACTGACCGAGGCACTGAAACCTTGTCGGGTTACCTTGTCGCCCAGTCGACGGAAGTAGAGCCTTTGTCTCCTCTACAAAACACCCTGTGGATCCAGCACCTTGAAGCCTCTGATCTCCCTTCAGAATATCACGAAGGACTACGGTACCTTTCGCGCGTTGGATGATATATCACTCGACATCTATTCGGGCGTCATCGGTCTGCTCGGTCCCAACGGTGCCGGCAAGAGCACGTTGATCAAGACGTTGCTCGGCATGGTCTCGATGCAACGCGGGACGGGGACTGTTTTTGGCTACAACATTGGCCGGGACAACCGAGAGGTTCGCAGCCGCTCTGGTTACATGCCGGAGGATGACTGCTACATCACCGGACTCACCGGTGTCGAAATGGTGCAGTTTACGGCCCGACTATCGGGGATTCCACCTGTCGAAGCCCTCCGTCGAGCACACGAAATCCTCGACTTTTCCGGCACGGAGCAAGAACGATATCGTCAAGTGGAAACCTATTCAACGGGAATGCGACAGAAGCTTAAGTTTGCCCAGGCGATTGTCCACGACCCTGACTTGTTGATATTGGACGAGCCCTTCAATGGCTTGGATCCGGTCGCTCGACACGACATGACTGTGCTGTTGCAAGAGTGGTCCAAGACCAAGAGCGTGATTATCGCCAGTCATATCCTGCACGAAGTTGAAGCGATCACGCAGTCCTATTGAGGTGCCCCAATTTCTTGTACCACGAGGTATGAGAGTACGGGTTAAGTAATGTTTTCCGCAGTGTGCTGTTGGAGTGAGGGCGCAGCCCGAATGGAAACAGCACACTGCGATGCGAATTCCGCTGGGGTCTGGTAACCCAAACTGCTGTGTGGACGCTCTTCGTTGTGCTCCTGGTGACGCCGTTTCGCGAACCATCGAGCCTCGGCCAAGTTCATGAACTCTTCGACGTTTAGCAGCTCGTCTCTCAAGCGGCTAAAAAACGATTCGGCGAATCCATTCTCCCAAGGACTTCCTGGTTGGACGTAGAGCATTTCCAAGCCCACTGTTTCGCTTTGACGACGAATTGCCTCGGCAATGAACTCGGGGCCATTGTCGCTACGTATGTGCCCGGGAACGCCACGTGTAAGAAACAAGTTCGTCAGAATGTCCAGCACGCGGTCTGATGTGATGCTACGGCTTACCTCTAGGGCCAGACACTCACGCGTGTACTCGTCGGTGATCGCGAGCCACTTCAGTGGTTGCCCGGTGGCTGTCCGGTCGTGAATGAAGTCCCAAGCCCAAACGTGGTCTTTATGTTCTGCGCGGCGTCGAATACAGCTGTTGCCACTGTGGCCTAATCGCCGCTTTTTCCGCGTAGTTTTCGGTACTTTGAAGCCTTCCTGCCGCCACAGACGGTAGATGCGTTTGAAGTTCACTTTCCAACCTTCCTGACGAAGCTTCGCCGTGATGAAACGATAACCGTACCGGGGATGCTTTCTTACCAACTCATGCATCAAAGTAACTAATTTCTTTTCTTCCTCGGTTTTGTCCTTCGCTTGGTAACGCTGCGTGCTCCGCGGCTGACCAAGTACTTGACATGCCCGGCGCTGCGACACGTTCTTCCTTTGTTGAACGTGTCCGACTGCCTGTCGACGCCGCGTCGGGCTCAGTAGTTTCCCTCCAAGGCTTCCTTCAATATCTCCTTGTCCAGTTGAGCTTCTGCTAACAGTTTCTTCAGCCGCTTGTTTTCCTCTTCCAATTCGGTCAGCCGTTTAGCCTCCTCGGCCTTCATGCCACCGTATTTATTTCGCCAGCGGTGAAACGTCTGCTCACTAATCTCCAAAGCCTGCGCGACTTGACCAATCGTCTTGCCTGCGGACAGCATCGCGTCCGCTTCACGCAACTTCTTGATGATCTGTTCCGGTCGATGCTTCTTGCGTTTCATGAAAGTCCTCCTTGCCCAAAACGGGCGGTTAGACTCTCATAACACATGGATCAAGTTTTGGGGAGCAGGCCAAAAGGCTCTACTTCCGTCGACTGGGCGACAAGGT
>DUDC01000076.1 GCA_012959465.1 Planctomycetaceae bacterium
CGGCGAGTTCAAGCCGATTTCTACCAACGTACCCGGAATTCAGATCGGCGAGTGTTTCCCCCAGATTGCGTCAATGATGGACAAGATGGTCGCGATCCGGTCGCTGATCGGCTCATCCGGTGGACACGATGCGTACCAATGCGTCACGGGCTGGCGTCGAGGAACGATGCCGTCGATCGGCGGTCCCCCAAGTGTCGGATCCGCCCTGGCGAAGATTCGTGGCCCGGTCGATTTGTCCGTACCTGCAACGGTTGGGTTGGCGGCAAAGACAAGCCATACACCGTGGTCTGAATCCGGTCAGCCTGGATTTTTGGGTGACGCGTATAAGCCGTTTAAGCCAAATGGCGAAATGATGGCGGACCTGAAACTCAACGGAATTACCATCGATCGACTTCGAGACCGCAAGGCGTTGATCTCTAGTTTGGGCGATCTCCAGCGACGTGTGCACTCGTCCGGCGGCCTAAACACATTTACCGACGAAGCCTTTGGCGTCCTCACATCCAGCAAGCTTATCGACGCGTTGGACCTCAGCAAGGAAGACCCTAAAGTTCGTGAACGATATGGCGACGGAAAACCGTACAAGTACCAATACGATGGGGCTCCAACTTGCAACGATCACGTTCTGATGGCTCGACGTTTGGTCGAGATCGGTGTCCGATCGGTGACCCTGTCGTTTGGTCGTTGGGATAGCCATGGTGCAAACTTTGATTTGGTGCGTGACCACGGCGGTAAACTAGACCAATGCGTCAGTGCATTGGTGGAAGACCTCGAGCAGCGCGGAATGCTCGATGACGTGACTGTTGTGGTTTGGGGTGAATTCGGCCGGACTCCGAAGATCAACAAGAATGCCGGCCGCGATCATTGGCCACAAGTCAGCTGTGCACTTTTGGCCGGTGGTGGTATGCGAACCGGGCAAGTAATCGGTTCGACGAATCGGCTCGGCGAGCATGCTGTGGACCGCCCCGTTCATTTCCAGGAAGTCATCGCCACGATTTACCACAACTTGGGAATCGACCCGATGACCACCACGTTGGTAGATCCGACCGGTCGACCACAATTCCTGTTGGAAAAACGTGAGCCGATGCGAGAGTTGGTCTAGGACATTCGCCCCATCTCAATGAGCCACCTTCACTGGCGGAGCCTGTGCCACACATTGAAGTGGCACACCATTGCGGCTAGTGTCGCCTGAGAAGAATCTCTCGCACCGATTGCATCGGGACTAGACTACAGGTATCTCGTGTCCAACTGGTGATCAGGACCGGCCGCTGTGCGTCGGATGTCGGAATTCGACCGTGCGAACCACGAATTGCCGTTGAATCCGTGTTGATGACGTCGAACGGGATCCGCTGTCCAACACTTTTTTGCGCCATTCGCCGCGCCAAATGGAGTTTGCCCTTCACGCCGGGGATCATCAACAACTCGGTCGGGTCGAAACCCGGTTTGTCGTGAATAGCGACGCACGGAGCAAAATCGGGCGCGTTGTTTTCGTCGAGCCAATAATGATACGCGAACCAACAATCCGCTGATGCAATCGCCAATAACTCACCGGAGCGTTCATGGGCAATTCCAAGCGACTCCATTTCACGACGGTTCAGAACGGTGTCCACTCCATTTTGCTCGGCGAGCAATTGCCGTGTCGATTCGACATCGTCCTCATGGTGGACGTAGATGTGGGCGATCTGCTGGTCGCAAGTGGCGAATGCGCGAGATGCCCCGGGTTCAAGCAACTCACCATTCTCAGCGAATTGGGTTTCCAGCAAGCCGTTGGCCCGTAGCACTCGGTTGAGATAGATGGGCTTGGAGACTCGTTCAAACGCGTAGTCTGAAACGATCGCCACATCCATTTCACGATCCCGAGCAATCTGGAGTAATCGTCCGGCCTCGGCGTCGACCTCCAGAAGAGCCTTGTTTCCCTGTTCGCTCTCTGGGCCAAATCGCTGATGGTCGTAGTCTAGGTGAGGCAAGTACGTGAGAATAACACCGTAGCGGCGAGTGTTGATTGTATGGATGGTTGCGTCAACGATCCAACGCGTCGACTCGATTCCTGCCAACGGCCCCCAAAACTTGAACAGCGGAAATGTCCCCAACTCGCTGACCAGTGTATTGCGCACATCGGCAGGTTCGGTATAAATATCGGGCGTCTTTCGTCCGTCAACCCAATAGGTTGGCCGCTCGGTAACTTTCAATGCGCAGCTTGCGTGCGTCGAATTCCGCCAGAACAGGTTGGCACACGTCACGTCGTCGGGTAACGTTTCCCAGAGCGGGATTCCATTAACCAGCCGGGCCGAACGTTGCCAATTCAAGATGCTGGCGAGTTCACGAAAATACCAACCATTGGCCACGATGCCGTGGTCGGTCGGTAGACTTCCCGTTAGTAGTGTCGCCTGGGACGTGCTGGTGAGCGCGGGAACCGGCGGTTGAACAGCGGAAATCGCACCACCGGCTGCCAGTTTTGACAGATTAGGAGTCCGATTCCCCAGGGACGCCCGACCCAAGCCGGCAATATTGATGACCAGCAGATCTTTAAAGGCGCTCATACGACCGGACCGAGTGAAATCGAGAGACTCATATCAAGCGCGAATCCGAATTTTTGATCATCGTCTTGAGTTTTCGTACCAGACAACGTTGTTACTTTGCTGACCGGCAATCAACAAGTCCAGATCACCGTCTCGATCCATATCGACCGAGCGAATATCATAGGCGGCCTGGTCCTCGGCGACGACGTGGGTCTTGAAATTTCCATCGCCATCGTTTTCAAACCAAACGGCCAATCGATCTCCGTACCCGCAAGTCGCGGCGTCGATGTCGCCATCGCCGTCCATATCTACCACCGTTAGGCAGTGCGGCTCCTTCAACGTCGGATGCATGACATGCTGCACCCAATTGGGTGCTTCCATCCAAAAGACACCAATTCCATGGCCGCGAGTGGCGATAAAGTCCGTCTTTCCGTCGCCGTTAACATCAGCGGGCATGATATTTGTCGCACCCGGTTGTTTGTCGGCGAGGAGGTGTTTTTTCCACGGTGTTGTGGGATCGGAGGGAGCTTCCCACCAGGCAAACCACTCTCCCGACTTGGTCTTGTCTTGGGCACCGCCTTTGGCAGCCACTGAAATGTCCGGGCGGCCGTCCCCATTCACGTCGCCGAACCCCAAATAGTGGCTTAGGCCCGGAGCGTCCCGGTCGGCGAAAATGTAGCGTTGCCATCGTTCGGCACTCCTTGGATTCTTGGGTACGCGAAGCCACGCAGCGGAATTTGGAAACGCGCCGACCGGTTGAGCACTATTGGCGAGCAAATCGATTTTTCCATCACGATCAACGTCCCCGGTCAATAGGCCATGGATTCCGTTGACCTGATCGTCAACGAGCCTCGCCCGCCACGGCTCGGTCGCTCCCTTCATCGGTTGTTCGAACCAGACAATGAGCCCGGGTCGGTAACGAGCACCGATGTAGTCGGTGTCACCGTCGCCATCGACGTCCATCAGTTCGCTATGGATGAATTGATGGTCGGCGTGGTCACTTAGGATCACCTCGTTCCAGTCGGGCGCGATCAATAAGCGAGTTTTTCCACCGGCGTTGCAAATCACATCCGGTTTACCATCGCCCGTAAAGTCGGCGGCTACCGCCGTGTTACAGCGAGCGCCTTCATAGATTATGTGTTTCTTCCACAACTCAGCCGAAAAAGAAGATTCCAAGATGATGAAATAGATGCTGATCCCGAATGCACATCGAGCCCACTTTGAATACATGTTCACGCCTCCACCCATTAAACACTGGCAAAGCCAAGCTTACGTTTACCGGAAGTTATTCAGCTTATTGAGCCGGTAAGCCCTCTAATTATTGGTAACCCTACATTGGATTGCAAACGACAGACAATCTCAGAGTTGTGAATCTCCGAGTCGGCCGTCTACCTCGCACCTACTCTCGTTCAAACAGCTGTGGTAGCCTCATCTGGTCGCCTGCCGCATCGAGTGGGTACTGTCGCCACAGTCAGCTAACCGAGTTTTCACAACAAGGACCTTGACCATTCTCGAGGAAAAACACTTTGAACGACTTGGGCGGTGGCTGGAAATGGAAACCGTGGCCGAAGCCGAGCGAATGACCGAACGGCGGGAGCGACAACAAGAGCGAAACCCTGAACAGTCAGGCGAGACGATTGTTGACCTGGTCATTGCGGACCATGAAGCTGGTCTTGGCAACGAGATCATCTTGACGCTCGTCAAACGAAACCGCACGGCTACACTTCCCTGGACTCGATTGAGATCCGGCTCTCCCGTACTAGTTACCGCTCAAGCCAACAACAAATCGGTCGTTCATGGAGTGGTCAGTTCCCGAAACAGAGACGCCATCCTGGTCTCCGTTCAGGAATGGCCAGAGGTCGAACCACTGCGCATCGACAGCTGTCCCGATGAAATCACACGAAAGCGGCAACGGGCAGCGCTACAAATCGCTTTGGAATCCGGCGGACGTGTAGCACAATTGAGGTCGATTCTATTGGGCAGCCGCCTCCCGTCGTTTACCGAACCTCTCGTCAGTCGACCAGCGGATCACCTCAACGAATCGCAGCGCGAGGCCGTTCGGTTCGCGATCTCCGCAAATGACTTGGCGATCATTCACGGACCACCCGGAACGGGGAAAACCACCACGGTCGTCGAGTTGATTGTTCAAACCGTGCACCAAGGTGGGTCCGTTCTCGCCTGCGCTCCCAGCAATACGGCTGTCGACAACTTGCTTGAGAAACTAGTTGCGTCCGGACAGCATCCTCTTCGACTAGGACATCCGGCTCGAGTCGACTCCAATTTGCGGGAACATACGCTCGACGCGCAAGTCGCCCAACATGAACTGATCCCGGTCATTAAGGAGATGCTGCGAGAAGCAGAATCCCTGCACCGCAACGCCAACCGATTTACCCGCGCCAGGCCAGCCAGAGGCCAAAAGCAAGGACTGCGACAGGACGCCAGGCGACTGCAGCGGGACGCGAAACTGTTAGAATCGCAGGCGATCAGAGACGTCGTAGAAATGGCCGACATTGTCTGCGCCACGACCAACTTTCCGCAGGACATCATGGGTGATCGGCAGTTCGATTTGGGAGTCATCGACGAGGCTTGCCAGAGCACGGAACCAGGTTGCTGGATACCGCTGCTGCGAGTTAATCGCCTCGTTCTCGCCGGAGATCACTGCCAATTGCCGCCAACCGTGCTCTCGCAACAGGCAGCCCAAGAAGGCATGGCGATAAGTCTCCTGGAACGGCTGACCGACCTTTACGGTGACACCGTAACCAAACAGCTTAACGTACAATATCGGATGCATCACAGGATCATGGATTTCGCGTCCCAAGAGTTCTACTCCTCGACATTGTTGGCGCACGACTCGGTCGCCGAACACCTGCTTCGCGACCTGGACGCGATCGAAGATACACCGTTGACGAATGAGAGTGTCACGTTTATCGACACAGCAGGTGCTGGTTGGGAGGAAGAACTCGAGCCAGAGGGTGCCAGTCGACGGAACATCTCCGAAGCTGAACTTGTCCTAAGAAAGGTCGATGAACTGGTCGCGGCCGGTCTGCCTGTTGAGGATATCGCGGTCATTGCACCTTACGCGGCGCAGGTTCGCTACCTTCGTTCCAATTGTGTTCACGAAGAGCTCGAGATCGACACCGTCGACGGTTTTCAGGGAAGGGAAAAAGAAGCGGTTGTCATCACGTGTGTGCGTTCGAACAGGAAAGCTGAAATCGGCTTTCTAGCCGACAAGCGACGTATGAACGTAGCGTTGACTCGCGCACGGCGAAAATTGATCGTCATCGGTGATAGCGCGACACTGGGCGCTCACTCTTTCTATGCTGATCTGTTACAGTACTTTGAGTCAATCGACGCCTATCACACAGTTTGGGAAGAACAGAACTTCGAATGAGCAGAGGACATTGGTAATGGTCATGGAATATCGCCTGCTGGGACGCACGGGTGTCCGCGTCTCGCCGGTCTGTCTGGGTACGATGATGTTCGGAGGCCCTACAGGCGATGACGATTCAATCGAGATCATGCACAAGGCGTTCGACCTGGGAATCAACTTCGTCGACACCGCGAACATGTACAACGCCGGTGAATCCGAACGGGTCGTCGGAAATGGAATCGCGGGCCGGCGCGAGCAGATTGTGCTGGCGACGAAAGGTCGCCAAAAGATGGGCGACGGACCGAACCAACAGGGTGCTACTCGGTTGCACTTGATGGCCGAACTCGATGCGAGTCTGAATCGACTCAATACCGACTACATCGATATTTACTACACACATACGCCCGACTACGACACACCAATTGACGAGACGCTCCGGGCAATGGACGACATGGTTCGCAGCGGCAAGGTCCGCTACATCGCCTGTTCCAACTTTCGCGCCTGGCGACTCTGCGAAGCCCTATGGAGCAGCGACAAGCTGGGACTCGACCGATTCTGCTGCATTCAACCTCTCTACAATATTGTCAATCGCGATATTGAAGTCGAGTTGTTCCCATTATGCGAAGAACATGGAATTGGTGTTGTCTCGTACAGCCCGCTGGCCAGAGGCGTGCTCACCGGAAAATACCTGCCCGGCCAGAGTCCTGATCCGGGGACACGGGCCGCGAAGAACGACCCCCGCATGATGCAGGCCGAATGGCGTGAAGCAAGTCTGGTCGTCGCTGCAGAAATAGCGGCGTACTGTCGGGACAAGTCGGTCGCCCCGACACAATTTGCGCTCGCCTGGTGTCTGGCAAATTCCATCCTGACATCCGTGATCGTCGGTCCTCGTACCATGCAGCAATTCGATGACAATATTGGATGTTTGGATTTGGAAGTAACGCCCGACGACGAGGCATTTATCGACTCACTTGTACCGCCTGGTGAACACAGCGGTCAGGGATTTCAAGACACGGCCTATCCCGTTACCGGCCGAGGAAAATCCTAGGATGAATTCGTCTGTCGCCAACTTTCCCGCGTCCGTCGCTGGAACTGCGGGGAGAGAGTTCTGCTCGGCACCAAGGCTCGCTGTGAGATTTCGCGCGGCGAGTCGCGTAATGCTAATCTCGTCAGTCTTCATGTCGGCAACATTGTACAGCGATCACTCTGCTGATGCGTGGGGGAAATATCCCAACAAGACTGTGACCATTGTCTGTCCTTGGTCGCCGGGTGGCGGCACGGACCGTGTGTCTAGATTTTGGGCCGAGGCGCTGAAGGATGAATTTGGTCAACCGTTTGTTGTCGTTAACCGCACTGGTGGAGCTGGTGCCGTGGGCCATTTCGCCGGTGCCCACGCAGCACCTGATGGGCATACAATTGCCGTGATCACTTTCGAGTTGTGCACTATGCACCGCATGAAGATCTCTCACCTAACCTATAGAGACTATGAGTGCTTGTTGCAGATGAACGCGGACCCAGCGGCGATTATCGTCCGCGCGGACGCGCCCTGGCAAAGCCTCCAGGAATGGCTCGATGCCATTCGCACGGCCCCTGGGAAGATCAAGATGTCAGGCACCGCAACTGGCGGAGCCTGGGATTTGGCCCGAGCAGGCCTGCTGCGAGCTGCGGAAATTCCGATCGACTCGGTCGTCTGGGTTCCACATCCTGGCGCCGCACCGTCAGTTCTCGAACTAATGGGTGGGCACCTCGACGCTGTTTGCTGCAGTGTGCCGGAAATCGCGTCACAGCTCGAATCGGGTCAGCTGCGTGTGCTCGCCGTAATGTCCAACGAACGTACTGTCGCTTATCCCAACCTGCCGACCGCAAAAGAACAGGGCGTTTCCTGGGAAGCGGTGGGATGGCGTGGCTTGGCGTTGCCCAAAGGCACACCGAGTGAAATTGTTGAACAACTCAAGGAGACTTGCCTCAAGATTACCGCCTCGAAGAAATTCAAGACGTTTATGAACAAGAACGGATTCGGTATCAAGGTCCGGGCAACCGACGAGTTCACCGACTTTTTGGAAGCGCAAGACAAACAATGGCAAGAGGTCGTTGAAGCCGCCGGTTACAGTCAGGGGCTTTCCACGGTAGGCGATCCAGGCCCACAGGCTCTACCTTGGCTATTGCTGATAGGCTTGTCGATTGCAATCGGCTGGGAGTCGGTACGTCGTACGGACTCGGCCGATGAGCAACACAGTTCTAGTTCGATTGGCGGTATGGCTGTTCGGCTAGCATTGATTGCCTTGGCGTTAACCGTCTACGTAGTCGCGATTTCATGGATTGGTTTCGCTTCGGCAACCGTCACGTTCGTCTCGCTCACGACATGGCGACTTGGAGCCAAATGGTGGGTAGCCCTGCTCACCGGAACGATCCTCGTTACCATCGTCTGGTTGCTCTTTGTCAAATTACTGGAGGTTCAGCTTCCATCTGGCAGTCTCGGACTCCCTTTCTAAACGACGATGGCCGTGGCAAAGAACGCCATACACCCCACCTGATAGGACTTAGCCGCCCCGCATTCACTTCCTGCATCCGACTGACCTGTGCAAAGGTGTTCATGTGTATGAATTGTTAGATCCGAATGTCATCGGACCATGGATCATCGCGATGGCATTCGGAATATTCATTGGCGCGACGCCCGGTTTGACCGCGACGATGGCCGTGGCACTGATTGTGCCAATCAGTTTTCATTTGGATCCGAATGCGGGTTTGGCGATGATTATTGGGGTCAGTTTTACCGCGATCTTCGCCGGCGACATCCCAGCAACGTACTTGAGAATTCCCGGTACGCCGGCGTCCGCCGCCGCTACGCTTGACGGTCATGAGTTGGCCAAGAAGGGCAAGGGCCAATCGGCCTTGCTATTGGATCTGTTCTGTTCCTGCATCGGGGGGCTAGTCGGTGTCACCCTGCTAATACTGATCGCCAGTCCACTGGCGAAATTCGCCTTGAAATTCAGTGACTTCGAGTATTTTTGGCTCGGAGTTCTTGGACTGAGCATGAGTGCCTTTGTAAGCAAGGGAAGTACGATCAAGGGTCTCATTGCGGCCATGTTGGGTATCTTGATTGGAACAGTTGGGATGGACGTTGTGACGGGGGTTCCCCGTTATCCGCTGCTGGAATCGATCGGCAGTGTCGAACTGATGCGGGGGTTCGATTTCATCCCCGTGATGATTGGCTTGTTTGGGATCGCAGAAGTGTTTCGAAACGTGCAGCAGGACACTTCCTGGTCCGATAAGTGCGTCCCTGATGAGGCCGGTGCATCCGTCAGTGAAACGTTCCTAACGATCTGGAAGCACAAACTACTGGTCCTTCGATCGGCGGTTATAGGCACGTTCATCGGAGCGCTACCCGGTGCAGGTGCCGACATCGCTGCCTGGGGTTCGTACGGTATGGCGCAAAAGACGTCGCCCAATGCCAAGGACTTTGGTTCGGGCATCGAAGAAGGAGTGATTGCGCCAACCAGTGCCAATAATGCGGCCGTCGCCGGCGCCTGGATTCCTGCACTCGTATTCGGCGTTCCCGGGGACGCTGTGACTGCGATCGTACTCGGTGCCATGTTGATGTATAACATCACTCCCGGCCCGCAGTTGTTCGCCGAGAACAGCGCCCAGGTCCAAGCAATCTTCTCCATCGCGCTGATCACGCAGTTCTTGCTCTTGCCTGCGGGATTCCTGGGAATCAAGGCCTTTCGACTCCTTTTGAAACTGCCTCGTCGGTTGATCCTTTCCGCGGTCGTCGTCTTCTCTGTTGTCGGCGCCTACGCAATCAACAACAGCATGTTCGACGTCTACGTCATGCTCGCATTTGGGGTGGTGGGTTTTGTTCTAGAATCGAAGAAAGTACCACTCGCCCCGCTCATCTTGGGCCTAATCCTAGGAGAGCTGGTGGAGCGAAAGCTGCGCACGGGACTCATCAGTTCGGGAGGCGACTTAACACCGATGTTCACTCGCCCGCTTTGCCTGTTCATGATCGCGATCTTGATCGGTATGTTCGTGAGCGGACCGATCGCCAAGAAATTGAAGCGAGCCTAGTTGTTCTTCTCACGCGCTGCGCAAGGATCTATCTCGGCCTCACTGCCTTCATTGGCTCTAGGCGATCAGATCGTGAACAACATGACCGTGCACGTCGGTCAGCCGGAAATCGCGGCCCTGGTAGCGGTAGGTGAGCCGCTCGTGATCGATCCCCATCAAGTGCAGGATCGTGGCGTTCAAGTCGTGAATGTGCATCGTCCCTGGAGTCCAGGTTTCCTTGTTCGGCTGAGTAGCCAGCGGAACGCCATCTGCATCCGTAATGTTGTACGCGTAGTCGTCCGTGCGACCGTAGGTGATGCCGGCCTTTACGCCTCCGCCCGCCATCCAGACCGTAAAACACCTGGGGTGATGATCTCGGCCGTAGTTTTCCGCCGTCAACTTGCCTTGGCAATAAGCGGTCCGACCAAATTCACCGCCCCAAATCACAAGCGTGTCATCGAGCATTCCGCGCCGACGCAGGTCTTTGATCAATCCAGCGCATCCCTGGTCCACGTCTTTGCATTGGGACTCGTGTTCTCTGGGAAGGTTACCGTGCGCGTCCCATCCGCGATGGAAAATCTGGATATTGCGCACACCTCGCTCCGCCAGTCGGCGAGCGTTCAGGCAGCAGGCGGCGAAGGTCCCCGGCGTTTTCGCGCTTTCGCCATACAATTCAAACGTCTCTTTCGATTCAGTCGATAGGTCCATCAACTCGGGCACCGACGCTTGCATTCGGTATGCCATCTCATGCTGCCGAATACGAGCCAACATTTCTGGATCGCCAAATTGTTCAAACGACGTTTGGTTCAGCGCCGATAGAGCGTCCAGTTGCGCGCGGCGATCGGCGCGACTCACGCCGCGAGGATTGCTCAGGTAGAGGACAGGGTCACCTTGGCTGCGCATCAACATTCCCTGATGGTCCGCCGGCATGAATCCCGTTCCCCAGAGCCGGTTGAAGAGACTCTGCTCAGCAAAACTCGTTTTAGCATGCATAACGACATAGCCAGGAAGATTCTCGTTCATGCTTCCCAGCCCGTAGCTCAGCCATGCTCCCAAACTTGGCCGCCCGGGAATCTGACTTCCCGTTTGAATGTACGTAATGGCCGGATCGTGGTTGATCGCCTCGGTAAAAGTACTGTGAACGACACACAGTTCTTTGGCGACGGTTGCCGTGTGCGGTAACAATTCGCTGATCCAAACACCCTTGTCGTTGTTTTCATGTTTGGTGAACTTGTATTTACTTGCCGCCAGCGGCAACCCGCTTTTCTGATTGGCTGTCATGCCGGTGATTCGTTGCCCATCTCGCACTTCGTCAGGCAACTGTTCGCCAAATTTCTCCTTCAACTTCGGTTTGTAGTCCCACATATCGTGATGGCTCGGCCCTCCACTCATGAAGAGGTAAATTACGTGTTTTGCTTTGGCTGCATGATGAATTCCGGCAGTGGACTTGTCGGTATCGGCCGCAAGATCAGGCTGCATTAGGCCGGCAAGTGCACCTGTCCCCAATGTTAAGGCAGTGCGGCCAAAGAGTTGACGTCGGGTCAACATTAACTCGTATTCACGTGCTGGATTATGGAGCGTCATGATTGTTTTCTATGATCAGTTAGTTTTTGCGGCTTCCTGGGGCCCATCGGTTGATGTTCAATACAACATGATGGCAATATCACTCGCCAAGACTGTTGCTGATAGCTGCGTCCACGCCGCGTGTTCAACAACATCCAGCGTCTCATCTCGCTTCACCTCTCCGATGGAGAGGAACTGTACGGCATCGTCAGGGGACGCGGCATATCGCGTCCTCATTTTCCTGACAAGCTGCATGCTTATCTCGGCCTCTCGGTCGCTCGGTTCTCTCGACGCGAGTAACAGGAAGAGCAATTTGAGGCGGCCAGCATCTTGCTCCGCCGAAGTGAGCAGTCGTTCCGCCAGTGTCCTTGCCATCTCGACACGTTGAGTTTCGTTGAGCAGGCCCAGCGACTGAAGCGGCGTGTTCGTGCGAGATCGCATCACACAACTCGACTCACGACTGGGCGCATCGAACAGTGTCATCATTGGATGAGGACTGGTCCGCTTCCAATAGACATACAGGCTGCGGCGATATAATCGGGAGCCTTTGTCTTGCACGTATTTTTTTGTGTTACTGCCCGGATGGGCCAGGGCAAACCACATTCCGCCGGGTTGGTAGGGCTTGACACCTTCACCACCCATGGTTGAGTCCAATAAGCCTCCGGACCACAAGCCGATATCACGCAACACCTCGGCATCCAAACGGTGACTGGGTCCGCGAGCCCAGAGCCGATTCTCTGGGTCGGAGAGTTCTTTCCTCCACGCTGAATTCTGTTTGAATGCGCGGCTGGTCACCATCAGGCGAAGAATGTGCTTGAGGTTCCAACCGCAATCGTGAAGTTCGACGGCCAACCAATCCAGCAGTTCAGGATGCGTCGGCAGCTGTCCCCGTAATCCGAAGTCTTCAGGAGTGCGAACCAGCCCGATGCCAAAAGTTCGTTGCCAAATTCGATTTACCAAGACCCTCGCCACCAGAGGATGCTCACGGCCCGTCAGCCACATGGCCAACCCGAGCCGATTGCGTGGCGCCTTGTCGGGCATCCCACCCAATATAGCCAAAACATCGGGTACGATCGGCTCGCCCATAGGCAGGTTATATTCGCCACGAGTAAGTACTCGAGTGACTCGAGGATTCGGCAGTTCTTTGGCAACCAATGTTGTGGTAAACGCTCCTTCGGCCTTCTCGATATCCTGCGTCAGATCGGCGGCCTGCGACCGTAGCGGGGAGTCCGCGAACGGGCCCTTCTCATCGGCGATGATCTGAAGACGACCCTTTTCATCACTTGAGGCCCATTTGCTTTGGTCATCTTTGCTTAAGGTAATTGTTTGGCCGATCGATCCACTCGCCCGCTCTAGGATGTTTGTCCGAGCGGCGGCAAGTTCTTGCCAGTGATTCCAGGCGGCCTGGTCGGACGGCACTTTGTCTACCGAGCCGTAGGTGTACGAGTTGCCGTCCATCGGAGATTCGGCCGTGCTGTTGAAGAACGCCAGGATCTGGTAGTACTCGTTTTGTGTTACCGGATCGTATTTGTGGTTGTGACACCTGGCGCAGGTAAGCGACATTCCCAGGAAAACAGTGCCCAGATTCTCCGTCCGATCAAAGTTATTTTTCGCTTGAAACTCAGCTGGGATCGCACCACCCTCGGCTGTACTCGGATTCATCCTGACAAATCCTGTCGCGATCCGCTGTTGCATGGAGGGGTCGGGCAACAAGTCACCGGCGAGTTGCCAAGTAATAAACTGATTCAGCGGAAGATCGTTGTTGAATGCCCGCACAACCCAATCGCGATACGGGTAAATGCCACGTCGATTGTCCAGATGAAGTCCGTGCGTGTCGCCATAACGGACGGCATCCAACCAGTAACGCGCCTGATGTTCACCGTATCGGTCGCTCTGCATCAATACGTCCACAAACCGCTCGTAGGCGGCAGGGCGTTTGTCTGACAAAAATACCTGCAGTTGTTCAGGTTCAGGAGGCAATCCGGTGAGAATCAAAGCCACTCGACGAGCCAGTGTAGGTCGATCAGCCTCCTCTGCAAGTGCAACGTTGTGATCGGCGAGTTGTGCGGCGATCCAATGATCGATGACCATCCCACTTTCAGCGGGTAGAGGTTTTTTGACCGGAGCTACGTATGCCCAATGTTTGATATAACGTCCACCGCCTTCCAGCCACTTCGTGATCAGATTCTTCTCTTGTTCGGTGAGTTGTTTCTTTGCATCGGCAGGAGGCATCGGTTCGTCCGTCGACTGAATCCGTACCAGGATCTGGCTCTTTTGGGGATGCTCCGAGTCGATCGCGCGGTAGCCACCGAGATCAGCCGTTGCGCCCTCAACGGAGTCGAGTCGCAAGAGGTCCTCATCCTCAGCGTCGGGACCATGGCAGACGAAACACTTGTCAGCCAAGATCGGCAGGATCTGCCGAGAAAAGTCAACGGACGGCGGCTTTGGTTCGTCACCTCCGCACTGGACAGACCAGGAGATGGAGATGAGTAGAACAACCGCCAAACGCACGAACTTGTAATACACAGTGACCGGCTCCATGGATTCGTTAGCAGCGTCGCAACCCGACGCGTAAGCGAGGGATCAAAGGGCATTTTAGTCGAAAGACTCACCGGATGGGATGCATGCCGGGCTTTACAAGCACGAAGCCCCCGCGAGTGAGTCG
Source organism: Planctomycetaceae bacterium (assembly GCA_012959465.1). Classification (GTDB taxonomy): domain Bacteria; phylum Planctomycetota; class Planctomycetia; order Pirellulales; family Pirellulaceae; genus UWMA-0346. The sequence continues at coordinate 14,162 of DUDC01000076.1, forward strand.
TTTGCCGACCTCGAGACTCACTCGCTGGCGCTTCGTGCTTGTATTTCCAGTGCTAGAGTCGTTCAATTCTCTTCCGCGAGATCGCTGTTGGAAATATCGGGGGCGAGCAGAATCACAATCATTCCGACCGCATAGATGAATCCGGTGATCAAACCCACGTCGGAGTAACGCCCTTCGAATGCCTGTTTCAGTGCCGCGGCGGACGCCAGGACACCGACGCCGGTGAGGATTCGGCCCCAGTTAAAGCTGACACCCGCTCCCGTCGCACGAACGCGTGTCGGGAACAATTCGGGGAGACACAACGGCAACCAACCGAAGAATGCACCGCTAAAGGCGCCTAGTGCGGCCATCCAATACAGGAACGCGTCATCTTGCGGGTCGGATCGAAAGAGGAACTGTGTGCAGATAAGCGCACCGAGACACAAGATGAAATAACTCCGTTTTCGTCCCAAGTAGAACGCAAACGCTCCACCCAACAAACTCGTAATGGACCCGGGAAGCGACCTGGCAATCGATGCTCTCGACTTTAGCGTTGGGTCCGCCTTCTTCTTCGGTTCGTCGTCTGACCCGTCTGCGGCCTTCTGCTGTTTGTCGCCGGTTTCACTGGCCCAGGCAGTTGCCCAATTACTGACGCCCCATCCACCAAAGAGAGGAATGGTGCCGAGCATGATCCCAATCAGCGTTAGTCGCAGTAGTGGCGGTCGAAATATTTCGCCGACACCCGCACCCTTTTTAGGAGTATCGACTCGATCGCCCGTCTGTTGAACGGCCAACCATCGAGGTGACTCGGGAACAAAGACCCAAGAGATGATTCCGAGCAGCAAGGGCGTGGCCCCAACCAACATGGTCCATCTCCAATCGTCCCCGGTAACATGTTTGGTGAGAGTCAGTATTGAAAACAGCAGTATCCCCACGTTTGCGGAGGTACCCATAACTCCGGCCAGGACGGGGCGAGACACGTTGGGCCAGGCTTCGCTCAACAAAGCGATGCCGTTCGGCCACATGCCACCGATTCCCATGCAAGTTAGAAATCGAAGAACCAACAACGATTGGGCACTCTGAGCGTACCAAGTCATTGCGGCGAACAACGAGTAACAGAGGATACTGCAGGACATCGCTTTCGCGCGACCAATTCGGTCGCCGAGAACACCGAACAGATAGCCACCGGTTGCCGCACCAAACAAGAATGCACAGACCAACCATCCAAACCACTCTCCGATGTCCCCCTCAGAACTTCCCGCTGGAAGTAGATCGGCGACGGCGACTCGCATGACGATGGAGGTAATTGCCATATGGCAGCCGGCGAACCCCCAGCCTAGAAACGCCACCAACAGAATTAAATAGCAGGCACTCTTCGACAACGGGTCGTGTGATTGTGGCTTAGTCAATGTTCTGGTTCTCTCCTGATAGCAGTTAGTCGAAGCAGCCGAAGGACGTTAGATACCGAGAACTTTCGACAGCCGCTTCTCGCGGTCCCATGATTTCCGCATACGCTTGATGCACCGTAAAGTACCCTTCATAACCGATCACGTTCAGGCCGTGTATCACGCTGTCGAAGTCGACACCTCCCTTTTCCCAGATCGGTATGTGGTGAAATCGTCTCACTCCGACACACCAAGTCTCCAAAGTAACGGGACCATCGTCGGCCAAACGATGATTCTGAACATACACGTTCATGATCCATGGTTTCAGCTGCTCCAAGCCTTTCACATCATAACTCTCGTTACAGAGCATCAGGTTCGCAGGCTCATAAATCAGTCCAAAATTATCGCAGCCAATCTGTTCCAACCAGTGAAGCGACCTATCAATCTGCTCGAACAACGTCGTGGTGTGGCACTGGTGGGCCAGGCGAATCCCGCGTTCAGCCGCCTGCTCGGCTGCACGTCGCGCGTCGTCGGTGTCACTCGGTTTCTTAAGGCAAACGCGTATCAAATTGCAGCCCAACGCCTCAGCCACGTCAAGACTTGCTCCGATTTGGCGTAGACAATTCGGGCCATCATCATTGTTGAGCGGCACGTCCGAGTCTGCCGTCACCATGGAGACAACCAGTCCGGCATCCTCGACATCACGCCGCATCGACTCCAAATCACCGACGGGCGTGCCAACACCACCAGCGCTTGCCCGCATGCAAATGGCGCGGTAGCCGAGTTCACGCGCCAAATGCACCAATTCCCGAAACGGAACGTTGAGTTTTGTCTTGCACGCTGCTTCGGCAATCCGAACGGAAAGGGACAGTTTCATTCCGTCACAACGTCCGTCTGATATGAAAAGTGCTGGGTAACCGCCGACGATTATTTGACAACTTAACGGCTCTGAGTTGCAAGGCAAGCGTTCTGGAGCCATGGTACTTCAAACGAACGGTTGCAATTGACCCTTCAGATCGGTGCAACTCGTGCCCGGGAATTGTGACGAAGCCTCCCACGGGTAGCGACACCCGTGTAGAATGGGCACGCGGCTGGAAAACGACGAGCGTTGTGTCGAAGCCAAATAGAGGAGTATCCAAGGGGCAACCCTTGGCTTCGTTCCCATTATCGCAATCGGGAAGCTGGCCACCAAATAGCTGTCCCTCAAAAATCGTCCCTTGCCACGCCCATAGTTGCAACATTCCCTTTCAATTCAAGCGTCATTGCCATGCCACGTTGCCCGCATATCCTCATTCTGTTTTGTGTAAGTTTTGTCGCAATTCTAACGCGGAACGGACTCGCCGAGACGAAGGGTCTTTCGCATTCGGAACTTCGTGAGTTGGTACAGACAGAATTGGACCGGCAGCGTATTCCTGGATTGACGCTAGCGGTCTATAGCGAGGGGGACATCTACTTCAACGAAGGGTTTGGCTGGGCCGATCTAGAGCATCGCGTTCCAGCCGCGGCTAGTACCAAATATCGAACTGCATCGATTGCTAAACCGATGACATCCACCGTGTTGTTGCGTCTGGCTGAGCGTGGCAAGTTGGATTTGGACGCCGACATTCGTGAATACTATCCCGATTTTCCGGCCAAACGATGGCCGGTGACCAGCCGCCAGCTCTTGGGTCATCTTGGCGGCATTCGTCATTACAAAAATCGCAATGAACCTCAATCGGCTCGTCACTTCTTCACGACAGCCAGCGCAATTAAAGTCTTCGCTGATGACCCGCTGATGCACGAGCCGGGAAGCAAATACCAGTACAGCTCGTTTGGCTACAATCTTCTCGGCGCAGTCGCCGAGGGCGCCGCCGACCAACCATTCCAGCAGCTTCTCAAGCGGTATGTTTGGGAACCAGCCGGAATGAACTCTACGACCATTGATGACACGTTCACAATCATTCCGCACCGGGCTCGAGGCTACGCTCGTTACACACCGGCCCAGATCGCTCAATTTCCAGCGGGCCATCGTTACCAGCCCGGCGTGGTCTACAACGCCCCACTCCACGACACGAGCATGAAGATTCCAGGTGGCGGTCTAGTTTCAACGGCCGGCGACCTGGTTCGGTTTGCAGTTGCTCTTCACGGTCACGTGTTGCTTAAGGAGTCGAGTCTCAAGCAAGCCTGGAGACGTCAACAGCTGACCGCTGGTGGTGAGACGAAGTACGGACTTGGTTGGAGCGTTCACGATGACGGTTCGATCTCGCATTCCGGTGGTCAGGCCGGGACATCGACGCTGCTGATTCATCACCCCGAACACCGTTTCGCGGTCGCAGCGATGTGTAATCTACAACGAGCCAATCTCCGCACGCTTTGCCAGACGATTACAAATCGATTTCTGCCCGCAGAACCAACCGTGGAACTGGATCTCGTCTCAAAGTTGCGGGAGGTGATCAAATGGGAGGTCAAGCAAAAGGACCTGCCGGCCTTTTCTATCGCAATTGTCGATGGCAATGAAACCGTCTGGTCGGAGGGATTCGGAATTGTCAATTCCAAAACTAAGACTCCCGCCACGGCGGACACGGTGTATCGCGTCGGTTCTGTTTCCAAGTTATTTACCGACATGGCAGTCATGCAGTTAGTGGAACGAGGGGAGCTGGATTTGGAAGCAGATATCCGTGAATTGCTACCAAACTTCCAACCCGTCAACCCGTACAAAAGGGCGCTGACGTTGGCCCAGCTAATGTCACACCGATCGGGTTTGGTGCGTGAATCGCCGGTGGGCAACTACTTCGACGCGACCGAACCCAGTTTGGCGGCGACTGTGGCCAGCCTGAATCAAACAGAACTGGTCTATCCGCCGAACACACGCACAAAATACTCAAATGCAGGTGTCTCAGTCGTCGGATTGGCGTTGCAAACGAAGACAAGAGTGCGTTTTGAAGACTATCTAAAGCAGACCTTCCTCGACCCGATCGGAATGAAGAACAGTGCCTTCGAGCGCACCGAGAATATCGATGCGGCACTCGCTGAGGCCTGGATGTGGACGGTTGATGGGCGTCGGTTTGTGGCGCCGAAATTCGCACTTGGAACAGCACCTGCTGGAAGCCTATATTCGAGCGTCAATGATCTGTCGATATTCCTAAAGGTCATCTTCAACGATGGCAAGTTAGGAGGTCAACAAATCATCAAAGCCGATACGCTCAAGCGGATGATGACGCCAACTATGGATGCCGGTGGCAAACCGCTTCCTTTTGGAATTGGATTCAGCCTATCGGATTTTGACGGGCAAAAGTCTATCGGCCATGGCGGGGCCATTTATGGGTTCGCAACGCAATTGAAAGCGATCCCCGAGTCGAAGTTGGGTGTGGCAGCCGTCGCTTCGTTGGATGGCGCCAACGGTGTCGTTCGGCGTATAACAGACTATGCACTTCGCCTACTGCTTGCCAAAAAGAACGGCACGCAGCCACCGAGTTACCAGCGTTCTGAGCCTCTTTCTTTGCCGCGGGCCAGAGAGCTATCGGGGTTGTATAAGAGCGGCGACGAGAGTCTTCGTCTAATTGAGCGGGGCGGCCGACTGTACCTTCGTCGCGGCTCGCATCGTCGAGAAATTCGTCAGGTCAATGGCCGTTTGGTTCCCGACGACGTGCACGGGTTCGGTCCATTCTGGGAGACACCTGGGCCCGATCAACTGACCCTCAATGGCACTCGTTTCGACAGGATCCCGGACAAACTTCCTGCAGAGATGCCGGCACGTTGGCGAGGTCTTGTCGGTGAATACGGTTGGGATCACAACACACTGTATATCCTCGAAGAGCAAGGCAAACTGTATGCCTTGATCGAGTGGTTCTATTACTATCCGTTGACCGAAATCAGTGACTCCGTGTTCGCGTTCCCCGATTTCGGCCTCTACCATGGAGAAAAACTGAATTTCCTGCGGGGCGGCGGCTATCGACAGGCAGCGGGTGTGGAGGCGGCAAACGTAACATTCCCTCGGCGAGAAGTTGGCACCGAAGCCGGCGTTACGTTTCGAATCAAGCCGATCCGGCCGGTTAACGAATTGTTAAAAGAAGCCCTGCAAGCGACACCACCCAAAGAGAATGGTCCGTTTCTGCGAACCGACCTAGTCGATGTGCAAAAGCTGGACGAGTCGATCAAATTGGATATCCGATATGCCAGCGACAACAATTTCATGGGTTCGGTGTTCTATCGTCAAGAGCGGGCGTTCATGCAGCGTCGAGCCGCCGAGGCCGTTCGCAAAGTTCACCGAGAGCTCGCCAGCCTCGGCTATGGAATTTTGATCCACGATGCTTATCGACCGTGGTACGTTACCAAGACCTTTTGGGATGCGACGCCCGGTTCGATGAAGGACTTCGTTGCCAACCCCACGAATGGGTCACGGCACAATCGAGGCTGTGCCGTGGACCTCACGCTCTACCATCTACATAGCGGGAAGCCGGCGCAAATGGTGGCGGGCTATGACGAGTTTTCCCAGCGTTCGTTCCCGGCCTATCCGGGAGGTACCGCACGTGAACGTTGGCATCGCGAGTTGCTACGTCATTACATGCAACAAGCTGACTTCACGATCTACGAATTCGAATGGTGGCATTTCGACTACAAGGACTGGAGGCGGTACCCCATCTTGAACAAGACGTTTGAGGAGATTGAGGACTGATATCATGAGCCGAATGTTGCAACAAATGTTGGCGGTGACGTTGTTGGGCTTCCTTCCGTGCTGCGTTTTAATCGCCAGCGAACCAGAAGAGGTGTTCAAGGCGACCGATAGCATCAAGAGCTTTCACGACGACCGAGCGGATGCGATGCAGTGCCTGGCTCACTATCGATGGGTGCCGTCGAGTTTTTCCGTTGAAGTTCACCTGGCGCCGGAGAAGGTGACCTACGACCGTCGCGTCTCTTTTCCCTCGCCCCAACCTTCGGGCGACGATACGAACGATCTGGTCGCCATGGAGTGGTTTTTCGCTCGTGACTCCGGTGGAGATGTATGTCGAGCTCCGGCAATTGTTGTAGTCCACGAATCGGGGAGCAACATGGCCGTTGGCCGGTTGATCGCCCAACTACTGTGCAAGAAAAAGTACCACACGTTCCTGCTCTATTTGCCGGGCTACGGATCCCGTCGTCTCGATAAAGAGGCGTCGCTGAAGACCAATTTCCTCAAGCTGGTGGCCCAAGGAATCACGGATGTCCGCCGAGCTCGCGACGCCGTCGCCGTATTACCCCATATCGACCCCGACACGATTGCCGTACAGGGCACAAGTCTCGGTGGCTTCGTCGTCGCCGATTCCGCCGCGCTTGATGCGGCGTTTACCCATACATTCATCATGCTTGCTGGCGGCGATCTGGCGGGTGTGATTTTGAACGGGGCTAAAGACGCGGGCAAGGTCCGCGAACGGCTTAACCGCGATGGGATCAGCGACGAGCAGATCAAGGCGAATGCGTACGAAATCGAACCTCTCCGAATTGCTCATCGAATGAACGCCAAACGCACATGGCTCTTTTCGGCAGTAAAGGACCAAGTCGTTCCCTTGGAGCATGGAATCAAGTTGGCAAAAGCAATTCCACTTGGCGAGGGTCACCACATTCGTTTGCCCGGAAATCACTACTCGACAATCATATTTCTTCCCGCGGTGATCGAACGGATCGTCACCGAGTTGGAAGTGAGCCAGACGCGCTAGCGTTGGTTTTCTTTGGAGACATAAGAATGAAGTACGGCACCAGCGTGAGGCCTTTGCTGGTATTGGTTCTATCCCAAGTCGTCGTTTTCTCGGCGGGCATCATTGGCAGCGCGGACGAACCAGTACGACCGAACGTCGTGTTTATCCTGGCGGACGATTTGGGTTGGCGTGACCTAAGCGTGGCAGGAAGTGAGTTTTACGAGAGTCCGCATGTCGACCGCATCGCCAATGAGGGAATGCGATTCATGCGTGGTTATGCAGCTTGCCAGGTCTGTAGCCCCTCTCGGGCCAGCATCATGACGGGTAAGTACCCAGCGCGACTGAACATTACTGACTGGATCGGCGCAGCTGCAGGAACGGATTGGAAGCGAAACACTCGACTACTCCCGGCGCAATACGAACGACATTTACCACACGATGACCTTTCGATAGCCGAGGCATTTCGCAAAAGTGGCTACCGTACATTCTTCGCTGGGAAATGGCATCTCGGTGGTGACGGATCCTTTCCGGAAGATCATGGATTTGAAATCAATGTGGGTGGACACCATCGCGGGTCGCCACCTGGTGGTTTTTTCTCACCGTACAAGAACCCCAAAATGAATGACGGGCCAACAGGCGAATCATTGCCGATCCGCCTCGGTGAGGAGGCTGCGAGTTTTATTGAACAACACCAGGACGAACCGTTTTTCTGTTTTCTGTCGTTCTATTCAGTCCACGCTCCACTTCAGACGACCCACCAGCTGTGGGACAAATACCGACAAAAGGCAATTCGAAATCCAAAGCCCGATAGCCGCTTTATTATCGATCGCACCACCCCGGTTCGACAAGTGCAAGATCATCCCGTCTACGGCGGAATGGTCGAGGCGATGGACACCGGGATCGGAAAGGTCTTGACGACTCTTGACCGCCTCAATCTTACAGAGAACACAATTGTTGTATTCACGTCAGACAATGGCGGCGTTTCGGCGGGCGACGGCAAGGCAACAAGCAACCTTCCGCTGCGCGGTGGAAAAGGTCGACAGTGGGAGGGTGGTATCCGCGAGCCGTACTATATTCGCTGGCCGGGTGTCGTAAAGTCTGGATCGAGGTCTTCCGTTCCTGTCATTGGAACGGACTTTTATCCGACACTCCTTGAACTGGCTGGTCTGCCACTCCAACCGAAGCAACACGTGGACGGCATCAGCCTAGTTCCGCTTATCCGGGGCGAAACGACTAAGCGGCGGGATCTCTTTTGGCATTATCCACACTACGGAAATCAAGGTGGCGAGCCATCTGCCATCATCCTTAGCGACGACTGGAAACTCATTCATTATTACGAGGATGGACGTCGCGAGTTGTACCAGGTCACCGAGGACGTCGGTGAACAACATGACAAGGCAGACACACATCCCGACAAAGTCAAACAGCTAGGGCAACGGCTCGAGGCCTGGCTGGCCGAAACCGATGCGAAGATGCCGACAGACAACCCCAATTTTAGTGAGGATCGCGCCGAGCAGAACCGCCAGCGAATTCGAAATCGCGATCTACCGAATCTCGAGGCGGCTGCCGCCAACGTTCTCAAGAAAAGCTGGCTGCCCAATCCGACGTGGTGGGGAACGCTGAAGAATTAAGGGAGATGAGCTAGGCAATGTGTGGTGATACAAGCACGAAGCGCCAACGAGTGAGTGAGTCTAAATCTCTTAGTGTCTTCGCGTCTTCGTGTGAAACCATGATCAATGCCCACACAAAGGCACGAAGTTCTTTTGGGGGGCGCAGCTAAGCAAGTGAGTGCGACTTTTGCATGACTCACCCGCTGGTGAGTTATTTATTTATTTATTTTTTTATTTAGCTTGGCCCGAAATAGCCAAATCCGGCCTCCGAAGACTGGAACTGCGGCTCAATCCTTCCCTTGGAGGCGACCGAAAAAGGATTGTAGCCATCCATGGATGTTGATAGATTATTTAGGTGGCTGCTGATCGTTCGAGATTGGAGATTTCGCTATGCAATCCTTCCTGGCTCCGCTTCAGTCAAACAGCCCTCGTCTCTTGCGAGTGGGCTCCCGGCGTTGGTTCCTAGAAGTCGGAGCGGCTGGACTGGGTGGCCTAGCACTCACGGCGGCAGGCAGCGAGCAGCGCAATAGCAATTCAAAGCCGAAATCGGTGATTCTCTTTTGGCTATCCGGCGGTCCAAGCCATATCGATATGTGGGATCCGAAACCCGGCGCTCCGCGGGAAATCCGAGGGCCCTACGGCGTGATTCCCACCAACGTGCCTGGCATTCAATTTGGTGAACACCTACCGTTGCAGGCCTCAATCGCCGACAAACTATCGGTGATCCGCTCGGTCGACTGTAGTGCGAGTAACCACACCCCCATAACAATGCAGGCCGGAAATCCTTTGGCCCGGCGAACCAATGACGGAAACGATGGAGGTGGTTATCCCTCGATGGGCTCGGTGGCTGCCAAGTTTCGCGGTCCTAACGACCCGGATATGCCAGCGTTCGTTGGACTGGCAAACTCCTGGGCTTCCGACGTCTGGGAATCGGGCGACATGGGGAGCGACTTTGCACCCGTGAAAGGACACGAACTCGCCGGTAAGTTCGCCATGCCCAAAGGGATCAACGTCGAGCGACTGCAAGATCGCGAACAACTTCGTCAGCAATTCGAGCGTTTTGGCAGCGAAATCGACAACCATCGGGTCCTAGATCGAGTCGATCGACATACGCGACAGGCATACGAAATGGTCCTTTCGGGTAAAGTCCAACAGGCTTTTAAGATCGACGAAGAAACTGACAAAACCAAGGGTGCGTTTGGGAAAGACAGCATTGGGCAGAAGGCCCTCTTGGCGAGACGACTTGTGGAAGCCGGGGTCTCGTTTGTTCTTGTCAGCGGTGCTTGGGGTTATTTCGATCATCATGGCGACAACGTTCGCTGGGGTGGAATTGCAAAGGGCCTCACCCCACTTCTGCCGCGAGTCGACCGAACGCTCCACGCGCTTGTGAACGACCTGGATCAACGTGGGTTATTGGACAGCACGTTGATTCTCATGATGGGAGAATTTGGCAGATCGCCGGTCATCAATAAGGAAGCCGGTCGCGACCATTGGACCAGCGTGATGTCCATGGTGGTCGCTGGGGGCGGACTACCCCACGGGCAGGTGATCGGTTCCACTGGGAGTCGTGGAGGCGAGATCGCGTCTAGTCCGGTTCGTCCACAGGATTTGGCCGCCACCACATTCAGGCATCTGGGCATCGACTTAAACGCTCATTGGGTCAATTCGGGCGGCCGGCCCATTCCGATCATTCAAGAGGGTGGACGTCCGATACCGGAGTTATTGTAGGCGCGGGCCAATCACCGGTCAGTCTTACCGTAGACCGCTCAACCGTCTTTGACGTCGCGATCTCGTGTTTAAGCTGGGCAACGGCGAGTCGTTTGGTGCGACACCGGCCAACTCTTTCTACGCTCCGACAAGGCCCTTTACTGCGTTGGCATTAAAAAATAGTCTCTCAGCCGGCACGCGTTAGCGTCCGGTTCTCGTCGCAAGGATGCCCACCCTCCACCACAAGAACCGTGGGTTAGTGCGCCGATGGCGGATTTGCCGAAACAATACGAAACAGATAAAAGCAGCGAACCCTGACACTCTTCCGTCGGTCCCTGCTCACAGCACTTGTATTTCGCCTCCGTCCGTCTCTTTTTACAGCTTTGTCATGAACAGTCGACAACTTCAAAAGTTGGGTGTCCCAGAATCGTGTGTCAAACAGGCGATCACGGCGATCCAACAAGCGACCGGTAGCACTCGGATTCGCGGCAAAGATCTTCGCCAGAAGATTCTCGACGTATTGGCGGCGCCCGACACATTCCAGGGAGATTCCGCGTTTGGTCCGCTGGCGGCTGTGATCATCGAAGATCGTGATTATTCACCGCCCACGCCCGTGCCCTACCGCACTTGGGGCGAAGAGGGGATCGACACGGGTTCGCATCGTCAGATGCAGCAGGCCTGCTCACTGCCCATTTCCGTGGCGGGAGCGTTGATGGCCGATGCGCATATCGGCTATGGCCTACCAATTGGCGGTGTGCTGGCGTGTGAAGATGCCGTCATTCCCTACGCGGTCGGCGTCGATATTGCCTGTCGAATGAAGTTGTCGGTCCTCGACACGTCCGTCGATTCGCTCAACAGCGAATTCGCTCGGTACCAAGATTCGCTGGAACGCGGCACACGATTCGGGGTCGGAGTCGAATACAAGAAGCGCCAGTCCCATGACGTTATGGACCTCGACTGGAGCGTCTCGAAGATCACTCGTCAAAGAAAAGACAAGGCATGGAAACAACTTGGCACTTCCGGTTCGGGCAATCACTTTGTCGAATACGGAGTATTGAGACTGCGAGACCGTGACGATGAGCTGAACCTGGACCGAGGCGAATACGTTGCCCTTTTAAGCCACAGCGGTAGTCGAGGAGTTGGCGCTGCCGTCTGTTCGACATACAGCGCCATCGCTCAATCCCGTCTGCCCGCCCGTTATATGGACGTGGGTCGATTGGCTTGGTTGGAGATGAAGACCGAAGCTGGCCAAGAGTACTGGGAGGCAATGAACCTGATGGGCGAATACGCCGCTGCAAACCATGCGGTGATTCACCGATTGGTCTCGAAACTACTGGGAGCCGAGATTATTGCCGGCGTCGAGAACCACCACAATTTTGCCTGGAAGGAGACCCACGACGGCAAGGAGGTGATTGTGCACCGCAAAGGAGCCACCCCTGCGGGCCTCGGTGATTTGGGTGTGATCCCCGGCTCCATGGCCGATCCGGCGTTCATTGTCCGCGGCAAAGGACACTCGGAATCGCTGGATTCGGCATCTCACGGCGCCGGACGGCGAATGTCACGGAAAAAGGCGAAAGATATGTACAATTTCAAAGCCGTTCGTGAAGATCTTCGACGCAGAGGTGTCCACGTCCTGTCGGCCGGAGCGGATGAGGTTCCGGGTGTTTACAAGAACATCCACGATGTGATGGATCGCCAACGTGACTTGGTCGACGTGGTCGCTCAATTCGATCCCAAAATCGTCAAGATGTGTGGCGACGGAAGCCGCGCCGAAGATTAACGGCGGCGAGTTGTCAGTTCGGTCCAATGTGTGGCACTGGCTCTGCCAGTGCTGCGAATTCGCTGCATGACAGGTACCAAATCAACACTGGCAAAGCCAGTGCCACACATTCTTTCCCAACGAAAATAATTTCTAGTCGCTGAAGACAATGTCGCTGCCGGCACCGAACTTTGCTGGCAGAGGCATATTCGACCATTCTTCTCTGTCGCCAATTCGGAACTGCCAAGTTCCTTCAAGGATCTTCGTGCGACTCTTGGAACGAATCGTTGGCGCCACCGTGAGGCCCGACTCGGTGCGAATAACCAACAAGTTGGCGTCATCAACCAACAATGCGTCGGCCGCCGCATCACTGTCCTTGGTGAGCGAGACGCCGTTCAACCAGACGCTAGCGGAGGACGGCACATCAACACTGAAGTCACTGGCCCACGGACCGGAGAGGCGAAGTACACATCGGTACCACGCCGTTTCACTATGCGGGCCATCGGGGACGTTGGTGGTTGCCCAATAGCTGTCGCTTTTCTGAAACACTTGCTCATTGACTGGAATTCCGTTGGCCCAATAAATCCCCTGGACCAAGAGCCGGATGAACTGTTCATTCTTAAAGTCGTCGACATGTCCCAGCGAGGTGTAGAACGAGCGGCCGCCATTGTCTCTCAAATAGGTCCACGCAGCGGGCTCAGCCGGTTGTCCGTCGACACTTCCAAGGAGTAAGGTCGTTGTACCCTTTTCAAGTGGCGAGGTCTTGTAGAGCGATCCGCCCGTGCGAAATGGCCTTTTTTCCATTCCGTTGACGATGGAATGAGGAACCAACATCGCTCGATAAGCCGATGCGACAAGTTTGTTGCCATAGTGGTTTGTGTAATTGCCACCGAAGACGTTTGAATCGAATTCCGGCCAGTCGTCCTGGCCAGCACCAGCCCGGTTGTTTCTCAGGCTGAACGCATGACTGGCTGTTCGAATACCGATCACCGGTTTCCCCTTGGCGACAAACCGCTTCACGACAGCCATTGCCTCGGTTGGCAGTGTTCGACGGCGGACGGAGACCAGCATTGCGTCGGCTTCGTCGAGGACCTCAATTCCTGGTAACAAGTTGCGTTCTGTTTCGCTGCCCCAGACGTAGCTGACGTGAAAATCGCGGCCCAAGTACTTCAGCGCCAGCGGCGGCAATGTCTCCGCTGTCTTGTATTCGTCTTCGGCACAGACAATGACCAGGTGTGGTCGATGATCATCGTGAAACACAAACGGTGCTCCACCGAGAATCTGATCGCTTGTGATGGTCGGCGCCACATGCCGCTCGATATGGGCAATGATCAGGTCATTTCCGGTGTAATGACTGACAAAAGGCCAGCGCTTTGGGTTGTACATGGTGTCCGTCATATCCCGCATCAGGACAACATTCTTGCCATTGCGGGCCATCTGCCGCAATCCAAAGGGTCTCCCTAGCACGCACATGTTGACGTGTACGCCCGTGAGGATGACATTCTTTATCCCTCGATGCTCGAGAATGTTCCACACTTCGTCACCTCGATCGCTGATGTAGTCGCGCTCTGCATCAATTTCGATCTGCTTCGATTGAGTCTTCCAGGGTGTGCCCGGATTACGGCCGAGGGCCGACAATTTAACGGCCCAGCGAGCGTGCTCGGCCGGATCATCGTCTTCGCCACCGTCGGACTGATCGATTGGGTAGACGGCCCGCTCTTCCTCTGGAATGGCCGAACACCACAGTCCCATATCGGTCGGCAGGTTGTCAGCCAGCGGAGCCTCCAACGCCCTGGTGCGGGCGGAGTGATCCTTGTACGCGGGCATGCAGTCACTTGGCGAGTGAATGATGATCGCGCCCCGCCCGCGGGCATGCTTCAAGACTTCGTTTAACCGCGGCGTGAACTGGTTCAGTCGGTGAACGGCGTTCAGACAATGATGAAGATCCCACACGTCGCAAACGATAATGGCAGTTTCTTCAGGTCGCCATTTCTCTTCCCGCGTCAGGCGGTGGAATCGACCGGATCCACCGGCAACCTCCTGTTGGAACCTCACGTGGAATGACCAGTCGTCCGCACAGAGCAAAGAAGCATGCAGACCGAGCATGACCACTCCAAATCGAATCGCAGATCGGATCCACATGGCGACACTTTCTAGTGAATGAGGTGGAAAACGTATTGGTTGTGAAACCGTGGTCGATTATCGTCTCAGCCGTGCGGAATTGCCAAGCAACATTGCGATTCTTTAGCCCCGTTGGGAAAACAGTCGAGTTAGAATTTCAGGGCGTCGTTTCATTGTGTCAATGAGGACACCAAGCAATAGGACTCCACCCAAGACGATTTTCTGATTGAAGGGGTCGACGTTCGTTAAATTCATGCCGTTCTTGATGACGGCAATGATAAAGGCCCCGATTAACGTTCCCAGCACTTTCCCCTGGCCACCCATCAACGATGTACCGCCGACAACAACCGCGGCGATTACGTGTAGTTCATACTTGTCACCGAACTTAGGGTCACCCGCTTCTAACTGCGAGGCCAAGACCACTCCACCGAGGCCAGCGAGTGCGCCGCAAACGGTGTAGACGGCAAGTAGTGTGCGTTTCACAGGTACACCGGACAAGCGGGCGGCCTCTTCATTTCCGCCAATCGCGTAAATGTAGCGTCCAAGTACCGTCCTCGACATCAGAATGTGTCCCACCACATAGAGACCCACCATCAGCCACACTGGGTTGGGTACACCCATCAAGCGACCTCCACCCAGCGCGAAGAATGATTCTGGCAACTCGGCAATCGATCGACCACTGGAGAGTCGAAATGCTAGACCACTGGCCATCATCATCATCGCCAATGTGACAATAAACGGTGGCAATTGAAAAACCGTGACCATCACACCATTGAAGGCGCCGAGTAGACAACAGAGCAGAATGCCGCCGATAACACCTGCTATAACGACGGCAGAACTTGCATCGACCCCACCAGACTCTCGTATAAACAGCGCCGAACTCACGGCGGCCAAAGCCACAAGCGACCCGACCGAGAGGTCAATCCCAGCCGTCACAATCACCATCGTCATTCCGATGGCGATAATCGCATAGATGGCGGTCTGATTGGCGACTCCAATCAAATTGGACGACTTCAGGAAGTCCGCGCCGTAATATGGTCGCGGCGTGACGCGTGGCGTCATTTTCAATTCTGGAATGCGGTCGTACACAGTCCACCGCGAGGCGACGTCGTTTGCAACAATCAGATCGACAGATTGCCCGTCTTCCGAGAGCCGTTCGACCTCGAGACGTACGTCTCGAGGTTCGCCGTTCACCACCGCCACCACGGTGACCCCGTTCGATGCGAGTCCCTCGCGGGCAGCGCTAGTAAACTCCCGATCTTCCGCCGTGCCACGTGCAACGATCATAACGTGGAGAGGACCTTCCCTCGACTCCTCAACGATTTCAGCAACCTGTCGACCAGCATCGCTTCCCGTGGGATGCTGTTCTTTGTAGGTGAGGAAACTGAACAGTGACGCCAACACGGCCAGGACGAAGAACATCCCATAGTCGGCGAACAGTCGGCTGCGCAGCGAACTCTCATTTGACATTTTTTTGTTATCCCACCGCCAAGTCCATCAAAGTCTCTTGCGTCGCGTCTCCGACGTTGTCTACCGTCCCCGTAATACGACCTTCATGCATGACGATAATCCGATCGCTCATGCCGAGCACTTCCGGCAACTCGGAGCTAATCATCATGATAGCTTTGCCTTGTCGAGCCAATTCGTTCATCAAGGTGTAAATCTCATACTTACCACCAACGTCGACACCACGTGTGGGTTCATCGAAGATGATGACTTCCGAGTTTTGTTCCAACCACTTTGACAAGACGAGTTTTTGTTGATTACCTCCAGACAGATGGCCCGCGAGTTGATCGGGACTCGATAACCTAATTTTCAACGTGTCGACATAGTGTCTAAACCGGTCTCGTTCCTGGCGGTGACGGACCCAACCTAGCGTGGAGAGCATGGCGAGATTCGGCAAAGCAAAGTTAGCAGATGCCGACAGCCCCAACACCAATCCTTGGTGTTTTCTGTCTTCGGTTAACAGGCAGATTCCTGCGCGAATGGCGTCACCAGGCGAATGCAATTTCAATCGTCTGCCATCCAGCCATACTTCCCCGCCCTCCATCGGGTCGGCACCAAACACCAGTCGCGCTAACTCGGTGCGTCCGGCGCCGACCAATCCTGTCACGCCGATTATTTCGCCTCGGGCGATTTCCAATGTTACATCTCGAACACTCGGCTCGCGCCGTAGTTTTTTTAACTGTAGTCGCGTATCGCCGATGCTCACCGAGCGTTTTGGAAACTCGTCATCGATCGTCCTGCCAACCATCCATTCAATCATCGTGGAACGTGTTACATCGGATATCAATCGATCGGCCACGTATTTCCCGTCTCGCAAGACCATTACGCGGTCTGCGATTCTCGCAATCTCATCAAGGCGGTGGCTAATGTAAATAATGCCAATTCCACGGTCCCGTAGCCGATTTATCACGGCGAATAGTTTGTCCACCTCCTGAGGTGTGAGTGCTGCCGAGGGTTCGTCCATCACCATAATGCGGACTTCTTGAGAGAGCGCTTTGGCAATTTCGACCATTTGTTGTTGGGCAATTGAAAGTTGACCACACGGTGCATCAATCGGGATTCGAGCGCCGATCTGCTCAAAAATTTCGCTGGCTCGCTTCCGCTCGGCCGTACGTCGTACGAAAAGGGATCCCTCCTCTCGACCAAGGAAGATATTCTCCCAGGAAGAAAGTCCAGGTACCAAATTGAATTCTTGGTAGATAACACCCACGCCTGCGGAGATCGCCGCGGCCGGAGAGGCCAATGTCACTGGATCACCAGAGATCCGCATCATTCCACGATCCGCGCGATGTGCTCCGGCGAGGATCTTAATCAGCGTGCTCTTCCCGGCGCCGTTCTCGCCCAACAGCGCCAGCACTTCGCCTTTCTGTAACACCAAATCGACGCCGGACAACGCATGGACTCCGGGGAACGACTTCTGGATTCCCTGCATCTCTAACAGCGGTGCGTCAGCGGTCGGTGTCGCAGAATTCACAGATGTCTGGAGTCCGAAGGAAATGTCGTCAAATGGCCGTTGCGATCCGGGGCTTACTCTTTCTGTTGCAGCGCGGGATCTGCCTCTGCATCCGCTTTGTAATAGAGTTCCGACGGGATCAGAATCTCTGGTTCGACATCGTCACCGTCGAAGTGCTTGACAATCATCTCAATCGTGATTGCGCCGATCTGATCGGGAAACTGAATAGGATCGCAGACAATCTTCCCTTCCAGAATCGCCTGCTTGCCAGTAATAAACCCATCAAATCCGATGATGCGAACCTGATCTTCTTTCCCCACGGACTCCAGATACGCGCGCGCGCCCTGTGCCGAGGGATCATTGATCGCGAAGATTGCGGCGAGATCCTGATTGGCACCCAATGCGTCCTTGGCTGCAGTGAAGCCCTCTTCACGAGCTCCACCTCCGTCCAGGGTGGAAACGATATTGATTTGTGGGTTACCGTCCACGGCATTGTGAGCGGCTAGCTTCTCGGTGAAGCCCTTAACGCGAAGTTGGCAGGATTCGGCTTGCGGGAAATGTAAGACCGCAACATCTCCGCCGGTCTCTTTGAGCATTAGCACCATGGCATCCCCCGCCAGTCTCCCGCCCTGAAGGTTGTCGGTGGCCACATGACAAACGACTTTCGCGTCCTTACCGTCGTATGCCAGGTCATTCGTAAAGACGGGGATCCCTTTTTCGTTGGCCCGTTTGATTGCCGGTCCAATCGATTTTGAATCGCACGGATTCAGGATAATTGCGGCCACGCCCTTCACGATGAAGTCATCGATCTGGTCCGCCTGTGTTTTCACATCTCGTTCACCTGATACGACGATCAGTTCGTAGCCGTGTTTCAATGCTTCTTCGGTCATCGTGTCGGCAATGACCTTGAAGAAAGGGTTCGTCAGTGTGAGCGCTGAATATCCGATCGTGCCTTTGATCGTAACGGACTCACCAGTCGAACCAACGTCAGTACCACGCGGGCCCGAACTCTCACCCTTGCCGCATCCCATCCAAACGAGTGAAATCAACAACAATGAACAACAATCGAGACGCCGCATTACGATTCCTAACCTGGCTGTGATCGAGGAGCATACGCAGTTCTCCGGAGAACCACCAATCCGCACATTATGCCCCAAATCACAGTGGATTGCATCCGTGTTACCAGGCTGGCGCACCATGCGCAACAGGGGACCACCCGACCGGGAGTCTGCCTGCTACTTTGAAGCACCAATGGCGAGGTCAACCGTCCGTTTCAGCAAATTTCTTGAGTGTGGCGATCGCGGCTCGCTTGATGCGATTTCTCTCGTACATCGCACCCACATAAGGCGACTTCACCTCGAATTTTGTCGCCTCTCGCAGCACTTTCTTCGTGAGCGGCGGCAGAGTCTCGAATTCGTTGAGCAGGTATGCGGCCTCCCATTTTCCGGAGTAGGTGTCCCCATACAACTGTGTGGTCATCAAGGCGATTGCCCAATCGGAGTTTCCGGTGACTTTCCATTCCGCCCACGCTGCCCAAACACGAACCTGCCCTAAATTGTCCTGCCGCCTCTCACGGAGGCCAGGAAGTGCCGCCTCGACCCCCCATCGCCCGAGAACGCCCGAGACATCCGAGCGAATGCGGAACCAAGGATCGTCCAGCATGTCGATCAGCAATGGTGCGATCAGACTTCGATTACTCTCATCTTTGTTACCGAGTTGTAACAACGTGTAATAGGTTGCCCAACGGATGCGAAAATGTGGATCGTTCCGGTAGGGACGCAAGATCGAGATGATCGCCTTCGATTCGTGAGTTGAGTTCTCAAACGCCCGAATCACAAAACAGGTCGCCATTTGATCTCCAGCAGACGAATCAAGGAGGCTGACAAGCGTACTGAGGACTTCCTGTCGATCCGTTACATGGCCGAGTGCCGAGATGACCGTTTCGAGCCACGCATACGGTGCTTTGGGGTCGTTTGCAATTTGCAACAATTCGCGGACGACGCTATCCGTATCCTTATGCCTAAACAATCCCTCAATCTTTGGCTTGGGTCTCAATGCGCTACCATCGAGCATCATCTGAACATAGCTCTTTACATCTGTCTCGTCCGTCTTGGCATCCTCGACCGTGACCGGTACGTTTTCCTCCGGCACCGTCAGGCGGATTATCTTTCTGAGCGGGACTTCGAATGAAGATCGGAACCCTCGATTTACCTGCCGGGGCGATGTGAACAAAAGCACATACTCCCCCGGTTTCACGGGACGTGTCTTGAACACACCCTTGGGACCACAAACGACTACATCG
>DUDC01000077.1 GCA_012959465.1 Planctomycetaceae bacterium
CCCTTGCCCATTCAAGGCAAAGTCAGCGTTATCCGGCTGTATCTCCCCGCCGAAAAAACAGCAGTGGACGTGCAAGTGATCCGGTTCATGGATAAGCGGGGCCGCGAGAAATTGTGGGACTTTAAGGAAGTTTCCCCGTAAACACCTTTGGAGTGCGGTAACTTGTCGCGCACTTCCTTCCCTGACCAATGTGAAATTGAAGATTTTGCAGCTGCGTATTGCGAGCCGTCTGGTCCAGCATCAACGCATGACAGTTCCTGCTCCACAGGCAATTATTCTTAGCTTGCCGGAAGAAGGCACTATCTACACGTTCGGCCGCAGTGTGCAAGTCGCCGAGAACGCACCGCTGGAACTTGACCTCGCCTTCGATTTGCAACTCAGAATTCACCTATGGCAGACCATATTGGTGCTTCTTCTCCTAGCATGCTTCGCAGTAACCTTGACGTTGGTCACAACGAGGCAAGATGCGACTCAATAGTGTTCGCCATGCGGTAGAATAGTGCGGCGATGTTCGAGGTTCCGGGACGATGCATGGGGACACGAGCGCGTGCCTCACGCAAAGCACTGGCGAAGCCAGTGCCACACATGGAGACCGGCTGGCCTGTCGAGAACTCGGGCGCGAAAGTCTAGAATGTTCTGTCTGTCCGCAGGCTGATCCTGTCATCGTCACCTCCATATTTAAGGACGCAGATCGAGCATGAACCGGTCCATATGTTCCAGAAACTATTCTGCCCAAACGGTCAGTGTTCTTGTTTTTGCGCTGAGCGTCTGCAGCGGTTTGCAAACCGGTCAGGCCACAGACTCTCCGAACGTTCTGTTAATTACTGCGGACGATCTCAATTACGATTCCGTCGGCTGTTATGGTTGTGAAATACCCAGCATCACGGCCAATATTGACAAACTTGCATCACGTGGAATGCGATTTACGAACGCTCATGTCAACATTGCCGTTTGCCAACCGAGTCGTCAATCAATCATGACCGGGCGGTTTCCGCATCGCAACGGCGCGGAAGGATTTGACCCGATCGCCGATGATGTGCCAACTCTGCAGGAAAATCTCCATCGGGCCGGTTACTTGAATGGCATCTTGGGGAAGGAAGTGCATTTAAGGCCCAAGCACAAATATCACTGGGATTATTATGTCACGGAAGCCGATTTGGCCTCTGGTGCCGGGATCGGCAGATCGCCAGATCGGTATTATGAGTATTCAAAAACGTTTTTCGATCTAGCCAAGGAGCGCAAGAGACCATTCTTCTTGATGGCCAACTCCCATGACCCTCACCGCCCTTTTGCCGGGAGTGATCAAGAGCAGAGAGCATGGGGACACGATCTGCCCAAGTTCACTCGCCAATTCACGAGCGGAGAAGTTCCCACCGCAAACTTCCTGCCCGATCTGCCTGCCGTTCGCAAGGAATTGGCCGAGTACTACACCTCGGTGTATCGATGCGATCAAACCGTTGGG
This sequence comes from Planctomycetaceae bacterium, assembly GCA_012959465.1. Taxonomy (GTDB): domain Bacteria; phylum Planctomycetota; class Planctomycetia; order Pirellulales; family Pirellulaceae; genus UWMA-0346. Next base: position 1,463 of record DUDC01000077.1, read on the forward strand.
GCGGTGATCAAGGCCTTGGAAGACAGCGGGATGGCCGAGAATACCATCGTGATGTTTATCAGTGACAACGGAATGGCAGTACCGTTCGCCAAGGCCAATTGTTATCTCAATAGCACCAAAACACCGTGGATCGTTAAATGGCCTGGGAAAGTGTCACCGGGAGTGGTCGACTCGGAGCATTGTATTTCGGGAATCGATTTCATGCCCACGATACTGGAGGCTACCGGCCTGGAAAGCGTTTCCGATATGGATGGATCTAGTTTCTTGCCACTGTTGTTGGGAAAGAAGCAACAGGGGCGAGAATATGTATTCTCGGAATTTCATAAGACATTTGCCCGCAGGTGCTTTCCGATGCGGTGTGTGCAAAATAAACGATTTGGCTATATCGTCAATTTTTGGGCCGGCAAGACTGATGCGATGCGGATGGACTCGACTAGCGGCCTGACTTTCAAAGCCATGCAGGAGGCGGGAGAGTCCAGTTCGGTAATCGCTGCTCGTGTTGAGTTGTTTGAACACCGGGTCTTGGAAGAGTTTTTCGATTTTGAGAAGGACCCCGGAGCTCTGAACAACTTGATTTCCGACAAGCGGTATCAAACCGAAATTGAGCAGATGCGTAACGTACTGAGAAAGCAGATGAAACGAACGAATGACTTGGCATTGGAACCGTTCGTCAATCGCAACAACCCCGCAGTCATTGACGAGTTCATGAAACAGCAGCAGATTCGTGCCCGACGAAAGAAGTAACCGCGGGTGTGCGATGTCCGGTTTCCGGCCGACAAGTCTCTCATGTATACTCGCACCTATGAACGACCCCGTATCGAAGACAGATATCTCCGCCAGGGATTCGGAACGGGACTCGACCAACCGATCCAAGTCGAAGCTCACAGCGACGGCCTACCACGAGGCTGGTCACGCTGTGATGGCGTTGGCGGTGGGGCGAACGGTTCAGAAGGTCACACTTTCGCCATCGCAGAGGATGGGCGGAACGCGGTTGGGTGTATGCGAGATGAAAAAAGGGCGGTCGCGAGCGTCCAAAGACGCCCTCCAAGACGATGTGCTTATCCTGCTTGCTGGAATGGTCGCAGAATCCCACTATACCGGTACGTATTGCCAGCAGGGGGCTGCTCAGGACTTGCGAGACGTTAAACGAATGTTGCAGCAACGAGCCTCGTCGGAACGGCAGCGTGAGCGACTGGAACGCCGTTTGTTGGACAAGACTGAATACTTGTTGAGCGATACATCGCATGCAAAGGCCATCGAGCTAATCCGCGCCGAATTAGAAAAGAAAGAGACAATAAGCGGGCGAGCCGTTCGGCATCTTTATGACCAGGCGATGCGTCAGTGCTCGAGTTGACGGGGTCTTCAGCAGACAATCAGATCGGCTGTGGTGGCAGGGGTCGATAGCCTTGTCGTTACTCACAAATCTGATTAGCCGCGAAGAGTCGAAAGCACGTAGCCCACGGCTACATGCATGGCCGCATTCGCGGCCGGAATTGTCACCCGGCTCAACACGCGTTCCGTGGGTTGGCACCGCTGGGGCCCTACGTGTCCATCGACGCCTGGTATGCACAGTTCGCTCCCACCAAATCGCTGAGTGGCATACCGACTGACTTGAACAAGGTGATCTCGCTGTTCGATTCGCGTAGCGGAACACACCCCTTACACATTTCAGTCAGTTGGCCAACCACCGATTCCCGCGTGATGACACCTTCAGAAATGGGTACTAAGATCTCGCCAGCTTCTTTGAAACAATTGTCACGGCTATCGGCGTACAGTTTCGCTTTGACCACCAACGCTGTATCGCATTCACGCTTCGTTGCGTGGTGGTTGCCGATGAAATCGGTGTGAGTCCCCGGCTTGATCCAATCTCCTCGCACAACCGGCTCGTGAGATCCGGTGGCACTGACCACGATATCGGCTGTTTGGCAGGCAGCTTGGACGTCCTCGACAACAGCAAATTCGATCTCCGGGAACTCAGCAGCCATTTGTTGGACGACGCCTTCCGCTTTCGATTTGGTACGTCCCCAAACCACAATGCGTTTGAGGTCACGTACGCTGGCATGAGCGCGAATGATGTAGGTCGATAAGTTCCCTGTGCCAAGTAGCAGCAGGCTTTCCGAATCCTGGCGAGAAAGCAGCCGAGAAACCAACCCAGAGATCCCTGCGGTACGCCAAAAGGTCACCGTCGTTCCGTCGACCAATGCCAGAGGTTCGCCGTGCTGGCGATCGAACAACATGATCTTGGAGTAGAGCGATTTGTACCCGGCGGCGGGACTTGGGAAATAAGTGAACGCTTTCACGCATATCACACTGTCGTTCCACGACGGCAGCAAGGCAAACGCGTCATAATTCTCGGTGTTTTCGTCAAGTGGGAACACCGCCCGCGGCGGCATCGTAAACTCTTTCGAGAAAGCCTCCTGCAACGCGTCAATCAGCTCGGGGAATTGTAGTGCTGCGTGAACTTCTTCTGCACTGACAATCTTCATTTTGGTGTCGATTTGTGATGAGTTAATGTGTGGCACTGGCTTTGCCAGTGTCTTGTCTGATCCGAACGCGCTAGCGTCGGGTCTTTTAGGATTCTCTTTGTGAATTTACAAAACCCGAGGCTAGCGCCTACGGCTCAAATTCAGCGCAAGGAAAGGCCCATGGTGACATTATTACAGCAGAGTCTTGCCAGACACCACCGCCAACCCTCTCGAATGATCGTTGCACCACAGGTCATCTGACGCTCGTTGTTTCCGCCGTTTCGGTTTTGTACGATATCGTCATGAACATAAACCTATCAAAACTCCCGAGTTCTCTTCTTTCGGCGATGCTGGTTTTTTCGTCTTCCCTCAGTATCCATGGCCAACAGCCGCGAATTGGCGGCGAGGCCCGTCTCGAGTCTTGGGTGCAACATCGAGAGATGGCGGAGAATTCTCTGTTTAAGCAACTTGCCTGGCAGACGCTGGGACCGAAATTCGCCGGCGGCCGGATTGAATCCATCGACGCACCTCGAGGTGACCTCAGTACTCTCTACGTCGGCGTCGGGGCTGGGGGTGTCTGGAAAACGGTCAACGGTGGATTAACGTGGAAGCCAATCTTCCAACACGAATCAACGTTTGCCGTTGGCGATATTACTGTCGCACCTAGTGACCCAGATACGATCTGGGTCGGCACCGGCGAGTGCCACCTTTCAGGAAGTTCATTCGCTGGGACGGGTGTCTTCAAATCGACAGACGCGGGAAAGAACTGGACGAATATGGGCCTCCACGAGAGCGCTCATATCGGAAAAATCGTGATCGACCCGGCTGACCCCAACGTTGTTTACATCGCTGCCATGGGACGAATGAGGGTGGGCGGTCAACGGGGCATCTACAAAACAACGGACGGTGGCAAGTCCTTCAGGCGCGTCCTGTCCAAAGGTGATCGAGTCGCATTCGTCGACCTCGTCCTCGACCCGACGGATTCTAATCGGCTCTATGCCACGTCGTGGGATCGAAGCAATGGACCGGAAAGCGGCGTCTACCGCAGCGATGACCAGGGTGAGCATTGGAAACGACTGGCCGGTGGATTGCTGGACCAGGAAGTCGACCGAATTGCGATCGACGCATCGACGTCTCAGCCCGGCGTCATCTATGCCCTCATGGCGGATCGTTCCTCTCCTCAATTGGCCCGACGTGGAAACGCTTCTATTCTCTTTCGCTCGAACGACTTCGGTGAAACCTGGAAACGGACTCATGTCGGCTATGTCCCGACTTATATCGGATGGGACTTTTGCGACCTTCGAGTTGCACCGGACGACGCCGACCACGTGTACGTCGGCGGCTTGCGGCTGATCATCTCTCGTGATGGAGGAAAGACTTTTGAGGGCGAAGGCGGTTTCGCGATCAACAAGAGCGACGCAAGTGTATTTCGGCTACATCCTCATACGGGCATTGGCATGCATCTGGATGTGCATGATATCTGGATTGACCCAGAACACCCGGAGCGTGTGCTGCTCGGAAATGATGGAGGCGTCTATCTGTCGTGGGATCGTGCGCAAACATGGCTACACCTGAACAACCTGCCAATTGCTGAATTCTACCGGATATACTTGGACGACCAGAAGCCGTTTCAGATCTGGGGAGGAACCCAAGACAATGCGTCGTTTGTCGGCCCGGCGTCGGCGAGATTTACATCTGGTGGCGTTGATAAGTGGCAACAAGTCTTCCTTGATCCCTGGTCCGGCGGTGACGGTTTTTCGACGTTTCCCGACCCCAACGATCCCGCCATTG
>DUDC01000078.1:0-19914 GCA_012959465.1 Planctomycetaceae bacterium
CGCGTTTTGACGATGACGTTCAGCGAGTTTGGCCGCCGAGTGCAGGAAAATGCCAGCAAGGGCACCGATCATGGTGCAGCGGCACCGATGTTCTTGGCCGGCCCTGTTCAATCCGGCCTGCATGGCGAGCTGCCGAATTTGGACGATCTGAACGACGGTGACATACGTCATCGGATCGACTTCCGCAGGGTCTACGCCACCGTGCTCGAAGACTGGTTGGGCTGGGATGCAGCCGACGTGATCGGAACCAAGTACGAGAAGTTGCCAATCCTGAAGGTGTGATTGTGCTTGTATTGGTGGTTCGCCAAGATGGTAAAGAAATGATGGACGCTAGGCTGCTCGCGCGTGCCGGCTGATGTGTCGTGAGTCACCTTGATCTAAACAGCTCACTGGCAACGACCAGTTTCACTAGGTCGTGACCGCCATAGTCATGTTTGGCGAGTACACTGTTAACGATTGTGAAATCGGAGTCGAGAAAACTAACGATGCTCAGGTTTTCATCCAACAAGTAACGGGCATCGCTATTCGATTCGTTGATGGAACGCAATTTGTTGAGGAATCGCGAGAATTGCTCCAACTGGTACTGTTCGATCCGAACCAACATCTCGATCGACTCTCTTACATGACCGTGGTGCGATAATCCGTGCTGCGATAATCCGTGGTACCCCTTGTCCTCCGGACTCGAATCGTTGGACCGCCGGATACTATGCCATGATCTCGTGTGCGACATTTCCGTGGACGTCGGTTAGCCGGAAATCACGACCCGCGTAGCGGTAAGTGAGCTTGGTATGGTCCATCCCGAGCAGGTGAAGGATCGTGGCGTGTAGATCGTGAATGTGCATCTTGCCCTCTACCGCCTCTGCGCCGTATTCGTCGGTGGCACCGTATGAGAATCCGGGTTTAACACCCCCGCCGGCCATCCACATCGTGAAGCCCTTGTTGTTGTGATTGCGACCGTCCGTTCCCTGGGCGGTTGGCGTTCGACCAAATTCGCCACCCCACAGAACCAGCGTGTCTTTCAACAAGTCGCGATCCTTCAGGTCCTGGAGTAGGCCGCTGATGGGACGATCCACGGCGAGGGCTTGGGAGGCATGTTTTTCACGAAGTTGGGTGTGCTGGTCCCAGCCATTGTGAACAATCTCCACGAAACGAACACCTGATTCCAAGAATCGTCGCGCCAACAAACACTGTCTTCCGAACTGTTGTGTCGCTCGCTCATTGATCCCGTACTTGGCTTGTACTTCACCCGATTCATCACCAACATCCATTACTTCTGGAACGACGTCCTGCATGCGAAAAGCGAGTTCATTCGCGGCGATCACCGCTTCCACGTGCGAGTCATCACGACGGTCGCGCATCTTTGTCTTGTTGAGAGCCTGGACGAGGTTTAACTGAATCTTCTGCTTCGATTGGCTTAGACGCGGGTTACTGATATTGGCCAACTCTAATACTCCACCCCCACTTCGCGGCCCGCGACCAGGTGATCCAATCGGAGTGCCTTGATAAATGGCGGGCAGAAAGCTACTGCCATAGTTGCCTGCATTACGTGGCGGACTGATGCAGATGAAGCCAGGTAGATTCTCGTTTTCGGTACCCAAGCCATACAAAGTCCAGGCGCCGAGCGACGGCCGAACGAACTGAGCGCTACCTGTGTGCAACTGCATCGTGGCTTGCGGGTGAGCTGGCTGATCGGTGTGCAACCCACGCAGCAAGCAGAGATTATCGGCATGACGGGCCGTTTCGGGGAACAAATCAGAGATCCATAGGCCCGACTCCCCGTGTTGGCGGAAATTAAATGGCGAGCCGAGCAGTCGCCCATAACGGCCCTTCCCTGCCACTTGTTTTCCGTTTTGGGCTTGTAACTTCGGTTTGTAATCAAACGTATCGAGGTGCGACGGCGCGCCTGACATGTGAAGGAACAGGACCCGTTTAGCCCGTGGTTCAAAGTGACTTGGTTTGGGAGTTAAGATGTTCTCACTCGCCTCGGTCGTCTGGCCGCACAGGCCGGCAAATGCCATGTACCCGAATCCGGCAGTGGCAGATCGGAGCAAGTCACGTCGGCTGATACTTGTCGGAATGGCCGTGGTTGTGTTCGAAATGCCCATCGTTCACTCTCCAGCAATAGTGTTATTCACAGGTCGTGGTCGGTTTGGTCAGAGTTTGATCAGTCGAGTTGCCTGAACTCGGCTGTAGCAAAAAGCGACTGACTGAACGCGGCCCAAGCACCGAGTATCGCTTGGCGACTGTTACTCGACTCGCGACCCCAGTCTTCAAAAAAGTCCTTCGCCAGCTTCTTCTCGCGAGCGTTAGGTTGCCTGCCCAACGTCCATTCAAAAGCTAGGTCAATCCCGTCGTCATAGGTCGACGCATGCTTCCCCAATCGCACGGCCATCTTCTCAGATTGCTGAATGACAAATGTGTCGTTCAGTGTATATAACGCCTGCGTGGCAACGGTTGTCGTGTCGCGTTGTCCGGTTACCAAGGCCGGATCGGGGAAGTCGAACGCAGCTAGAGCCTCATTGACCTGGCCACGCACGACTGGCAGGTAGATCGAGCGGTGATTCTGCTCTGGAAAGAGAGTGTCGGCCGATGTGTTGATTCCGTATTGACGGAGTTGACGGAGCATGCCGAAATTGGTGCGACCGCTGAATCGACTGGTCGTGTTCGATCCTGGTCCATACCGTCGACCTCGATTCTGCAATTCTGTTTCGAGCCGCATCGCACTCGCTCGCGCCTGTTCTTGGCCGGCCAAGACAAATTGTAGAAATTGCGTTGGCACGCCTTCGAATCGCGCCATAGCGGAACCGACGGGGCGATTCAATCGCAACTCGCCACTGGCAAACAACATCGCGTCTCGAATTGCCTCGGCTTCCAGACGTTTGGGCCGATGGCGCCATAGCCATCGGTTATCGGGGTCAATTTCAGCGAATTGTGGCCGGTTGTCGGCCGAGAGACGATAGACGCGACTGAGTACGATGTCGCGGATCAGTTGTTTGGTCGACCAATCGTTGTCCATAAAACGCTGGGAGAGGTAATCCAAGAGCTCCGGATGCGATGGACTCTCTCCGGTCGTTCCAAAGTCATCCGGAGTAGAGACGATACCGCGACCAAACAACTTCTGCCAAATTCGATTGACCATGACGCGAGACGTTAATGGATGGTCTGGATCGGTGAGCCATTCTGCCAGTTCTAGCCTGCCGCTTCCCCGTCGAATCTGAGGTGGATGTTCCCCGCGGAGGACTTCTGGAAAACCCCTTACTGCGATTTCGGCTGGCTTGTCCAGGTCACCGCGGATCAAGATCGGCAAGTCGGATGGTTGCCAGTCCCGGGCTCCCATAGCGCGGTGCTTGCTACTGCCGTCTTCGTTGTAGGCGGCGAGTCGCGCTTCGGCCTGGGAGATTCGGATGGATATCCGCCGATTTGCTTGCTGGTTCTGACTATTCCTCGGTCCCAATTCTTGTCTTTCTTTACGCAGCTCTTCCAGTCGCTCTTCGAGGATAGCGTAGCCGTCGTCAGCGAGCGGCGCCGGGTCGGGGAAATCCAAGGACGTCGGAAGGGAAACAAATTCCGTCGCTTGCCGCACTTGCGGACCACGGACACCACCAAATAGCGTCTCGGTACTCGTAAAGATCCCCGCCAATGCGTAATAGTCGCTCTGGCGAATGGGGTCAAACTTGTGGTCGTGACAACGGGCACAGGCGATCGTCAAACCAAGCAGTCCACGCGATAGAGCATCGATCTGTTCGTCCGCGTTTTCGAGTAGGAATTTTTTCAGATCAGATTCGTTAGGCGAGCGCGTGCCAACGGCCAAGTAGCCCGTGGCAATCAGATGTTCGGCCCGCTCGGCATCGTTGCTCGCTCTTAGTAAGTCGCCAGCAATCTGTTCACGTAGAAAATCGTCATACGGTTTATCGTCGTTGAATGCATCAACGACATAGTCACGGTATCGCCACGCATTCGGATACGAAAAATTAACGTCTTTGCCACTCGACTCACCGTAACGGGCAACATCCAACCAATGCCGCCCCCATCGCTCTCCGAACTGAGGAGAATCAAGGAGCCGATCGACGACCGTGGCTATAGCCTGGTCGATCGATTGCGAGTCACTGACGAATGCCTTGATGTCTGCTGGAGTCGGTGGAAGGCCGATCAGGTCGAAGGTTACACGGCGGATGAGTGTTCGGCGATCAGCGTCAGCGACTGGATGTAGCCCCACTTCGGTCATGGCATCCCAGACAAAATGATCTATGTCACTTTGCGACCATCGGTCGTCACTCGACCGAGGAGTTTGCACATCGCGAATCGGCTGAAACGACCAGTGCTCTCGGCCCTCTTCGATATTGATTTCGGACTGAGATTGTTTTTGCAGGAAGAGCATCGCGTCCACACGTGGATCCACTGCCCCATTTTGGATCCAGTATTTAAAGTCGTCTAACACCGAATCGGGAAGCCGTTCGTTGGGCGGCATCTGCGAGTACGAGTCGCCAATAAGAGCGAGGTAAAGAGGGCTCTCGTCCGGATCGCCAGCTATGACCGCCGGCCCACTTTCACCTCCAGTCAGCAGTCCATGTTTCATGTCCACTCTCAGACCACCACGCAACTGAGGCGCCGCGGAGGAGTGGCAGTTGTAGCATTTTGCCTCTAACACGGGTCGGATCTTGGCCTTGAAGAATTCCGTCTGTTCGGTGCTCAATGTTTGCGTCTTCGTCGAAGTTGTTGTTGTGACCTGGGAAGAATTGCGTTCGAGCAGGCTGACGAATGCAGGAAACGGGTTTTGTCGAGGCCCATTGGAGCGACGTCGGTTGTTTCCCTCAGGTCGTTGTTGTCTCAGTTGCCCGAACTTGGATAGTTCACGGGTGTCCAGTGAGCCATCACCGTCACTATCCAAACGTCGAAAAAGAAAATCGGCGACCTGGGCCTGGTTCGGCGTCTGCCTCATCCGAGAAAGAAATCGTACGAATTCAGGTTTGTCGACCGTGCCGTTGCGGTTCGTGTCCAGAAAACGGATGTTCGGTGCGCGTCCTCGCCCAGTTCCTTGAATCGAGGGTCGTCGGTTCGTCGAGCGTTGATCATTCGAATTCGACGGGTTTTCCCGTTTGAAGCGGTCGTTTTGTCCAGGCGGCTGGGCAATCACTACCGTGACCAGGGCCACCACCCCAAAAAGGGCTATGCTGGTCGAAAGGGCTCGCGAGGACGAGTATCGGCCGCGTGGGGCGGATTTTGACCTGAATTCTCGATCGGATCTTCGCATGATGCCCTCGGCCGGAATGGACCGTTGAAGTAGGTGTGTGGATTTTGGCGGGGTCTATCGTATTAATACCTTAGGGCAGTTTGACTGCCTAGGCATCTTCCCCCTGCTGAGTTAAACCCCGTTGGCGCGCCCAATCCACACAAAATCACTCTGAGGCTTCCATGTTGAGTCAGGCACCAGAACTTGAACAACGTCTTGCGACGGGTGAGCGCGATTTGTTCGGACAGTTGTTTGACCTACATCGGCCCCGACTGTGGCGGTTCGTGCATTTTCGACTCGACGCGCGAGTACGCGGTCGAATCGACCCGGAGGACGTCATTCAGGAGGTCTACCTTGACGCACATCAGCGACTGAACAATTTCCTCGAAGGCAAGTTCCCCTCACTGTTTCTTTGGTTGCGACTGGTCGCCGCGCAGACATTGAGCAATACCCACCGCAGCCACTTGGGTGTTCAAGCTCGTACTGTGCTAAAAGAGCGGTCGCTTCCTCCGGGTATCTACCTACCGGATGCATCAGTTTCACTGTCTTTCCATTTTGTCGACAAGCTGGCTTCGCCTAGTCACCATCTATCTCGCAATGAGTTGGTGGCGAAGATGCACGAGTTGATGCAGAAGCTCAAAACGAGTGATCGAGAGATCATCGCCCTGCGTCATTTTGAAGAGCTGACAAATCAGGAGGTAGCCACGTTGTTGGAGATCCAGCCCAAGGCAGCGAGCATACGATACGTGCGTGCCTTGGAACGTCTGCAGGCAGCGATGGCTCAGTTTCCAGAATTTGAATTGCCTTAGGCCCATTCGTAGAGAGTTCTGACATGATCAACGACGACAACACTCGCCGCCCTCAGATCGACTGCGATACGGATATCGAGGACCGCGTATGTGATCCCATTGAGTTGTTGGCGACGGATTTCACCGAACGCCAACGACGTGGAGAGCAGCCCTCGATAGACGACTACGCTGACAGGCATCCACACCTAGCTCCACGCATTCGCAAGTTGTTCCCTTTGATTTCGGCAGTTGAAGAGGTCAAAGTTAGCAGCCAACATTCCAGTGACGGTCGGATTAGCATTGCCGGCCACCGCCTGACGCGCCTCGGCGATTTTCGCATTCTCCGCGAGATTGGACGCGGCGGAATGGGGATTGTGTACCACGCCGAACAAGAGTCACTGCAACGTGATGTGGCCATCAAGATTCTCCCGCCGCAGTCACTACTAGTACGCCGCAGTTTGGAACGATTTCAACGGGAAGCTCGCACGGCCGCCCGGTTACACCATGCCAATATTGTGCCCGTGTTCGGTACAGGTGAGGCCGACGGTGTGCACTATCTTGTCATGCAATTGATCAGCGGAAGTGGACTCGATCAGTGGATACGCCCTGCCGAGAACGCCACCAGTGAACTCGATGAGCATCAAGGTGACGACGAGCGGAAGAAACCACAGTTGTCAGCCATCGAAGTCGCTCGAATGGGGCGGCAAATCGTAGATGCAGTGGCACATGCACATCGAAAGCAAGTGCTGCACCGCGACATCAAACCGGCCAACATCTTGATGGACGATACGGGACATGTGTGGGTTGCCGATTTCGGACTAGCTCAGTTCTTGAACGATGATGCGACTGTCACCCAAACACTCGGAGGGAGCTTGCGGTACATGCCGCCGGAGCGTTTTCATGGCGACGGTGACGAGCGAGGTGACATCTACAGCATCGGCGTCACCCTCTACGAATTGATGATTGGACGGCCAGCGTTTCAGGCGGAGAATCCAACGCAGCTCGTCGCCAAGATTGCCAATGGAGAAGTTTCCAATCTGCGAGCCGTTCGCAGTGACGTCCCGCGTGACTTGGAAACGATCATTATGAAGGCGATGAACAATGAACCACGACTGCGATATTCTTCGGCCGATGAACTGCTCGAGGATCTCGATCGTTTCCTAAATGGTCGGACAATTATGGCGCGGCGATCGCGAATCCACGAAAGGTGCTGGCGATGGGCGCGACGCAACCCGCTGGTGGCGTCAACCTGCACGCTCGCCGCAGCTGCGTTTTGCGCTGCGTTTGTGGCGTTGTCCGTGGGATACTCGACGGCTTCCAAAGCCAATGGCCGTGCCACGGACTCCCTAAAGAACGAGACGGAGGCTAGGCAAAGCGCTGAGAGGACTTTCGGCCTGGCGCTCGGGGCTTTGAACAACGTCGTCGAAGAACTTGCCCAAGGAGCGATTTCGTTCGAGCCGTCAAGCGAGCCGGCAGAGAGCGAAGAAGATCCAGTGTTCTCGGCGGTCGCTAACGCTCCGACGCCCCAAATCGCGAGAGTCCTCGAGCAACTCATCCCACTGTATGACCAATTGGCGCAGGAGGCACCTGAGCGGGAGGACATTGCTCGAGAAGCGGCAAATGCCGCGGCAAAGCTCGGAAGAATACACTTTCAGTTGGGTAATCACGAGGAATCAGGGGACTCGTTGCACCGGGCCATCTTGCTTCTAGCTAAGGTTGATGATGAGAACCGGGACATCGGCTGGGCGCGCGAAGTCGCCATGATCGGCAACGATCTCGGCGGCGTACGGGCGGCACAATTCCATTTTCGCGATGTGGTGCGAGCGCACCGGGAAGTGCTCAACGTAATCAACGACTACAACAGCGAAGCGGGAGACGTTTCACTGAAATTCGAGTTCGGTCGCGCACACTATTCAATCGGTAAGTATGGGCAGCGTCGTGCTTCCGGTGACGGCGGACGACGCTACGACCCGCGAAGTAGTCGGCCTTTTCGTTCCAAGAGTCTATTGTCGATTGAGGAGATCAGTCAGCACTTGACGAAGGCCGTGGCGACATTTCAAGACCTGTTGTCGCACGAGGAATTCGCCGACCGGGCAGCCTTGTACTTGGCTCGTGGACTTCGCGCCCGAGCTCAAATGCCGTCGTCGAATCGAATGGAACGAGAGTTGGACCACCAACAGGCCATGGTAACTCTTGAACAGTTGGTGTCGGAAAATCCCAATGAACCAGCCTATCAATATGAACTTGCCCAGGCTCTTTTGCAGAGTGAGATCTACGGGCGGCCCTCACTTCCCGGCCGCTGGCGAGGCAATGAGATGCGGTTACGACGGGCACTGCGTATTCTCGACAAGCTGTCCGATCGGTATCCAACGGTTCCTCTTTATGCAGTGTCGATGGCTCAATCGCATTATCGGTTGAGTGGTGTGATGACAGCCACAAGTCGCGTGGTGTCAGCCCGCGAACATCTGCGGGATGCCCTAGACGTGACTCGAGTTCTAACTCGCCGTTTTCCCGATCACTTCGATTACGTCGCGCTTCATTTTCGTTTATATCGTTCGCTGGCGAAAAGTTACCGTGACGAGGGAGACTTGGACGCAGTTGAGGCGGTGGCGGAAGAGGTGCGAGCTGATCTTGCCGAGATGGATCCCAGGGTGGCTAAACGTCCAATCATCAGGGAAGTCGTGCAAGCACTCGAAGGAGATTGATTCACGACTCCCGGCCGCGAATGCGGCCAATGGATGTAGCCGTGGGTGACCTATTTTGGATCTAGACCTTGCGGCGTTTTTTCGACCTTGCGATAGAACAGCATGTGTTGCCAGGGCAATTTGACGAATTCTTTGGCGCGTTCGAAGCCGTTTGCAGACATTTCACGATCGACTTGAGCCTTCGTCATTTTGTGAAGTGGCTTGATCGGAACGTCTGGATCCTCGGCGCGATATTCCAACAGAACGACCAAACCGTTCGGTTTGAGCGAATTGCGCATATCGGCCAGCATCTTCTCTGGGTGAGAAAGTTCGTGGTACACATCGACCATCAATATCAAGTCAGCCGTGTTTGGGGGGAGACGCGGATTGTGGAACGAACCGAGGATCGGAGTGATGTTCTCGATCCCCTCATCCTCCATTCGATTGCGCAAATAGAACAGCATTTGCGGTTGTACATCGACCGCCAGGATCCGCCCTTTTTTGCCGACCATCTTGGCCATTTTCAGACTGTAAAAGCCGTTGCCGCAGCCCATATCCACGATCGTCATTCCCGGCTTCACACCCAGATTTGACAACAACAACGAACAGCGTTCTTCGCTTTCACGATTCTCTCGAATCAACCACTCCGCACCCGTGTAGTGCATGGTTTGCGCGATTGTGCGGCCGAGGTAGGTTGTCCGCCCTTTTGGCACTTCACCGTGGGCCAGAGATGCCAGGCCAAGTGTGACGACGAAGATCAGGAAGACTCGGCGAATCATGACTGGTTGCCTCCAGAAAACCTCGGCCAAAAACTCCCGTCGGACGGGTCACTCTGTCATCCTACGGCACCGGTCCACGGAATGCCATCGGCAACTCACCCCTGTCCATGAATCTACGTCGGGCGTGAAGCGGTAACGGCTGTAGGGATCGCGCAATGAGCCGCATTGCCAAAACGCTGGATTCTCGCAATTTTCTGTCAAGGGTGTTTTGAGAGCGGCCGCGTCCTTGGTAGAGTCGAGATTGTCTATTACGGCTTTTTCAACCAAGTGATCGGCAACGAGTAATATGCGAAGTGCGCGGCCCAGCTCCAATGACATCGAACTGCTCCTCGAAAACGCTCGATTGCGCGACGCGCTAGAGCCGTTTTTTGACGAATCCGTCGACCGAATCGACGTCACCTCGATGCCAACGAACATTGAGAACGAATTCCTGGCGAGTATGTTGGCATGGGAACAAGCTCCAGTCTTGCCCATCTCTCGTTGGTTCGAGCCCGAACTCACTCTTCCTCATCCCGACTCCCTCGACGAAATTGCGTTGCACGAAACGCTGTGGGACACGATTCACCAACTGTACGCGAGGCGGATCATTCTCGAATTTACCGACCACCTATCGGATCGGGAACTCTATTGCGTCGTCTACCGAGACATCTTGCCGTCCGAGGAAAAGAAGGTTGCTCAGCCTCGCAACTTCCTCCACTGGCACTGCATCGACGCAACCGAGGACGAACAGATTTGGTTGACGTACTATGCGACGGCTCGAGAGCGTAAAGAATGGGCGGTAGAATCCGGCGAGATATTGCCTCGACCAAGTACGCCACCGTACGTTCGCAAGATGCCCTGCCGACCGTTGTAGGACGGTGACTGCGAGAGGTTAGGAGCAGGGTTCGTCTTCTAGGTCGGCAATCTTGTCCACACGTCGAGCATGGCGTCCACCTTCGAAGTCCGTCTCCAACCAGATTCTAACGAGTTGTTCCACGTTCCGATTGCCGAGCACGTCGGCGCCCAGGCAAAGGACATTGACGTTGTTGTGTCGGCGACACATTTCCGCCTCGAAATCATCATGACAGGGCGTGGCCCGCACGCCGGAGAACTTGTTGGCGGAAATGGCCATGCCGATTCCAGTACCGCAAATCAATACGCCACGGTCGACGTCGTTGCTCGAAACCTGTCCAGCAACCATCGCCGCAATGTCCGGATAATCGACGCTGGTCGATTCGTGTGTGCCAACATCGGCCACCTCGTGTCCCATTTCATGAAGGGCAGTCGAGAGTTTAGCTTTCAGCTGTATGCCACGATGGTCTGATCCGATCGCAATCCGCATGGGTCACGCTTCTCCGCTAGAAAAACTGGGTAGAATATTGAAGTCGATCCCTTCAACCCAACTCTGAAGTTGTTCTTCGATTTGTTGCGCGCATCGCTCGTACACTTCTGAAGAGCCACCGATCGGATCGACGACGTCGCGACCGTCCCCGCACAATAGATGAGTCCGTGCGGCGGCTTCCGGCCAATGGTTGACAATTGCTTGGCGGTGCCCGTGAGTCATCGTGAGAATCAAGTCCGCGGCACGAACAAGACGCTCGGTGAGCGGTTGTGAGAGATGTTCGGAAATATCGACGCCGCGAGCGTTCATTGCCTGGACCGACTCGAGGGAAACGGGACTGCCTTCCATGGCTGTCGTTCCGGCCGACACAATCGTGACGCCGCGTTCGATGAGTTGATCCGTCGAACAGCCAAGTTTTTTAGCGATCGAAGATTGCAGAATCCCCTCGGCCATGGGGCTGCGGCATGTGTTTCCCGTACAGACGATGATTCCGAGCCAGCACGACAATTGTTTTATGGCGGCCTGATTGAGCACTCCCTCTCGGAGAATGACGATCTCGGTACCGGCAACTTTGACGACCGAGGACGCCTTTGCGAATCGACAAGTGCCGTCGTTGACGATCAAATCGACGTCCTCGCCAAGCTCCTCGACCACTTTGTCACCTGAGACGTTGTCGCCACCACCGGAACGATTGGCACTGGTAAAAACTAGGGGTGCAGGGAAAAGTCGCAACACCTCAGAGATGATAGGGTGCGCTGGCACTCGAAAGCCTACGGTCCCCAGTGGAGCAATGCAGCGACGTACCGATTCGGGAAGTTGGCCGATTGCGCTATCTGGATGGGTGAGTGGAACGACCAATGTAAGTGGACCGGGCCAGCAACGCCTCGCCAAACGACTTGCCGCAGGCGACATGTCCGGGACGTAGTCGAGGGCGTCATCGCTACCCTTAACCGCCAGGGCCAGAGGCCGATTTGGGTCGCGATCCTTCATTTCCATCAAGCGTGTCACGGCTCCGCTGTCCAACGCGTTGGCCGCGACACCATAAACTGTTTCGGTCGGAAAGACGACCAATTGTCCTTCCGCCAGGGCTTGGACTGCACGATGGACTATGTCGCGAGCATCTTCCGTCTTTTTGAGATCAATCACAACGGCGGACATGCGTTTCCTGGCAGATCAATGGAATCAAGTGCGACAGAAAAGACCGAGCAAACCGTAATGCGTTACTATAAAAAATCTTACGGCTTGTGGTCAATGGGCGGCAAAGTCTCTATTCATGCTGACGAACGCCTCTTTGGCTCGTACAATGAAGTTGAATGATGGGAAACAACCAGTTAATGCCAAACAGCCATCGGTTCGCGACGGACAGTCAAAACGTGCAAACCAATCGTCGTAGTATGCATCGGCGGACGATGCTCGCCACCATAGCCGCGTCGGCCACCATGGGCGTAACTGGCTGCCTGCCTTCCACTTCGGCGTCCGAGGGGACCCTGGAAGAGGTTTGGGGTAAGCGAGGTCAAAGGAAAGGGCAATTCCAGAGACCGCGAGCGATCACCGTGGACGACGAAGATCGACTCTACATCGTCGATATGACGGGCCGCATTCAAGTCTTTGATCGCGGGGGTGTTTTTCAACGGGCCTGGCGAACACCAACAATCGAGAATGGCAGGCCGTCCGGATTGGGAATTTCCCGAGATGGTCTGATCATGGTCGCTGACACGCACTACTTCCAAGTCCTGTTTTACACAAAACTCGGCGAGCCTCAGCCAAATCGAACACTCGGCGGCACCTGTGGCAACAGCCCAGGGGAATTCAACTTCGTTACCGATGTTGTCCAAGACTCGTTAGGAAACTACTACGTCGCGGACTACGGTGAAGTGGACCGAATACAAAAACTGGATCCCAACGGTCAGTCCATCTATCAATGGGGAAGCCAGGGTAGCGGCAAGCGACAATTCCAACGCCCCAATAGTCTCGCGATGGGACCCAATGATCATCTTTGGGTGGCGGACGCATGCAATCATCGCATTCAGGTCTACGACGTCGCGTTGAGTGCTCCGCGACTGGTACAAGTTTGGGGTAGTCATGGAGTGGCCGCGGGACAGCTGCGATACCCGTACGATTTGATTTTGACGGATGACGAGAACTTGATTGTTGTGGAATTCGGCAATCATCGCGTGCAGAAATTTGGTCTCGATGGTCAGGCTGTCGCTTCCTTCGGATCGGCGGGGCGCGACGAGGGACAGTTTACTCAACCATGGGGCGCAGCGGTTGATTCGCGAAATCGGGTGCATGTGCTCGACTCGTACAATCACCGTGTGCAGAGGATCAGAATCTAGTTGGGAGGTCGCACCGGTTGGCCGGTGCATTGAGGCGATGTTGAAGGAGACGCGTACTGAACGAATGGGTTGCCGTCTCCATTTCCATCTGGCGTCACGAACCCTACAATACGGGCGTTCAAGAACAGCGGAGAACACCGATGTTTGAGATTGGGATTCCGTTTATCAACTATAGGATTGCCTTCGCGCAAGGCGGCTATCTGCTATTGGTTTTTCTGTTGCCGCTGCTGTGGTTGGTCAGCTTTCGAAGTCTGGCCGGACTCGGCCGAAATCGTCGCATCATCGCGTTGGCAATGCGGTCGATCGTCTTGTTCGCATTTATCGTCGCATTGGCAGAGATCCAAGTCCTAAAAGTCAGTGAAAAGATTGCAGTTTACTACCTTCTCGATCAATCGGAGAGCATTCCTCAACATCAACGTCAATTAATGCTGGACTATGTGCAACGTGAAGTCGTCAAGCACCGAAACTCGGAGCGTGGAGACCTGGCGGGCGTCATTATTTTTGGCCGCGAAGCCTTGGTCGAGATTCAAGCATTTGATGAGGACTTACCGTCGATTGGGCAGATCGAAGGATACCGAGAACTTGAGACGGACGCGACGAACCTAGCCGCGGCATTACGCCAAGCGGTCGCATCGTTTCCCGAGGATGCGGCCAAACGCGTGGTTGTCGTCACCGATGGTAACGAGAACCTCGGAAGTGCCCGGTCCGTTGCCCCGACGTTGGCCGAAAACGGAATTGGCATTGATGTCGTCCCCATCAAGTTGGGTGAACGCGGCGAAATCGTCATGGACAAAATGACGCTGCCCAATATGGTTCGAAAAGGTCAGCCCGTATCGTCTCGCATTGTACTGTCCAACCTGGGTGACGAAGACGTTGCAGGCAAGCTGACCGTGGTTCGCAGCGTCGGCGACCGGGAACAATTACTTGACGAACGCCAAGTGACGCTCCATCCGGGAAAGAACATGTTCTTGGTCGAACAGGACTTGAATCAGTCGGGTGTCTTCACGTACAAGGCCCGGTTCAGTCCGGACGATCCTCGCAGCGACATCATGTCGGAGAATAACGAGACGACGGCTTTCACGCATGTGCGAGGCAAGGGCCGGATCCTCATCATCGAGGATTGGGAACATCCCGGTCGATTCGATTACCTGGCTGGTCGGCTTATGGAGAATGAACTGGAAGTTGATGTCGTGCCGAGCAACAACCTGTTCAATAGTCTGGCCGAATTGCAAGCATACGATTGTGTCATCTTGGCCGATGTGCCTCGTTCTAGTGGCGAGACGGCGACAACCGTGACGAACTTCAGTGACGAGCGAATTGACATGCTGGTCCGCAATACCGCACAGATGGGTTGTGGGTTGATCATGATGGGTGGGCCCAATAGTTTCGGTGCCGGCGGTTGGGTAAACACTGAAATCGAAAAGGCGATGCCAGTCGATTTTCAGATCAAGAACAGTAAGATCGTGCCGGTCGGTGCGCTGGTGCTAATGATGCACGCGTCCGAAATGGAACAAGGCAACTACTGGCAGAAAGTTGTCGGCATGGAAGCTGTCAAGGCGTTGGGGCCGATGGACTATTGCGGGTGTATTCACTGGGAAAACAACACTGGAAACGACGCTTGGCTGTGGAACGCCCCACGGGGATTATTCCGAGTGGGCGAAAATCGGCGGACAATGGTCGCTCGGTTGAATCGAATGGCTCCGGGTGACATGCCGGCATTTGAGCCAGCGATGAAGATGACGTTGAACGCATTGCAAGGCGTCAAAGCGGCCGTTAAGCACGTGATCGTGATTAGCGATGGTGATCCGGTTCCGCCAAGTCCGTTTACGATTGCCAAGTTCGTCAAAGCCAAGATCCAAATCTCGACGGTGGCGATTGGCTCGCACGGTCCGCCTTCCGCCGGTCCCATGCAAAAACTCGCCACCGATACGGGCGGCAAATTCTACGTCGTCACCAATCCCAAAGCCCTACCTAGAATTTACCAGCGCGAGGCGCGACGCGTCGCGCGGCCGCTAGTCTATGAACCAGAGGACGGGGTGACGCCGCAAGTCATGGACTATCACGAGATCCACGGCATGACCCCTCAACAGTTGCCCCCTATCTCCGGGTTTGTATTGACGACCGTCAAAGACAACCCGCTGGTTGAGGTTTCAATTCGATCGCCGAAGCCGGCCGAACCAGACAACGCAACAATACTCGCCAGTTGGACATTTGGCTTGGGTCGAACAGCCGTGTTCACTACCGATGCGGGAAACCGCTGGGCGACCGAGTGGACGGCCTGGCCGGAATACGATCGTTTCTTCACACAGATGGTTCGCTGGGCAATGCGGCCCGTCGAGGAAAATGGAACATTTCTCACCAGTACCAATGTTCGCGACGGCAAAGTCCAGATCGCTATCACGGCGCTTGACGATGAGAGCAATGTGATCAACCTGCTGGACATGACAGCAACTGCCATTGCTCCCGACCTAACCGCTTTTACTGTTCCCATCCGCCAGATCGCTCCCGGACGGTACGTCGGCGAATTCACCACGGAAAAACCGGGAAGCTACTACCTTTCGGTGAATCCTGGCATGCAAGACGTTGAGGTGAATGGCGTGATGCAACGCCGCCCACGAGCTCAGATCGTAACCGGCGTGAATGTTGCCTATTCGGCCGAATACCGTGATCGAGAGACGAATTTGGCTCTGTTGCACGCGTTGGCCCAAACTCGCCCCGTGGGTGGCGAATCAGGGATGGTCGCCGATGGAGATTTTACAGCGGAGGCGATGAACGATTTTCTCGAATTGGATACGTTTCGCCACACTTTGGCCAAGGCGATCAGCAGCCAAGATATCTGGCCGCTCTGCTTGTTGATCGGCGCCTGCATGTTTTTCGGCGACGTCTTCGTGCGGCGGGTGGCGGTTGATTGGTCGTGGACAGAACCGGTCGTCCAATGGATACGTACAAAGCTGGGAAGAACCGTCGAAGAGGAGCCAGAGGGCGAAACACGGCTGGAACGCTTGCGACGTCGCAAGGAACAGGTGAGTGGCCAAATGGAAGAACGACGAGCTGCAGCTCGTTTTGAGCCCATGGAGGAGGCCAACTTGGACGAAGTGGTTCAGGAGGCAAGTGCCGCATCTACATCGATCGAGTCGCCTACCGAGACTCGCACCTCGAACTCCATTGCGCCGACCGTCGATGAGCAAGATAATTACACGGCGCGTTTGATGAAGGCCAAGAAAGATGCATTGAAGAATCGCGATAAGCGAGGCTAACCGTCTCCCGCGACGACAAGATCACAAGGTAATTGACGAATTGGTAGAATGTGCTGAAAGCTCACAGGGACACTTGAGCTACACACGGCCTACGGTTTACCACCCGACGAGGAAGAACATCAATGACGACCGTCGAATCGCTCGAACAGCGTGCAGAGGAATTTCGCAGCCGATATAAGGAGGTGAAACAGGAGATCGGACGCATGATCGTCGGGCACGACGAGATTGTTCACGGTGTGCTGACCTGCCTTTTCGTTGGCGGTCATTGCCTTTTGGAAGGTGTTCCTGGAATCGGAAAAACCCTCTTGGTTCGCACCATGGCGCAAGCACTGGACCTCGACTTTTCTCGGATCCAATTCACGCCTGACTTGATGCCGGCCGATATCTTGGGCACCAATATGATTGTCGAGAGCCCGGATGGCAAACGAGAATTCCAGTTTCAAAAAGGTCCGATCTTTACACAGATTTGTTTGGCAGACGAAGTCAATCGAGCGACACCAAAGACACAGTCCGCCATGTTGGAAACCATGCAGGAGGGGACGGTTACAGCCGCGGGGACACGTTTCGTTTTGGATCGACCATTCTTCGTCATGGCCACTCAAAACCCGCTCGAACAAGAGGGAACGTACCCGTTGCCCGAAGCGCAATTGGACCGGTTTTTCTTTAAGCTCGTCGTCGGTTACTCGTCGCGAGAAGATCTGGCCTCGATCGTACGCAGGACGACCAGCGGCGAGAACATTGAAATCCAAAAGGTGATGGACGGTAGCGAGATCATCAAATGGCAACAGCTCATTCGCGAGGTGATTCTCGCCGACCACGTACAAGATTACCTCGTCCGCCTTACGTTGGGGACGCATCCGGACGGTCCGTTCGCGCTTCCGATCACCAACCAGTATCTGCGGTGGGGCAGTAGTCCGCGTGGTGCCCAGACCCTAGCACTGGCGGCCAAAGCGCGAGCACTATTGGAGGGGCGTTACAACGTCAGCTTCGAAGATGTACGCCGCGTGTTCTTACCGGCGTTGCGTCACCGCGTAATTTTGAACTTCGAAGCACAGGCCGAGGGCATCGAACCGGACACTATCTTGTTGGACATTTTGGAAAACATGCCTGAAAAACCCGATGACGCCGCCAGGCCCACGTTGGCCAATGCCTAAGGGTCTCGCCATGTCCGCAACCGCACGGTCCGCCGCATCGACATCGGCCGAATCACTACTCAGCCCAACGCTACTCGCCAAGCTTGAGCGGTTGGAGTTGGTGTCGCGAAAGATCTTTCGTGGTCGGCTGAAGGGTGAACGTCGCAGTCGACGAAAGGGCCAGAGTGTCGAATTTGCCGACTTCCGTAACTACGTTCCGGGAGACGATTTGCGTTTCATCGATTGGAACCTCTATGCGCGGCTCGACAAGTTGTTTCTCAAGCTGTTCATGGAGGAGGAAGACCTGCACTTCTACACACTCATCGATGCTAGCACTTCGATGGGGTTTGGAGAACCGTCCAAGCTACATTACGCCAAGCAGCTCGCCGCGGCTTTGGGATTTGTTGGCCTCTGCCGTGCGGATCGTGTGAAGATCCACATCTTGGGATCCAGCCGTACCAAACCTGCTCCGGTGCTCCGCGGCCGACACAGTTTGTGGCGAATGCAGGAGCATTTGGAAGACGTCGAAGCGGAATACAACACTCCGCTGGCCGCTGGGGTTAAAGAGTTTTGCCTGCGAAACACGGGAAAGGGAATCGTCGTCCTGATTTCGGACCTGATGGACAAGACAGGGTACCAGGCGGCATTGCAGATGTTGTTGGCTCAACAGATGGATGTGTACGTTATTCACTTGTTGTGTCCTGAGGAATTGGATCCTGAGATCGCCGGCGACCTAAAACTCGTCGACTCTGAAGACGGCGACATCGCCGAGATAACGGTGAGCCGACCGCTACTGGACCGATACAAACAGACATTGGCGGCCTTTATCAATGGTGCCCGTGACTATTGTTCACGTCGTGGGTTGGTTTACTTGCTGGCAAACACCGAAACACCCGTCGAGACGTTAGTCGCCAACTATTTGCGGCGACGGGGACTGGTGAGGTAAGGCCATGGGATTCTTGCAATTCGTGAATACGCTGTCCTGGCCGCAATGGTTGCTGCTTGCCGGCGTACCCATCGCCATCCTCTCGCTGTACTTTCTCAAATTGCGTCGACTGCCGCTGGAAGTTCCCAGTACGTACCTTTGGTCGCGAACGATCGAGGACTTGCATGTCAACTCGATATGGCAGCGGCTGCGGCAGAGCTTGTTGTTGTTTTTGCAATTGCTGGCAATCCTGTTGTTGATCTTTACATTGTTACGGCCCGGTTTTCGTGGAACCGATCTTGTCGGCGACCGATTTATCTTCCTCATCGACACATCGGCCAGCATGTCTGCGATCGATGTCACGCCCAGTCGTCTGGAGGATGCGAAGAAGAAAGTCGCCCGACTCATCGACGAAATGAGCTCCGGCGATCTCGCCATGATCATGACCTCGTCCAACATGTCTCGCGTTGAACAGCCGTATACAGAAAACCGGAGTCTGCTGCTCAAGAAACTTCGAGCCATTCGTGCGACCAATCGTACAAGCAGCATCGAAGAGGCGCTAAAATACGCTTCAGCACTCGCCAATCCCGGAAGAAGTAGTTTTGAATTGAGTGACGAACAGGCGCCAGAAGCCAAACCTGCGACGATTTATATCTTCAGCGACGGCAAGTTCCAAACGATGCCGAGCTTGTTCTTGGGAAACCTATCGCCCGTTTTTGTGCCAATCGGATCCGAAACACCGAGGAATGTGGCGATTGTTGAGTTTTCCGCAGATCGTAATGTGGAACAACCTGATCAGACTCAAGCGTTTGCCCGGATCGAAAACTATTCGCCCAACCAAGTGGCGGTTGAGTTGACATTGCATCTCAATGACCGTTTGATCGATGCCACGAAGACAACGATCGCCGCTGAAACGATTGAATCGGGACCGGGTGTTGGGAACGTGGCTTTTCATCTGACTCAGTTGGAGCAGGGCGTGTTAAGGGTCGAGTTGGACGTCAAGGACGATCTGGCCGTCGACAACGTTGCCTATGCGGCTGTCAATCCGCCACGTCGTGCTCGCATCCTGTTAGTGACTCCCGGCGTAGAGCCGTTGTTGTTGGCGCTGAGCACGTCGGAATCCTTAAAAATTGCCGACGTGTCGGAGGTTGATCCGAAACATCTAGAGACGCCCGAGTATGAACAATCGGCGCTCAGCGGTGAATACGATTTGATCATTTTCGACCGTTGTCAACCGAAGGAAATGCCTCAATGTAATACGCTGTTCCTCGGAGCCGTCCCTCCTGGTGGCGAATGGAAGAAAGGTGAAGAACAACTACAACCGCTCATCGTCGACTTTGAAGAGACTCATCCTTTGATGCACCTGGTGCAATTGGGCGACGTGGATGTTTTTCGCAGTTTTTCGATCACTCACCCGGAAGGTGGGCTCTCGTTGATTGACTCGGACAGTGACACGACTTT
>DUDC01000078.1:19976-32768 GCA_012959465.1 Planctomycetaceae bacterium
AGGACGGGAAGGTTATCGTCAACACCGATTGGATCATTCGCCGTAGCTTTCCCGTTTTCGTTCTCAACGTCGTCAAATACCTCGGTGGCAGCCGCGGGGCTCTTGGGATCAAATCGATACGACCTGGTGAGACAGCCATGTTGAGTACGACGATTCCGACCAACGAAATCGTTATCACGGACCCCGATGGTGAGAAAACCACGGTCCTTCGTGAAGGTCATAGTATGTTCGTCTATACGAAAACAGAACAAACAGGTGCCTATCGTATTCGCGAAGGAAAGTCGGAGAGTCATGAACAGAGTTTCAGTGTCAACCTGTTTCAATCGCAAGAGAGCGATATCATAACAAGACCAGATCTGCAGCTTCAACACGAGACGATCGCAGGCGCTCCCGCGATTGGCAAGACGCGGCGTGAACTGTGGAAGTGGTTGCTGTTGATCGTCATCGGAGTCGTGATGTTCGAGTGGTACATCTACAATCGTCGTGTCTATTTGTAAGAGCGGACGGAGAGACGTCCAGAGCGGCACTTGTACCAGCGAACTATCTGCCGGCGAATTATGTGCCTACCAATTTGTCGACCTTGCGACCTTTTTGAGTGAGCCAAATTGGCCGTCCGAATTTATCAGGAATCGTCGTTGTCGGCGGAACACCCATCAGGTGGTACATGGTCGCCAAAATGTCTTCTGGACTTGTCGGACGGTCACGGACAAAGGCACCGCGATCATCGGATGCACCGACGACCGTGCCCGGCGAAATGCCTCCACCAAAGAGCATCACGCTGTAAACACGAGACCAATGATCGCGTTCCCCCCTCGATCAGCGTTGTTGATCTTTGGGCTGCGGCCGTGTTCGGTTAGACACAGCACCAGGGTATCGTCGAACATTCCCCGCTCGTCCAGGTCAGCGATCAGCGTACTCACCGCCCGATCGAACCCACGGAGGAGTTCGTCATTTAAGCGAGCAGCACTCGGCTATGACGCCCGTCCCGACTACCACAAACCAACGGCCAAGAAATGCCGCAAGGCTGGGATGGACGTTCTCGTATGCACGCCCGAACGATTGGCCGAGTGCATGGCGGAGATCATACGAGGGTAGGTCGATGATGTCTAATAATGCCGTTCGGTGTTCGATGTTCGCCGTTTCTTCCCGCCTGGCTTCGGATTCGGTTACAATTTGTAAACTCGGCGGAACAACTTGAAACGGACCTCCGATAATTGCTCGACGGAACAGAAAACCCCTCTGCCCGATGGACGAGACTTTGCGATGATTCGACAACTCACCCGACGCGTAGTGCTCAAGTTTTTGGCCGCCTGCGCGGCTTTCTTTGGCTTCCGTCGCTCAGCGAACGCGCAGCGGGGACCTGATCGTGAACCGACCACTGTCGGCCACTGGGCAAGAACGAACGACCGCGTTTGGTTGGGTGAGGAATTCTGGGCCAATCCGATGGAGGACTGGAGCATCGTTGACGGGGCCGCCGAATGCCGTGGTAGCGGTGGAAACCGCAACATTCAATTGCTAACGCACAGTCTGAGCGATACGAAACAACCGTTTTCGATGTCCGTGCAGGTGAAGCAAGTTCAGAAGGGTCCCATCGAAGGTGGTGCCGGGTTTAGAATTGGTGTGCGGAGCGAAATTGACGAGTACCGAAGCAATTGCTTCGCCAAAGGTGGGATTGATGCGGGCATCGTCGATGGAAATCTCGTTCTCGGGAAGACGACGGCAAAAATTGCAATTGGCGACGACGGCTTCGATGGTGAACTTAAGTTGACGGGGGTGCCGGCCGGGAATCGATATACGCTCACTCTGACCGCGTCGGACGGTTTACGGGATGGGCCGATCGCCAGCGTTCGTCAGACGGTCAACGCAGCTGCGATTCGTGGAAACGTTGCGTTGGTCAATAACTTTGACGCCTCGATTCGCAAAGGGCGGGGATCGCGTTTCCGCTTCCAAGATTGGAAGGTGTCTGGAGGGGCGATTACAGAGACACCAGACCACCGCTTTGGGCCATTGTTATGGTCCATGTATTCACTGAGTGATTCGCGAACCGCCGATGGGTTCGTCCTGAAGCTCACGGCGTTTACGGGGCCTTTGGGGGTTGACGATCTTCGGACGGTGCAATTGCAAACGCCGCGAGGCGGTGTTTGGACAACGATTGGTGAAGCGGAATTGGATCCTGACGCATGGACTGCAACTTTCCGGATCCCTGATTGGAATGAAAAACGCGAGACACCCTACCGCGTCGTGTATTGGGAAAGACACCCGGACGGCTCGGAGACGGAACATGAATGGACCGGCAAGATCAAGGCGAATCCACTTGGCCGGCCGCTTCGACTGGGAGCATTGACCTGCCAGAACGACTACGGGTTCCCGTATGAGCCGGTCGCTGACAATCTGCTCAAGTTGGATCCCGACATGCTCTATTTTTCCGGCGACCAGATTTATGAAAATCATGGTGGTTTTGGGATCATCCGTGATCCGGCCGAACCGGCAATCTTGAATTATCTACGCAAATTCTACCAATTCGGCTGGTCGTTTCGGGAAGCGATGCGTGACCGACCGACCATCTGCATCCCCGACGACCACGATGTCTTCCAGGGAAACATTTGGGGCGAAGGTGGCGCCGCGATGAAGGACCTGAACAAAGGTGCGTCGTCGAAGGGTGGATACCGCGAACCGGCGCGGATGGTGAACGTTGTCCACAAGACAAACACATCGCACCACCCCGACATCTACGACCCAACTCCTTCCCAACAGGATATCAGCGTTTACTTTGGCGACATGGTCTATGGCAATGTTAGCTTCGCTATCCTGGGAGATCGGCAATGGAAAAGCGGCCCGGAGCATGTTGAGACAGGGAGCGGTCGGGCAGATCATGTTCGCGACCCAGATTTCGACGCCACTGCCTTAGACGCAAAGGGGCTTGTCTTGCTCGGCGAACGGCAAGAGGAGTTCTTGGCGCAATGGTCCGACGACTGGCGAGGCCACACCATGAAGGTGCTGCTCAGCCAAACAGTCTTTGCTGCCGTGGCGACGCATCATGGCAATTACGATGGCTATCTGAAGGCCGACCTGGATTCGGGAGCGTGGCCGCAAACCGCTCGGAACCGAGCGATCGACATTATTCGCAAGTCAAAAGCCCTTCATATCAATGGCGACCAACACATTACCACGCTGGTGCAATATGGCGTCGCGAAACAACGCGATAGCAACTGGTCATTTTGCACGCCGGCCATCTCTGCCGGATATCCCCGCTGGTGGCGACCGGACGAAGTCGGCATGGAGCACAACAATCGCCCACGTCACAAGCGGCCGCACACGGGCGAATATTTGGACGGTTTCGGTAACAAGGTTTACGTCTACGGTGTTGGTAACCCGAAAGTTGGCCGGGATAAAAATCGCTATCAGAAGGCACACGAAAAGGGTAGTGGCTTTGGCATGGTGACCATCGACACCGAAGCGAAAACCTACAAGATCGAGGCTTTTCGTTTCCTCATCGATGCCACCGATGGGAACGAATCGAATCAGTTTCCCAGCTGGCCGGTCACGATTTACCAGCGAGAAAATGGTGGCGACAACGTCATCGGCTGAAAATTGTGATAGCATCTGCAAAACTGAATACTAATCGCTCCTGATTACTCTGCGAAGGAAGATACCAATGAGTCGAGTCGTTCTGCTGCTGGTTTGTATTCTTGGTTTGTGTGAGCGAGTTTCGGCCCAAGATTGGCCCGCCTTTCGAGGCGCGGATGGACGAGGCGTTGCCGACCATCCGGCGCTGAAATTGAATTGGGGTGCCGATGAGAACATCTCTTGGCGACAGGAGATTCCCGGACGAGGTTGGTCGTCGCCGATCGTCATTGCCGGGCGTGTTATTCTGACGACGGTGACTCGAGATGAGGGAGAGCCGGAAGCGGCCAAACCCGGCCTCTATTTTGGCGGCAACCGGTTGAAGCCGCCCACGGTTGTCCACCATTGGAATGTAATGTGCCTCGAGCTTGAGACGGGCGACGTGGTCTGGCAAAAAACGCTTCACGAAGGTGTTCCGTTAACCCCACGGCACATCAAGAATAGCTACGCGTCAGAGACTCCCGTCACGGACGGTAAACATGTCTACGTTCTGTTTGGCGACGTTGGCTGCTACTGTCTGACTTTGGACGGCCGGTTGGTTTGGGAAAAGAAACTGCCTCCGTGCCGGACTCGATTCGGTTGGGGAACCGCTGCATCGCCCGTATTGCATGAGGATCGACTCTATCTCATCAGCGACAACGACGAGGCTTCCTACCTGTTGGCGGTCGACAAATTAACGGGTGATGAAGTGTGGCGCGTCGACCGAGACGAGAAAAGCAACTGGGCCACTCCTTACATTTGGAAAAACAAGCTGCGAACCGAAATTATCACTCCAGGCACGCGCAAAGTGCGATCGTACGACCTTGACGGAAAACTGTTGTACGAGTTTGGTGGGTGTTCGTCGATCACGATCGCCTTGCCGTATGAAGCGCACGGACTGTTGTTCGTCTCGTCAGGGTATGTGGGCGACACCAAGAAGCCACTGTTTGCTCTGAAGCCGGGGGCCAGCGGTGACATTTCGTTGGCCGACGACGAGACTTCGAATGAACACATCGTTTGGTGTCAAAAACGAGCCGCTCCGTACAACCCGTCGACGATCGTGTATGGGGATCTCCTCTACGTCCTCTACGATTTCGGCATAACGGCCGTGTTTGATGCTAAGACTGGCGAACCAGCCCAGAAAAAATCGCGTATCGAAGATGGCAAGTCCTTTACAGCCAGCCCTTGGGCCGCCAACGAACACCTGTTCTTTCTCAACGAATTTGGCACGACCTTTGTCTATAAGACCGGTGCCGATTTCCAGCTCGTACACAAGAACCAGTTGCCCGACACCGAGTTCTACATGGCAACGCCGGCGATCGCCGCAGAACGCCTGCTCATTCGCTCGGACAAAGCCCTCTATTGCATCAAATAGCGACAGCTCAGATTACCCTGAATTTCTTCGTGTGAGACAATGAAGTGCTCACACAAAGGCACGAAGACACGACTGAGACTAGGCCCCCTGAAACCTCATGCCTTCATCAGCAAAATCCTCCGCTTAAGTAATCCGTAGGGAATCCCCGTGAATACCGATCCTCTCACGTCCAAACTTCAATCGCGGCGTGATCTGTTGAGATTCGGTAGTGGGACAGCACTTGTGGCCGCCGGCATGCCAGCTTTCGCCGCTGCAGCCGAAAAGAAGACATTTCGTATCGGTGTCATCTCGGCCGCGATTCTCGGCAAACCACAAACCCGCAATGGACATACATGGCACTTCGCCCAGTACTTGCATCCGACCTGTGATTTTGATGCGTTGAAGAAGTACGATCCGAACGTGGTCGACGGCTGGAAAAAAGTGTATCGCAATCCGAAGTTCCACTTCAATCTGCTGCCGTTTCGGGATACGAAGATCACGCACTATTACGATGCCGATTCGAGCGTAGCGGGACCTTTCACTGAAGTGTTTCCCGGTGTCCAGGTCGCCACAAATCTCGAAAAAATGGTCCGAGAAGTTGACGCCATCTGGATGGGTGATGCCTCCGGCAGGGGCGAAGACCATTTTGATCTGGTGGCGCCGGGATTGGCACATGGGCTGCCAACTTTCTGTGACAAACCGATCGGCGGGACGGTGGATGGTACGAGGAAGATACTGGAGTTTGCCCGTCGTCACAAAGCGCCGCTAATGTCCGGCAGCATTTTTAATTACGAATGGGGCATGGAGGCAGCGTTAAGAATGCGCAACTCGGGGGAATTTGGCCACATTGAACATGTTTCGGCACGGCTCTACAGCCGCTATCGGTTTGATGGCTGGATGATCTACGGTCAGCACCCGGTCTGGACAGTAATGAGCCTGATGGGAGCGGGCGTCGATGCTGTCAGCATGTACGAATATAAGGACACGTGCCACGCCCTGATCACCTACCCGGATCGTTATCCGTGCCATGTGTGGTATGGCCAGCCGTTCGAGAGATTTGAATACAACCGTACTGACGTTTACTTCAAGAAGAAGCTCTACTCGTTCACGCCATCAATTGAAGGTGACTTCGCCTATGGCCATCACTATGAGATGGTCCGCATGGCAGCGCAATTTCGACAAATGCTGCTGACCGGCCGAGAACCAAATCCACACCAGGAAATTCTGGAAGTGACCGCCGCCATCCATGCCGCTGCCCGCTCACTAAAAGAGAAGAGTAGGCTGGTCAAACTGGCCGAAGTCATGGACGTGAATTAAATCAAATCGTGAGCCGTTCAGGCAAACAGTTGTTTGAGGGGTGAACCGGATTCGATGATCGGCACTGGACGGCTCAGCCGATCGTGAAGGATCAAGTCCGGGTCAATTCCCAATGCCCAATAGATGGTTTTGGCCAGATCTTCGGGACTGACGGGATGCTCCAGAGGATAGGCGGCTTCCGCATCGGATGTCCCATGCAATACGCCCCCACGAACGCCGGCCCCCGCCAACACGCAGGGGAAACAATGGCTCCAGTGCCCCCGTCCCCAGGCACCCGTGCCCTTCGGTGTTCGCCCCATCTCGCCGACCGCGACTACCAAAGTCTCATCCAACAGACCTCGACGCTCCAGGTCGCCTATCAGCGCCGAGAATGCCTGGTCAAAACCGGGGAGCAGGAACTGTTGCAAGTGGTTGGAGCTGCGGTGAGAATCCCAACTATATCCGTCGACCGTGTCCCAAAAAACGGTTACAAACCTCGCGCCAGCTTCCACCATTCGTCGCCCGAGCAGGGTTGACTGCCCAAACAGATGCCGCCCATAGTTGTCTCGGAGCGCAGCGGGCTCCTGACGAATATCAAACGCCTGCCGCATCTTCTCGGAAGTAACCAACGACAAGGCCCGCTGTTGAATCAAATCGTAATCCTGATAGACATCCGAACGGTCTAGAGAACGCCGTGCGTCGTCGAACTGGGTCAGTAGGCTGCGACGTCCGTCGAGCCGATCGAGCGATATTTCATCGGCCGTGGCTAGCGCGCCGATGCGAAAGTCGAGTTCATCGTCTGTGCAACTTCGAAAGTACGGATTGTCCTGACCATTTCGTTTTCGAATGCCAGTGGCCAGCCCGTTATATGCCGAGCCAAGCCAACCGGCATACTGGCCCGTACGGTCGTATCCTTGCAAAGCACCCAGCCGGTTGGGCACGGAAATATAATCGGGTAGTCCCCGCGTATGGCCATCCGGCTGCTTTTGAGAGAGGTGTTCCACCACACTTCCCATCGACGGCCAGTCCGTCGAACGCGCGTTGACATCCTGTCCGTCGGCGGCGGACCGTGTCCAGTGGTGCCCCGTTTGGACGTAGTGACAAGCGTTGTGGTCGTTGTGCGGATGCGTCATGGTGCGAATCACGCAGAGCTTGTCGCTGATCGCAGCTGTCTTGGGGAGCAGTTCGCAGATCCGCAGTCCAGGGGTCCTTGAGGCGATCGGCTGAAACGGACCGCGGATGCCGCTAGGTGCATCCGGTTTCATGTCGAATGTTTCCAGTTGGCTGGGGCCGCCGAACAGGAATAGAAACATGACCGATTTGGCACGTGCGTTGTGAAACGGCTGTTGCAACTGGTCGGCTGCTAGCAGTTCGGGCAGACTCAATCCCAGCAGTCCAGCTCCGCCAATTTGAAGCACCTCTCGACGTGAGAGTCCGGAACAAACGCGACTCGAATTGCCTTGAATCGACAACATTTCAACCTCCACAGTACTCGTGATCGGACAAGCTGGCGCCACGACAGATGAGCATACCCAAATCGCCCGGTTGGGACAAATTCAGTTGTCTACGGGTGGGCCATATTGTGAGTCGAACGCGATCACCTCAACTTTGGAATTGATACTCTTGGCTGCGATACAGACACCACATGCCCCACTTTCGACACCCACCGGAACAATGATCGTATCGACATCAGGTAGTGATTCCATAATCTGTAGATCGTACGTTCCAACCCCACAGATCAGATGACGATCCGTCGGTGAAACGTAGCAGCCCCCAACGTCGGCACAAATCCACTGCCGAGCCGCATCAAAAATCGGCACCGTGAAAGACGACCTCAGCGCCCAGCCCGCGTATCGAGGCAACCTTCCCTGGATTCGATTGTTCGGCGACAGCTATCGTTGCCTTGGCACCAAACTCTCGAGCCGCATAGGCAATGCTCTGCCCATGGTTACCGGTCGAGACGGTATACAGGCCGTCCGACCTCTCTTCAGCTGTTAGCTCCGCAACCAGATTGATTCCGCCTCGAACCTTGAATGACCCCACACCGTGGTGGTTCTCGTGTTTCACCCAGATTTCTGTGCCGACCAGATCGCAAAGTCCGGAGTACCGATAGAGGGGCATTGGTTTTACATGCTGGTAGACATTGACGAGGGCTGCCAATAGGTCCTGTAACGTTGGATCGACATCGACTGGAAACATCGCGAGTGGTGGGACGTCTTTCTGGTCACTTTCGGCGAAAGTGACCTACGCAATACGAATCAGCGCGGAACATATTCGATCGAATCGGGCTTGAACTTCGAAAGCTCGGGCAGCGTTGCGATCACGCCTTCCTTCGGCACATCGAGTTTCGCGCTCCAGACGATGCCATTAAGGATGAACTTTCTCAGGTCCTGGTTTGCCCAGTTCTTATAAAAATGCGGCATCACAATGCCGAAGCCGCGACCCCCGTCTTTTCGATCGACACACCATGCTACGGTTTCACGCATCGGCTTCTCCGGTGGAAGCATCGAGGTCGCCAACGCCGTTACATTGGCCGCGAGTTTGTTCTCGTCCTTACCGAAGTAGTTGTTGATATACGGCTCGTCGTGCAGTGTGAACGGTTTCCAGCCGCGAGAGATGGGATGGTCCGGCGATGTGGGCTTTATTCTTGCGTCGCGATAGATTCGGGCAAACGACTCGTGATGCGGACACGTCCGATTCGCGAAGTATCCTCCAAGCCAACGTAATAGCGGATGGTCTCCGTCCGCCATCACATCTTCACCCCGCAAACCCGTTGCATAGTGTACGCAGACGATGCCGCATCCGCGCCGCATCATCTCGTCGAGCTCCGCGAGCTTCTGTTTCGGATCAGAAAAACGATTTGGTGGAAACGTGTCTCCGATGAAAACCACCGTGGATGCAGCGGCTCGTACGTCCTTTTCCGGCCACCGGTAGACAATATCAGTTGTTAGGCCGCGTACATTCTTCATGTGGTCCAGACAGTGTCGCATCAGTCGTCCGCCCGCGGCGACCTCGTGTGATCCGGGTGGATGGTTGCTCGGCCCAACAACGATTAAAACCCTCGCCGTGTCCTCAGCAGCAGCGACAGGGCAACATGAAAGGACCAATAATAACGCAACGATTGAGCGACTCATGGAGTTTTACCTGGTGCCTTTGGAACGACAACTATCGTCTTCCGGATGGTCTTTTATCGGTGTTTTTTGGTTGGCCCGTTTCAAAAAGACGACTGCAACAAGGACCGCATTAAACCCGACCACGGCGACGCTGGCAAACCTGGGTGCACTACCACCGAAACTAACATCGAAAAAACTGGATCCGCTTGTATTGTCACTCGACCGCGATCCACTTTCGGCGTTGGGATATGCGACTGCCGCGGGACCATCAGACCGAGCATCGTATGGGACCATGTTACAATTGGTGCAGTAAGGGAACAGCCACAAATCAGAACTCCATTGGCGAATATCTTCCGGCTCAACATCGTTGGCCTGGATATTTGTCAAATAGTACTTTGCCCCAGGATGTAACTTCTGAAACAGTTTCGTAACGGTAAGTATCTTGTGACTCAAGTTGCCGAGGTAAGGGTCCTTCATACGGCAACGACCAGGACTTTCCACCGTTCGGTACGCATTTCTTCGTATCCCAATCACGAAAATTCAACGTAAATCCACGGTGCCGAAAGCCGAATCGCGAGAGTTTGTCGTTAAGCCAAGCGAGGTAAAACACGTATAGATTGATATCGAACGGGCTCGGCGTCTTCGAGTCTTTGAAAACTCTCCTTTTCAAGCCATGAATTAAATCCGCAATTACATCGGCAAGCCCGGGGCCAACAGCACAAGGGCAACCGACAACAACGTACTTCTGGCCGATCGTATCGTTACCGCGTCTATGCGGTTCACGCTACACCAACCGGACCCCAAGGAACTGGTGTTTCCAATACGATTACGGTCAAGGTCCCCTGATGGGGATCTCACCTAACGGATTTTGCTCGCTGTCGGCACCAATTGGCCGTCTTCGACTAGGTCGCTCGGCTGAATGTTGACTCGGAGCGGGTCGGACCACTGCTTGAACTCGTCGGTGTAGTACAAGTATGCCCGACTGGCAGGTCCTGTGTAATCGCCCGGTATTTCGGCGATGAGGCTCAATGGGAGCTCGACTCGCTGTTCCGCGTCGAGCACGCGCCAGTACAGTATGATTTCGCGACCAATGACCTCATAGGCAGCAATTTTGTCGGCTTTGACCAATTCCTTAAGCTGGTCGTGTCGCACTTCTAATCCACCGGGGACACCGATGATAGCAACCGGTGACGCAACCTCGGAATCGGAACGATTGATGACGGTTACATTCGCCTCCGTCGCCGTACCCTCCGTCAGTTTCGTGTCCCGCAACTCGACTTCCAAATGCAATTGGCAATCTGCCGACGAATCTGGCTTCTCGCGGTAGAAGTCGAACGCCATCGAGTAAGGCATTTTCGAGCCGTCTTCCATCACGACCGTAACGACGTGCTTACCGGGCGACAGCGGTCCGGAGATTTCAGGTAATTCGATTGCTCCTTGCTCCTTTGCGGTAAAGACAACCGCTGCGCCAATCTGCCGGCCATCGACAAGCAATCTCAACGTTCCAGGAGCTTTCGGCATGGCGCGTGATTGATCGTAGGCCACGATCGCCCGTAGGGCCAACACGGTCGACTGCGTCGAGCCAAACCGGCCCGCTTTGCAGTTCTCGGCCAGGTACTTAATCGACTGCTCGACGTTGTCCACATAGCTGGGATTCTTCAACCAAGCCATTACGGCCAAGGCGGTTGTCTCGATATTCAACGCCGCGCCGCCGCTGCCGACCACCGACCGCGTAGCGCCTTTCAGCGATCCATCCGAGTCCTGCATACCCGCCAACTCGTCCAGCAGATGATTTTGGCCCTCTCGATCGCCAGCGAGTCCCAATACGTTGGCAGCCAAGGCCATCACATACGTGTTCTGTGTTTTCTCGCCAGCGTCCCGCACCCAAAGAACTTCGGTGGACAGATCGGCCTGCTCACCCGATTCCAACAGCGCCCAGAGGTTGTAACTGTTGGAGATTTCTGGATCTGCAAGCCACGTGTGGAGCGTCGAGGCTTGACGGATGAAGCCGCCCTTACCATCTCGCTGTTTCAGCAGCCAGGCACGGGACCGTTGCAGCATGGCCTCATCCACGAATCGAACTTGCGACATGTCGGTAAACTCGAGTATGCCGTAAGCGGTGAGCGCGTCGTGTCCCGGGGCCCGGCCAAACCATTCGAAACCTCCGCCTTTGCTCTCAAAGCCGAGCAGGCGGTTGTAGCCCTTCTCCAAAATTCCGGCCGTGCGTTCAATCAACGCGGGATCCACACCTTGATGCGACATGAAATACTGCTGCGCCATAACGAGTGGATAGGTCGTCGAACTGGTTTGCTCAAAGCACCCACTCGGCTCGCGGATTAGGCGCTGGAGCGCCTCGGTCATACTGGCCAGTGGCGTCGGATAAATCACGACTCGTCCGCTGATG
The DNA here is from genome assembly GCA_012959465.1 of Planctomycetaceae bacterium. GTDB lineage: Bacteria > Planctomycetota > Planctomycetia > Pirellulales > Pirellulaceae > UWMA-0346. Next base: position 31,747 of record DUDC01000078.1, read on the forward strand.
CTATTGGGCACGACGTCACTGGGAATCACGATTTCGTACTCGACCTTCGAGTTACCCGCGAGCAAACCACCCTTAGCGGATTCCACGGGAAAGCCGCGAGGCTGCACGACGAGACGTCGAGTAATTCGATCCGTTCTTTGACCGGCCTGCCCATCGAGGACAATAGCGTGCACACCACTTTCGCCGGCCAGCATTTCAAGCAGCGCGCGGCGACGTTCATCACCATTCAAGGTGAACTTTTCCAAATCGGGATTGGGTTGAAAGCCGTGGCCGGAGACTTCTATGGAACCGTCGGCGAGTTGCTCACCCGTGGCGTTGACGATTCCTAGAGGCGCCAAAATCCGATCGCCCTGAGTGACTTCCAGAGGCAACTTTGGCTCAAGATAGAACGGCTTGACCGATTCGATCTGTAATGACTGGCCACCGAGTCCACCGTTGCCGGAGAATGCATCCGCTGAAACGCGGAAGCTTGTCACGGCATCGTTAAGGTGAAACTCGATCGCGCCCCGACCGTTTTCATCAGTTTTCACGCCTGCATGCCAATAGAGCGTTTCGGCAAAGTCGATTCGATCGTTCGGTTTGCGATCTTCTCGCACCTGATGCGCGTATAAGCGGACCGCGACGAAGTCGCTGGACATGACGAGCGCGGCCCGCCCGCCAAAACCTCCTCCTCCGCCGAGGCCAAACTGGGCTAGCCTGCGTTTACCATCGGCGTCTTTGGCGAGGTCAAGTCCGTTCAAGGCGTCCAACTTTTGGCGGGCTTCGCCCTCTGCCGGTTTGCCGTCTTCCCTCTCGGCAGCTGCCAATTGTTCGCGTGGTTTCAACTTTTGAGCCTTATCGTCTGGCCGGAATTCATCGTCTCCGTCCCGCTCGTCGTTTCCGAGTTCGATTCCTTCGGCTCGTCCGCCTTCTTCTTCAGTGTCCACCCCAGATTCGGCGTTCCGGAGCACCATTTGCTGCACGGAAGCGAGTACGCGCCGCGCAGCCTGGTTGTGTCGTTTCGAGAACTCGGCCGGATGGAC
>DUDC01000079.1:0-15008 GCA_012959465.1 Planctomycetaceae bacterium
GTCGATGTCGAAGCTGACGGCCGGCCTCCCCGAAATCAACGCCTGAGGCAATGCACGCGCTAGTCCCTCCCTCAGGCTGGTATGGACCAGAATATCCATGGCGCCAATCCAATGCGGAATCTCCTCGGGCGGCACCAAACCAACAAACAAGAAATGATCCGTTAGACCGTAGCGTGCGATCTGTTGTTCGAGTTTTTCACGAAGAATTCCGTCCCCGACTAACAGAAACTTGACATGAGGAGCTTTCTGGATCACGTCACGCGCTGCTTCAATCAAATACTCGTGCCCCTTGAGGTGAAACAGGCGAGCAATCTTGCCGACGACCACAGTCTGTTCGTTGACACCGAGTCGTCTGCGATATTCATCACGTCGAAGATCGGCTGCCAAAAACGGCTCCACGTCCATGCCACTGTAGATTGTCGTGAACTTTGACGAGGGAGCGACTCGCCCTTTCACCATCAGGTCGGTCATCGCATCGGCAACGCTGACCAAACGGTGACAGTTCCGGGCGGCAAACCACTCGCACCAGCGAAACAAGTGTCGAGCCATTGGACTCTGAAACGAATGAAATGGCGCGCCGTGGACCGTATGAACCACGGCACGAACGCCGAGGCGGGTGGCAGCTATTCGACCAAGCCACCCCCCCTTTGCACTGTGAGTGTGTACGACGTCGGGCCGATACTCGCGGAGAACTCTCTTCAATTCCCAGTAACTCGTTACGTCGCGCCAGGGGTGGATGTTTCTGCGTAGCGACTCGATGTAGCGAACAGGCAATCCCTCCCCCCTGCCCTGCGTCAACAAATCACCTTCGGGGCCCAAAGCTGGGCCGGTGATCAACAATACGTCGTCGCCGTACTCGCGAATCAAGTCCAGACAGTTGTAGAGTGTGTTTTCCTGGGCTCCGCCAACGATCATTCGAGTAATCACATGGGCGACGCGCATTGCGGTGAATTCCACTGAGAGGACGAAGAGGTTGCTGCGACTCGTTTCCCATTCTAATTGGTTGTCAGACCTCAGCTATCCATGGGAGGTTCAAGCTGACGTCAATATAAGGTGACAATTTGACTGGTAGTTACTCGTACCACACTTGCATGAGAAACAGGCCGAGAGATGGTGCGGTGGGACCGGCGGCTGCGCGGTCTTTTGCCGCCAATGCGTGGTCAATCCACCGTGGCGGTTCCTTCCCTTTGCCCACGTCGACTAAGCTGCCACAAATAATGCGTACCATGTTGTAAAGAAAGCCATCCGCGGTCACTTCCAGCAAGAGCCGCGGCGATGTTTCGCGGCGAATAATATCCAGTTTGTAGATCGTTCGCACGCTCGTCATTCGCGGGGCGCCTGCGGCTTGAAAGCTGGCGAAGTCATGACGCCCTACCAAATAGTGCGCCGACTCGACCATCGCGTCAACGTCTAGAGCTTTTGGAATGTGCCAAACATATTTCCGTTGGAAGATATCTCCGATCTCGACGTCTTCAATTTGGTAACGATAACGCTTTTTGGTGGCACTCGAGATTGCATGGAAATCGCTTGAGACATCCTCTACACATAAGATGCGAACGTCTAACGGTAATCGGAAGTTCACAGCCCGCTGAACGACCGCCGCCGAGTGGTTCCATGGAAAATCACAGCTTGCGACTTGCCCCAACGCATGGACGCCAGCATCGGTTCGACCACTGGCGACCACCGGTACTGCCTCACCCGTGTAGTCGCTGAACGCGTCCTCGATCGTTTCCTGAAGAGTCCGTTTATTGGGCTGTCGCTGCCACCCAGAGTACTCAGTGCCATCATAGGCAATCGTTAACTTAAGACGCCGAGTCATCGCTTAAACCGCGGCGTTTCGCGCAGCCAACAACTCCGCAATCTGCACGGCATTTGTGGCAGCTCCTTTTCGTAAGTTGTCGCTGACGCACCAGAATGCCAGTCCATTGTCACTGGACAAGTCCTCTCGAATTCGCCCGATGAACACAGCATCATCACCAGAACAACTCAGAGGCATTGGGTATTTCCCCGATGACAGATCATCCACGACCTTGATTCCGGGCGCGGCCTCGAATAACTCCGTGGCTTCCGCCACCGTCAACTTGCGCTCCGTTTCGACCAAAATACTCTCACTGTGGCAATTCGTGACTGGGACACGCACGCACGTGGGGCAAATCCGAATCGAAGAATCGTTAAAAATCTTGTGCGTCTCATGCACCATTTTCATTTCTTCCGAGGTATATCCTTCGTGCTTTGACGATCCGATCTGCGGAATGACGTTGAAGGCTAACGGATGAGCGAACGCTTGATACTGGTAGTCGTTTTCATCTAATGCGGCACGCGCCCCATTGGACAAGTCTCGTTCGCCCGCAACGCCCGCACCACTGGCCGCTTGGTAGGAACTGACAATCAAACGTCGAATCGTCGCTGCATCGTGCAGTGGTTTCATCGCGACCACCATCTGGGTCGTCGAGCAGTTCGGGCTGGCGATGACTCCCGCGTGATCGGCAACCGCCTGGGGGTTCACCTCAGGGACGATCAATGGCACCGTCGGGTCCATCCTCCAATAACCACTCTCATCGACGACTATCGCGCCTCGTTCCTTGGCCCAGGGCACGAATTCGGCTGACACCTCATCCGGAGTGCTGGCAATCACTAAATCCACTCCGTCAAATGCCTCCGGCCGAAGCTCTTCGACAGTGTGCATTTCACCGCAAAACGCAAGCTGAGTGCCAGCGGAACGCGACGACGCCAGGAATTTGATGCGTTTACAGGGGAACGATCGCTCCTCAAGCAACCGTCGCACGATACTCCCCACGGCGCCTGTCGCGCCGACCAACGCCAAACTTTCACTCACCTGACGATTCCTCGATGTTAGAAGGTCGATAGGAACACGCCCTATCGCGAATTGACCAGTATAAATGTAAGCCTGTTGTGCTTCCAAGGTGGCAGGAACCTGGAATTCACGAGCACGGCGTTCTTTCGCACGACTTCCAAGATGTGAGTCGGGTGGAATCGAGGCAGACGCCCGACCTTTTCTCGCACTGCAAATGACGTGAACCTCATGGACGCGGGGTGGATTGAACCTAAGGCCTGTTCGTCCATTTTTGCACCCACCGAGTTCCGGATTGGAACCACGAATCGACGGTGCTGGGTTCAAGAAAACAGAGGTTTAATGTGATCATGGCGATACCAAAAGTTGCCATACCAAGTGCGATACCGATTCCGCCGTGAATGAGCAGAGCCAGCCCCAACACCAACGGCCGAGACCACCTTGGCCAGATCAACGCACAATAGAACGTCTCCCAGAATACGGTGACTAACGCAAGGACGGCAAGCAGCCAGGGAACTCGACCCAAGAGTGTCATATCCAAAGACTGGTACTCGAAATTGGCTAACACGTTCCACATGGCCGACCCGTCCCACCACGACTCGCCGCGGACTTTCGCCAAACCACCGAACAAATAGATCACGCATAAATGACATTGAAGTAAGCGGGTCGCGACATTGCATGAGATCGTCGCTTTCCCTCGCGGGCTTGGCACGCTGTCATTTTTACGACGCGCCGCCAGATACGCATCGAGAGAATACGCGGCGCCACACGGCGCAATCATCAAGTACATTGTCAGCACAGCCAAGACTTGATCGAATCCAAACAGTGCACCCTGCAATCGATGGCACATCGAGATTGTCAATAACCAGGCCAATACGCTGATGGGCCGAGTCCGCCAACCAACCGTGAAGAGAATGAAGACAGCTAGGATAAGGAATTGAATCGCCCAAAGCAGGCCCGGTGAATCGACGTACCAGAGAAAACTCCAAGTGAAACCCTGTTCGGCCATGGCCCGAGAAGTCGCCGAACTGATCCAGGCATTGGCTCCCAAAAAGGCTTCTAACTGAGTGCCCCAAATGATCTGGTTGTAGCAGAGCATCAAGCCCGTGATGACTCGCATTAAAGCGAGTGTGTAGACTGAACGAGACCGAAACCAAAACTGGTCCCAACCTCTCTGCATCTGCTCAAACCACGTGAGAGGACCATCGAGTCTGCGGCGAGTCATTGGCCGATCAGCCACCGTTCACCTCCCCCTGCCCTCTGCCAGACTTCGCCCGTTCATTTCCGCGATCGGAATCGACACGGCGATAAAGCTCCGGCGCGTCGATAGGTATCCGCCCCTGAAACATCTCGATGGTACTCGGAGGCCGATGTTCCCATCGTTCGAGAGTCACACGGCTGGCACCGTATTTCTCGGTTAGGTGTCGGATCATCGATGCCTCACGCTGCTTGAAAATCTGGCGGGACCGCTTCCATCCGACCACTAATTCCGCAGGAGCGTCGACCGGTTCCTCGTAACCCGGATAGGCCCCGTTGAAGTGTTCGCTAAGCATGAAATGACGATGGTACATGAGGCGCGGGAATCGTTGATCGGTGTCGGGCAACCGAACGATGATGGGTTGGCGACCGTCGGTAAACTCGAGTCGCGCCCAGAGAAGGAAGTTTGAACCAGGATTCGGCGCGAAAAACGCATAACCATGGTTCAAGAAGAGGGCATCGTCGTAGGGCTGAAATACCCATCCAACCTGGTCCATGAATGGCGACCGCATCACAGGGGAGCTGGTCGTTGCCAGTTGTAGCGGAGGCACGACAACAGCCAGCAAGTGAAAAACGAGGCCAGCCGTGACGAGGCGACGGACCGGCAATCGCCAAACATCGTTTTCGGAAGAAACGCGCGAGTTCATGCTTCTTCTTATCGGCGGCACGCTAAATAGCCGACCGCATTTGCTCCAAGAAAAACAAAACGGCCCCTGCGGCGGCGAGATAGTGCACAGGGACCGTAATGATTTTTAGGCCTGGTTCGATCAGGCTAAGCTTGTCGGTAACGTTGACTAGCGAGCCGAGGCCACATTGATTTTCGAATCAGAAAACTCGAACGCGAGTGCCTTTTTTTCGCCCGCGTTCACCGTAACCGTCCTGAATTGTTCGACCGGCACACCATTGCGCTGGACAACAACACGCACCTGATAGTCACGCCAGGCATCACCCTTTTTCAACGACTTGGTGCGGAAGATCCGCACATTACCCTTGGCTTTTGTCTTCGAACCACCAAGGAAAACTTCCGCATCGTGGGGAACGTTGAGCGTCAAAACCGTCTCCAACTCACGCACGAGCTGAAAAGACAGCTTCGTCTCTTGACCCGCGGTGACTCGGACGGTCTTTGTCTCACTGACAGTTTCCCCGTCCACAATTCCCTCGACGCGAACTTCGTAGGTGTAATTAAAATCCGCTTCTAGATCGCGAGAAACGAATCGACGGTGGGTTCCCACGCTGGACGTCGCTTTTCCGTTGACGAAGACCCGAGCATCCTCGGGAACGACAACCTCCAAGACAGCCATGCTCCCTTCACCCTCGCCCGCTTCGTCACTCGGGTTTGGCAGGTCGCCGTCGTTTTCTTCATCGTCTTCATCGTCTTCACCATCGCCCGGTGCAAACGGCTTTTCATAATCGTAATAGACTCCGTGATGGTGCCCAGTACTGCCTCCCGAACATGCTGACCAGGAGCCACCTGAACTTCCCCATCCACCGTGCGAGCCCCACGATCGTGCCTGGTAGCCGTACGAGCCACCACAGCTGTGGTGCCCATGCAGGTTGGGATAGGGCGGGAGAATTCTGTGCACAAGATGGGACACACCATGGAGCAATCCACCGTGCGAACCATGACTGCCATGTAAGCCGTGTAAAGCCCAACCGCCGCTGCTCCCCCAACCGCCATGACTGCCGTGCGAACTCCATGAGCCGCCCGCGGAACTCCAGCCGTGCGAACCCCAATCAGCTTGGGCCGCTTGAGGAGCGGTCATTGCCAAGACGGCACCAAGTACAAGAATGCTTCTCATCTTTGTTCCTTCACCTTCGCGTACGATTTGCAAGTACACAGTCTGCCGAGCTTATTCAGCGTCAGCATACTAAGCGTAGCATGCAATTCAAGCAGTTAGGGCAAAATTTTCGGATCAGGAAGCTTAGAGAAACTTAGGGAGTGCGGCGAGATCCGGCAGCGGATCGAGGGATGGCCCTAATTCGCGACTCCCATCTTCACATCATCAAACCAGATCTGCCCGGTCGCTCCAAACAGACCCAACCTGACCAGCCCCTCACGTGCGGCCGGTGGCACGCGGGAGGTCCGCTCAATCGTCCGCCAGTCGCTGGTGCCCGCAAATCGCCCCAGCGAAATGTGATTGATGATTTTGCGTTCTTTATCGAAGAAAGTGATCACAGCAGATGGATAGTCGTCTCGCAATCCCTTGTCGTCGACGTTGTCGGTTTTTACGTCCACGGAAAACAGCAGTTTCTTTACATGGCGACCGTCGACAGAAAACCCCTGCAGCAAATGGCCAGCTCGCCCCAGGTCCTCATTCTTTATGGTAATGCAGTGCCCTTTCCTGGCCTGTTGATCATCCAACTCGACTTGCCGCTGATAGTACCAACCGTCGATAAATCCATTTGGGAGCGTTGGCAGTTCAAAGTCTCCATTGATGGCGACGGGGTTCTTTGGGTCGGGTTTCACCGCTCTTTGATCTTCAGCCGCCCCCGTCATTGGTACGAAGAGCGTCGGACGAAGTGCTTCACGGATCAGCTTTCCGTCCTGTTTCCGCATGATATAGAGCGTTTGTTGGTATCGTTCACCAACCGGGACAACAAGGATGCCGCCATCTCGCAACTGGTCAACCAGCGGCGTTGGGATTTTCTCTGGTGAGCAGGTGACGATGATTTTGTCAAACGGGGCATGCTCCTCCCAACCGAGAAACCCGTCTCCAACCTTGGTAATAATATTTCGATACTTGAGACGCCGCAACGTTGACGCCGCCCGGCGTCCGAGCGATTCGACGATTTCGATGCTGTAAACCTCTTTCGCCAACGGGCTCAGCACGGCGGCTTGGTAGCCACTTCCAGTGCCGATTTCCAGGACTCGATCGGTAGGTTTCACGTCCAACGTCTGCGTCATGAAGGCGACAATGAATGGCGACGAGATCGTTTGGCGATCTCCAATCGGGACCGCCATGTCGAAGTATGCCTGACTGCGAAAGCGAGGGGGCATGAATTCATGTCGCCGCGTGTCTCGTATTGACTGCAAGACGCGTTCATCCGTCACGCCGGCACCCTTGACGACATTCTCGACCATCGCCAGCCTGCGCTGCTCAAACTCAAATTCACTCTGTCCGATGGTTTCGTTCGACAAGGCGATCAACACTCCGGCAAAAACGACATTTCGTGTGACACTGCTCATATTCGTCCCCGAGATAATGGGCCTGGTCGGCGGTGTGCGTGAAGATCGAATTGCAACGCCCACCCCACCGACCGGTGCCCTCATCATTATACGACTTTCCAATTCTCAACTGCCATTCCCATCCCAGATTTCCTGGAATTGCACACAAGATGATACGTCCACATTGCCTCGGAGCACCCAGAATTCGTGCATCGATCTGGCGTTCGATCAAAAAAAATCCTCGCTTGGGTTATTCAAGGCCCACGCCGTTTCGTCAGTTGCGATGACTATCTACCAGCGGGCCCTTGGCGCCGGTAAAATACCACCCATCCTTGGCAACTCGACTGGAGCAACTCATGAAAACAAATGCCGTCAAAGAGAAATTACGAAATGGTGAGGCATCCTTTGGCACTTGGCTGTCACTTGGCGATCTATACGCGACCCGAGTTTTGGCTCGACTGGGATTCGATTGGCTCACGCTGGATATCGAGCATTCGGCCATCGATTGGTCGCAAGCGACCACTATTTTCGCCGCGGTCGCGGACGCTGGTTGCATTCCTTTGGCTCGCGTTCCCGAGGGTTCGCACCACTACATCAAACGCGTCTTGGATGCCGGGGCATGGGGGATCGTCGTCCCAATGGTCGACACGGTTGAACAGGCAAAAACAGCAATTGCCGCTGCGAAGTACCCGCCAACTGGCAATCGCAGCGTCGGTGGTGGAATGCACTCTATGAACTTCAACGCCACGGCCGGCGAGTACTACGAGAGGGCGAACGAAGAAGTCCTAGTCGTGTTGCAGACTGAAAGTCCTCAAGGTGTCAAGAATGCCGAGGAGATTTACAGCCTACCGGGCTGCGACGCAATCTTCATAGGCCCCAACGATCTCCGATTTCAAATGCGGACTGCCGACGGCACTTTCCCCACACCGGACGAGCACGAAGCGATGGTCCAGCGAGTGATTGCCGTCGGACAAAAGGTCAACACACCGACGGGAATTCACGCGATGAGCATCGAATCGGCGAAGGAACGGGCGGAACAGGGAATGCAGTTCATTGCCGTGGGCAGTGACTTAAAGATGATGTCAGAGCGGGCGAAAGAAACGGTCACCGCGTTATGGCCCGACCGCGTGGCTGCGGATATCGCGCGCTACTAGTAACGGAATGATCATGGCCATCTATTTGCTAATCACTCTCGATACGAAAGCCGACGAGGCGTGGGTTGTTCGCGAACGGCTTCGTGAATTGGGACTAGACGTCTGTGTCGTCGACACCGGCTGCCTGGGCGAACCACCATGGCCTGCGGAGGTGACCCGTGAATCGGTATTTGCGGCCGCAGGGACGTCTGTCAAAGAGATGCAAAATGCAGGGGACCGCGGGCAGGCGGTAACGGCGGCCGCCCTCGGCGCCGCAACGGTCGTCGAAGCCGCACACGCTGCCGGTAAACTGTCCGCGGTGATGGGGCTCGGTGGTTCCGCGGGCACGACCATCGCCACGACCGCCATGCAACGGCTACCGATCGGCATTCCCAAAGTGATGGTGAGTACGCTGGCCAGCGGGCAGGTTCGCCCGTATGTCGGTGATAAAGACATTGTGATGATGAACTCGGTGGTCGACATTGCCGGAATGAATCGAATCAGCCGACAGATCCTTGGCAACGCGGCCGCTGCTGTGGCTGGAATGGTACAACATCGACAACCCGCCCAGGCAGATGACAAGCGGCTCATTGCCGCAACCATGTTCGGCGTGACAACTCCCTGTGTTCAACATGCTCGCCAGTACCTTGAACAAGCGGGATTTGAAGTGTTGGTTTTTCACGCTACGGGAAACGGCGGCCAAGCGATGGAGTCTCTCATCCGGGAAGGAGTGATCGACGGTGTTCTCGACGTGACAACGACAGAGTTGGCAGATGAGCTGTTCGGCGGAGTCCTTTCTGCGGGACCCGATCGTTTGTCAGCCGCAGCAGACGTCGGAATTCCGCAGGTCGTGTCGGTAGGTGCAACCGACATGGTCAATTTCGGTCCCCGCGAATCTGTCCCTGACCAATTCGAGACACGGCAGTTTCTAGTCCACAATCCGACCGTGACATTAATGCGGACAACAGACGACGAAAACAGGCAGATCGGACAGGCCATCGGCCGCAAAGTGGCTCAATCACGAGGTCCGACCGAAGTTTTCCTACCGCTTCAAGGAGTTTCCGCCATCGACCAAGACGGCCAGCCATTTGATTCACCATCGGCCCGCCAACGGCTCTTCGAGGCGCTCATCGAAAATGCCGGGACCATTCCTTGTCATGCGTTGGACGCTCACATCAATGATCCGTCGTTCGCCCAGGCAATGGCACAGCGCCTGCTCAAACTCATCCAATCTCATAAACTCTCCAACGAACTCCCCAGCTAGCTTTGAGGAACCAACATGGCTCTTTTTTCTCGTACTGAAATCCTTGATCGATTACGGGTGAAGGTCACGCAGGGCAAGCCGATCGTCGGCGGAGGAGCCGGTACAGGGATCAGCGCCAAGATGAGTGAGGCAGGCGGTATCGACCTGCTGGTGATCTACAATTCTGGCCGTTTTCGCATGGGAGGACGCGGGTCGCTTGCGGGGATGATGCCCTACGGTGATGCCAATCAAATCGTGCTCGACATGGGACGCGAAGTGCTCCCCGTCGTTCGACAGACACCCGTGTTAGCTGGCGTTTGCGGCACGGATCCGTTTCGTATCATGAAACTGTTTCTGGCCGATGTCGATCGAGCCGGCTTTTCGGGTGTGCAGAACTTCCCGACAGTGGGCCTGATCGACGGGACTTTCCGACAAAATCTCGAGGAGACGGGGATGGGATTCGGCCTGGAAGTAGACATGATTAAGCTGGCCCATCAAATGGGCCTCTTGACCACGCCCTACTGCTTCAACGACGAGGAGGCGGCAGCGATGGCAAGGGCTGGAGCCGACATCCTAATTCCTCATATGGGGCTCACCACAAAGGGGTCGATCGGTGCAGACACTGCCAAAACGCTGGACGATTCCGCGCGAGCTGTACAAGAGATGCACGACGCTGCCAAGCAAATCAACTCAGAAATCCTCGTGTTGTGTCACGGCGGTCCGATCGCCGAACCGTCAGACGCGCAGTACATTCTGGACCACACGGATGGAATTGTCGGCTTCTACGGGGCGAGTAGCATGGAACGACTTCCCGTAGAACCGGCAATCGAAAATCGGGTTCGAGAATTCACTGAGTTGGCGATCAGAAGAAAATAACCTGCGGTCAAGTTCCCCCCTGCCCTTCTATACCGGACGATCTTGTCATCGAACGATGTTACAATGAAGGGTAAGATGAAGGCCGCTCCTTCCCTCCCATCCCGCCGCCCGTTCTTACAAGGACCCGCAATGGTCGCCGCCACTCTACTCACGCTGTCACTCAGCCTACCAGGTCAGCTCTACGCCAACGAAGTCCGAGTCTATGCACATTACCAGGCGAAGCTTCGTCCGGTTCAGGGAGAAAACCCACTCGCCGGCAAAGAGTTCGAAATCACCGTATTGACGGTGGACGAAGACGCGGCCGACGTGGCCTGGGGAATCACGTCGGAGACGGGTCTAGCCGCGTTGGCATGGCCAGCGAGAATGGGAACTCGCAAACGAGGTGTTCCCGTTATTCGAGTGGACTGGGGAGACGGCGACTCGCAGGTCCGGTTACCGGAACTTCTGCTAAGGTCTGTCGAGGATCCGCTAACGCGTGGTGAGCGGGAATTCCGTATCGGCAAGGAAACCTGGTTCGCCGGCGACCCGAAGGACTCGTCCGCAGGGAAAACCTGGAAGGCCATTCGTAAGGGTGGCCTCGGCGGTGGAGCGTCGGCGACCATCGACGAATCGGGATGGCCCGTCAAATTGACCACTCAATTCACGGTCGGTCGGGGTTTCGCCTACGAGTTGACCATGACGCGGACCAGACTCAGTCGATTGACAGCAGACGAGATGAAACAGGCAAACGGGCAGCTTGCCACATGGCTCAAGCTAGTCGACGACACCGGGTTTGCGGTCGACGAAGAGTCGACACCCAGGCTGAGTCGAGAACAGCTAAAATCAGCCGTCGTCGCGCTGAATCAAATGGCGGAGACGAAGACGATCTGGTCTAAAGTAGTCGCCCACTCACAAAAATCCTTGCGTAAGCAAGGGGCGAGTTCCGTTGCGGTCGAAGTGATGGTCGAGAGAATCATGGGCAAGCAGATCTGGCCCACACAAGCCTTCGACCTGCGCGACAACCGTGTCGCCCCATCGACATTTAAAGAGGGAATCGTCGTACTACACTTTTGGAATTACCAAGAGAGCCCGTTGAAGCAACCCTACGGCCAAGTTGGGTTTCTCGATTTCCTGTGCCGGAAACGAAAAGACATACAATTCGTCGGAGTCGTCAGCCATGAATCGGCCCAACGTCCAGAAACGAAGCAGGATGCCATGCGGAGCGCTCGAAAATTTCGAGACTTCATGAACGTGAGTTATCCAATCGTAGTGGCCAACAACCTTCTTCGAGAAATCGGCGACCCACGACAGTCCGGTGGACAGCTGCCAATGTTCGTCGTTCTGAATGCGGAAGGTAAGGTCGCGTACGTACAGGTTGGACTCTTTGACGTAGATCCGCAGCGAGGCCTGACGCAACTGGAAGCCGCGATTGACAAGGTGATCAATAAGCGGTGATCAATAAGCGGTGATGAGCGGTGGTCAACCCACCGCCGACCGCATGGAAAACGAAATAGGTCCGTCGTCGCCCTTGCTCTCGTCGTCGCGGAATTCGCTGACGATGGCCTCCAATTCACCGCGCAATATGTGGACGCTACTGGGCGCTTCAATGCCCAGAGTCACACGATTTCCCGATATTCGGTTCACAACAATCGTGATGCGGTTGTCGATGACGATTTTCTCGCCAGTTTTTCGGCTCAGTACTAACATTGGATCCGCCCTCCTTTTGAGGTGGGTCTAATTCGCGTTCTCCGTTTTTTCTTATGCGGTAGAGTCTTTTCGCAAAAGCTGGACCAAACAATAAAAACTAGTAAAAATTCGATTTCACCTGCATTGGACACCGTGACGAAGGAAATGCGCGGCCCGCTGTGTCTCAGATCGAGAACAGCATTCTCAATTTGAGACAGACTACCTGGTGCCCTTTGTGCCTGGTCCTTTCTGTTACAATGCGACCCAAAATTGTCCCGAGATGAGGAGAGGACTCGATGAACACGTACATGGTCGCACGGACGCTGAAGGATCAGCCCAGATTCTTTGTTGGCGTCGTTGCCCGATGTTTCGTCGCTTTATTACTCCTCGTTGGCATGTTCCGCGGCCTGCATGCCGAAGACTCGACGGCAGCGGATCTTCTGATTCGCGCCCGCGAAGCCGCAACGCGTGAAGAACACGGGACAGCGAAACAACTGTTGGACAAAGCGATCGACCAACCGAACTGTCCGAACGACGCCTACTACTGGCGAGGTCGATCCTTGTTTTGCCTGGGCCAGGTCGTGAAAGCGGTGGCCGACTTCGATGAATACGTTAAGAAGAACAAGGCCAGCGAATCGCGGCAATGGGAACGAGGGATCGCGATGTACTACGCTGGCCAGTACCAACGTGGCGCCGACCAATTCGAACTCTATCAAACCTACCACGACAATGATGTAGAGAATTCCGTCTGGCGATTTCTCTGTGTCGCCAAAGCGAAAGACGTAAAGACCGCGCAGAAAAATCTGCTGCCGATCCGTGACGACCGCCGAATCCCGATGATGAAAATCTACGATCTGTACCGTGGCAAAGCAACTCCGGACGACGTATTGGATGCCGCGGAACAGGGAGCGGACCCCACGCGAATCGCGGGACAGCGGTTCTACGCTCAACTGTATGTCGGCTTGTACTACGAAGCGACGGGCAAACCGAAAGCCGCCGCTCCACTCCTGAAAGCGGCTGCCGAAAGCCACCGGACAACTCGTTCGGTCAACCGTTACATGTGGTCCGTCGCGGACGTCCATTATCGCCAACTTCAGGCCGCCACCAAAGCGGAATCGCCAGCCAAAACGTCGGTGATGGATGCAGCGGCGAAGAAGTTCATTGCCGATCACGAACGGACGATTCGTCCGTTGGAACTCAAGAGCAACCTCGCTTGGTGGAACGCAAACACGACCGGCCGCGACGCCGACTTTGCTGCAAAAGAAGAGGCTCAAAACAGACTGGACAAAGCGTTGGGTAATTCGCGAGCCTTCGCCCGGGTCGAGCAGCTCAAGCGGGCCGAAATCTCGGACCCGATCCTTCGCAGACAAATCTCACTGTTGTTTTTGATGTACCAAGAAAAACAGGTCGACCAGGCGATCCTGCAGCGCATGACCAGTAAAGCCAACGCGATCGAAAAACATTTCAATCTATTTCGCGCGAACGTCAATGGCGACGAAAAGACCGACAGCCAAGTCCGCAAGATCCTCGCCTCGTCGACAGACTCCGCGGAGCGACGCGCCACCTGGGAGGCCAGCAAACAGGTCGGCGCGGCAGTCGAGCAAGATCTAAGGGAACTCGTCCTGTTGCGCAACGATGGAGCGCGTAGCCTTAAATACAAGGACTTTCACGACATGTCTTTGTCGCTGAACGAACAGACGCAAGAGGAAGTCCTGGCACTGTTCGATGAATTGGACGAGCTGACACGAGAACCCTTCCTGACCGTTAAGAAAGAGATCGATGAACGCCTGGCGACGATGTACGACATTTCGGTCGCGTCTCTTCGACCATGGCATTATCACGACCCTTTCTTTCAAGAGCCACCCAACGTCTACGAAACCGATCTGAATGCGGTCTTCGCTAAGACAGACATTTTACGAGTCTGTCGCGATTTCTATTCGGGCATTGGCCTACCGATCGACGACGTGCTCGAGCGAAGTGACCTCTACGAAAAACCTGGAAAGAGCCCGCATGCGTTTTGCACCGATATCGATCGTGAAGGAGATGTCCGAGTGCTGGCCAATGTGGTCCCCAACGAATATTGGATCACAACGATGATGCACGAGTTGGGACACGCGGTCTACAGCAGCAAGTTCATCCCTCGCGATGTCCCATACGTGCTCCGAAGCGACGCGCATATCCTGACAACGGAAGGTGTCGCCATGATGTTCGAGCGGTTTCCGGGGAGTGCTTCATGGCTGGAAACGATGGCTGTTAAAGTCGATGACCCGGCCGCATATGACGCAACCGCTCGACGCATGCGACGAAACAAACTGCTTATTTTCTCAAGGTGGTGCCAGGTGATGTTTCGATTCGAGGTGGCGATGTACCAGGATCCTAGTCAGGATCTCAACACACTTTGGTGGGACCTTGTTGAAAAATACCAGGGACTGCATCGCCCCGAGGGCCGAAACGCCGCGGACTATGCCAGCAAGATCCATGTCGTTTCGGCTCCAGCTTACTATCACAACTACATGATGGGTGAGTTGTTTGCCTGCCAATTACACGAGGCGATTGTGCGTGAGGTACTTCGTCGCAACGATCCAGCCGAAGCGACCTATCAAGACAACCCGCGAGTCGGAGCCTTCCTGAAAAAGAAAGTGTTTGGACCAGGACGCACACTACACTGGAACGAAATGACCCGCCGTGCGACTGGAAAAAAATTGAACGCGAGTGCATTCGCCAGCGAATTTCGCAGCGACGCCAAATAGCCACAGACGCGGGGGGCAGACGATCGACAGCGAGCGTGCCAATTACGCCCGGAGTTCTCCCAACTGGTTGGCCTGCCAGCTGTCTCGTGAGTTCAATTCCAAGGCC
>DUDC01000079.1:15018-32637 GCA_012959465.1 Planctomycetaceae bacterium
TCTGTCAACAAACCGCCCCCTCCTCCGCAACAAAATGTGTCGAGACAGATCAGGTGCCCTTCGTCAAGAAACTCGCCGTCCCTCTGTGGAGTATGCCCGACAATGGCAGTTTTTCCCGAGTAGTGCGCCCGGGGCATTGAGCGGTCGATGTGCTCCCAGTAGAGAAGTGTCTCAGGTTGTTTCGCCAACGGCAGATTTGCATCGAAGTTGGCATGAACGAACAGGAATTTCTCAGTTTCGAAATACGGTTTACTCTGTCTCATGAAGTTGATGTGTTCAACAGGTACGTTGTCCGGTGCCCCATCGTAACTGGCCAGGGTTTCCAGACCTCCACTTTGAACCCACATCGGACCGTGCAAGTAATTCTCGAATGACTGCAACATCATGATCTCGTGGTTACCACGAAGCGGAACAAGTTGAGTCCGCCGCTGCAAATCCAGTAGTAGATCAATCACGCCGCGACTGTCCGGACCGCGGTCGATATAGTCGCCCAACGTAACAATCGTGTCATCCGCCTGAGGATCGATGGCATCCAAGATCGTTTTTAGAGCGGTCGAACAACCGTGAATGTCGCCGATAGCAATGAGTCGAGACACTTCACCTCCATTCACGAATCGTTGGGAACCCAAGATTACAACCAAAAACGAAACGTTCGAGTCAAAAAACGTACTGGGGCATGGCCCGACATTACTCTATAATAGACGTCGTCGACAAGTGGAACTTGTGGCTAGACCCACGCCACGTCCATGGTTGCTCCGCGTCGGAGGACCTTGCTTGCATCAGCCGAGAGGTATCCATAGTGAATTCCCTACAGGGCCACTTTCTCGTCGCCTCCCCACACCTTGGCGACTCGAACTTCTATCGAACCGTGATCCTCATGGTCCAGCACGATGAAGAGGGAGCATTTGGTGTCGTACTCAACCGTCCATCGTCTGAAACCGTGGCGGATGTCTGGCGCACGGTCAGCGATGATCCCTGTCCAAGTCAAGACGTCGTACGAATTGGAGGACCTGTTCCAGGGCCGCCGATGGTGGTTCATACATCGGTCCAGTTTTCTCAGTTGGAGATTCTGCCGGGCTTGTTCATGGCTAGCCATCGGCACATGGTTAGTCGTGTCGTTTCACGACAAGACGCATTTCTCTTTTTTACTGGTTACGCGGGCTGGGGCGCTCGACAGCTGGATGACGAACTAGACGCCGGTGGTTGGCTCCACGCGCCGGCCGACGCCGATGTCGTATTCGGTGACGTGGACGAAATGTGGAAACGGGTTGTCGAGGGAATCGGTCGCGAGATCTTGCAGACCAGCTTGCCCGGATTGCCAATGACTGACGACGCATCTTGGAATTAATCAGCGAGCGGTCCAAGTACATCCGGCCCACGACCAACCGATACCAAACCCGACAAGTAGATTGACGTCGCCGGGCTGAACACGACCGTCGCGGCGCAATTGCTCGATCACAATGGGAATGGTCGAGGAGACCGTGTTGCCACAGTGCTCCAACACGATGGGCATCCGTTCATCACTCAATTGCATCCGTTCCTTTAGCTTAACGAGCATTTTTCGGGTCGCTTGGTGCAATATGTAATGCCGAATTTGAGGTTCTTCCCAGGGACTCTCGGCAACGATCTGATCCACCAGCCGCGGAACTGCCTCGACCGTGAAGTTAATCAAACTGGGACCGTCCATGTACAAGTCACTCTTCCAACGCTTGCGGTGCCTAGGCGAGATCGATTTGTCGGCCGGTACAGCACCGTGGTTAATGGCAAATAATGTGTCGGCCCCTCGGCCGTCGGTGCCAAATTGAAAGTGTGCCAGGGACGGTTCAACCGTAGGTTCGATCAACGTAGCCACCGCCGCATCGCCAAAAATGGTCCGCAAACTGCGGTCCTCCGAGTCGATGTACCGTGAATAGGTCTCGGCAGTCACCAATAGCACACGCTCCGCCTGTCCTGTCTCGATCAAACCCTTCGCCATGGAAAGCCCATAGACGAACCCGGAACAACCTAAATTAAAGTCCAGGGCACCTGTGGTGGTCGGCAATCCGAGTCGATCTTGTACCAAACAGGCAGTGGTGGGCAGTCCATAGTCGGGTGTTTGAGTGCATAGCAGGAGAAAGTCGATCGAATTCCTGTCGATCCCATGATCGCAAAATAGCCGTTCGCATGCCGAAACGGCTAAGTCCGATACAAATTGGTCGTCCGAGACGATGTGCCGAGTGGCGATCCCCGTTTTTTCAAAGATCCGGTCCATGTCCCAGGAATAGGTTGCCCCAAGGTGGTCATTCGTTTCCACATTCTCAGGAAAATAGACGGCAATGGGGCCAATGGTGGCGTTGGGCACCGGAATCCTTCGTGTGGGGAATAGAAAAACCGTACGGACCGATCGCAAATCGCAAGCCGACACAATAACTGGGAGCGGTACAGCGGTCAATCTGCCATGGTCGTGCCCGTTCCCTGTGGAAAATGAAATCGACACCGCAAAACGCGAAAGAGCGTGGTATCAAGCGTTGCGAGTCGCCGGGCATCCGCAGAACCCAAAGGAACGCATCCAAGGGGGTGATCCGACTTGACCAGACAAGCCATCTCTCTATACTCCTCGCCTCCCTGCTTCTTGACGATTTTACGGAGGAGATCGCCGGTGCCACCCTTCTTTGATATCCACTGCCACTTGGCTCCAGGCATCGACGACGGTTCCAAATCGTGGGACGATTCGTTGGCCATGGCGAGAATGGCGGAACGGGACGGGATTGGAACGGTAGTTTGCACTCCTCACCAACTCGGAACGTACCGGCACAACCGGGGAACAGAGATCCGGGCCTTGGTCGCCGAACTGCAAACAACGCTCCAATCCGCTGGCCTTGGTCTCAAAGTGTTGCCAGGGGCCGACGTGCGGATCGAACCGGACATGATTTCGCTCATAAAATCGGGTGAAGTACTAACACTAGCCGATGGCGGAATCTTCGTGTTGCTGGAGTTGCCGCACGAACTCTTTTTCTCCCTGGATGAGGTGATTGATCGCCTGTCCGAACAGGGCATGATTGGCGTCTTGTCTCATCCCGAACGAAACCAAGGGATCCTCAAACGACCGGAGGTAATTGCCCCCTTGGTCGAACGTGGCTGCTACATGCAAATCACCTGTGGAAGTCTGCTCGGTACCTTCGGGCCACGCTGTCGGGACTTTTCAAAGTGGATGCTCGAGCAGGGGCTCGCAAGTTTCCTCTCAACTGACGCGCACGGTCCTAAGTCGCGGAGGCCTCTAATGAAACGGGCCCACGAATGTGCGGCGGAAATATTGGACCACGACGCGGCCGATTTGCTCTGCTGCCACAACCCGCAAAAAGTTGTACAGGGGAAACGAGACATCGATATCGTCATGCCCCGTAGGCGATCCGGCAGCTGGTTACCGTGGAGACGCGCAGCGTAACCAAGGTAGAAGATGCTCCGCCGCGGGCGTCCGACAAAACACCTCACGAACAGTTCAACATGCTCGCTTTCTCCAGATCGTATTATTTCTTCCTGTGCCTAGTGATCGGCTCTTTCGTCGCATTGCAGCCCATCGAGTCGAGCGGTCAGGAACAAAAAAACCGACGCTGGCCCGATGAACGGCAAGTCGGGATGTTCGCGGTCCATGCGGATTTTTCCCTCCAGGAAGAACTGGCGACAGTGAACGAACTCGAAACGCTGCAACAGGACATCGCTCAAACCCTTCAGCTCAACTGGCCAAAAGAACCTATCCACCTCTTCCTGTTTGGGGACCGACGAACTTACACCGCCTATCTGAAACGGTATTTTCCGAGCGCACCGGACCGCCGCGCCTTGTTTATCAAAAACGGTGGGCCGGGGATGGTCTTTGCCTACCGTAGCCGAGATTTGGCCGTTGATATCCGCCACGAGGCGACGCATGCACTGTTGCATACGACCCTCCCGGTCGTACCGCTTTGGTTGGACGAGGGACTTGCGGAGTATTTCGAAAGGCCAAGGCGAGAGCGAGCCTTCGAGAATCCTCATGCCAAATCACTGCGGTGGCGAGTTTTTGTGGGACGAGCCCCCAGTATCAAGGAGCTGGAATCGGTGGCCGAAGTTCAGGATATGCATTCCTCCGACTACCAACACGCTTGGTCTTGGGTGCACTTTATGTTGCACGGTCCAGAATCCGCCAAATCCGTTCTTCACGACTATCTTCAAGACCTCAATCGGCACCAGCCCCCCGGTGTTTTCAGCGAGCGTCTTCGGCAACGGATCCCCGATCTGGAACGAGCCTACGTCGACCATTTTCGGCACTGGGCACGGGACGAATAGGCTCGTAGATCTCGCAGCGAAATTGAGCATCGTTCAATGCCCTGTTGGCGCATGGCCCTCCCGAGCGTGGCTGCAAAATACGGCCCCGCCCATCGCGACGGATGGTCTGTTGCTCACGACGAACAAGATGACACTGCGAGGTAGTGAGGCGGTAAATCGCGCCCGTATTGGTGGAGCTCTCGTTGTCGGAGGTCTCGTGGCTATCGCAGTTATCGCCTTGGACAACGCCGGCAGTTAGTTTGCCATGTCAAAACTCGTGTGGCGATGGAACGAGACGTGGGTAACCACATCGCCTTGTTAAAAACCTCATGTTTTACGGAAAGTTCAGCTTTTTCCGGTCCACCTGTAACGATCATGCCGATTATTCCAATTTTTCCATAGAGAAATGTTGTAGAACCGCTGCGCTGATTCCGATCTGAAAGACAAAGGGGATCCTCTCTAGGAAATTCAGGCTTCGCAACAGGGTAAAATTGTCATGTCAAAATGTGTTGCAGTTGTCGCATGCATCGGTATGTTGTTACCGCAATTCACCTTCGGGGCTTCTCCAGCGGGGATACCTCGGGCGGTTCGCGACATCGAACTGCAAAAAGGGGGCGTGTTGGTAGGCCAAGTGCTGAACGTAGCTGGCCAGCCGGCAGCGAAGGCAAAACTGGAACTCGTCGATCGGAACGGCAGATCGCTGTCCATTCTCAGCGACGATCGAGGGAACTTCCGTGTTGCTGGCGTACGAGGCGGCGTTTACCAAATGAAGGTTAGTGGTGGTTATGTTGGTCTCCGGTTGTGGGCGAACGGCACCGCACCACCGTCTGCGCAGAATCAACTATTGATGCTCAATTCCAGCACGACGGTCCGCGGTCAAGACAGTTCTTTTCTACGCATGGCCTCAAATCCTTGGATCATCTCAGCCGCTGTGATCGCCGCAATTGCAATTCCGATCGCTCTCGATAAGGATGCCTCGTAATCAGTTGGATTTCTGCGATTCGGCAGAAAATACAAAAGTTGATGAAGGGACGCTTTTCAAGCGTCCCTTTTTTTTGTCGACCGTAAATGCTCAGATCGAACTCGACACTGAAAAAGTCTCCCGATCTTCAGCTTTGGCCGAGTTGAATTTTTGCAGATGGTCGCCCGTGAGCTACATATTCAAACATAGCTCCCCACGACTAAAGAGGAATTGGCAGATGGTCAACGGCAAGCGGCGGAGAATCACAGTTACGGCCACACTAGCTCTACTTCTGGGCGCATCCACGGTCGGCCAGTCCCAAGAACCTGGCTGGACGAGTCGGGCCCTAAAATGGGGCGTGGAGAAACAGATTTCGGACGAAACGCCGATCCTATTGCGCCCGTACCGGCCCTTGCATTTTTATGGAAACATGGTGCGTCGCTACTACTACCGTGGCAATCCGTTACCGTCACCGCGTGACCTGAACGATGCGGCGCATGCGTTTTTCTATTTCCGTTAGATGAATACCCGAGGCTAGCGACTGCCGATTGAGCCGAACGCGTAGCGTCGGGTCTTGTCGGTGTAACGGGCAGTCTCTTGATTGCCCGAGGCTAGCGCCTTCGGCTCACAGCGTTAATCGTGGAGTACGAACCGCAATCGGCTGGTCACCTTAGTGCGGATCAACATGTTTTGTTCACGCGATTCAGCCACAACGGTTTGTTGGACATCGCCCTTGCGAAAACGTCCGGCATCCTGGTCAAAGTGTAGCGAGCCAATGATCTCAGCGGAATCAAGCCGCAGTGTTCGTTGCTGAGCCTTGTCTTGCTCGACCAGCTTCAGTTGCCCCTTGACATCAATCGCTGTGAGGCCGTTCTCGACCGCCCCCAGAGCGTAGTCCGTCTTCATGTTCACTTTCCCCAGCGGTAGCTCGCGTTGCACGCTGGAAGACCAGTTCTTCTGTGACTGACCAGGCAACACTGGAAACACCTGAGCCAACATCTCGCTCATGACATCGGGCGTGAATAGCTCCCGCAAACTTTCGCTTTGCCCCTTTGCCCCAATTTCTTCGTCGAGCTCGGTACTCACATCCGTAACATTTCCACGACGATCCATCTTCATGCGAACTTTAGCCGCTAACAGCGGTTGAAGCGCCAACGAGATGGTTCGAGCGCTGCCTCGAGGATTCTCGTCCACTCGAGAGTCATATTCCAATGTTCCATCTTTATCGGGCAGTTGCATCTTGACGGTCATTCCGGTGACCGTCTGCAGGATATCGAACCCCTTTTCATCTACCGAAAGAACGCGCCACAGCAAATCGGCATCAACTTCCAAACTGACGCGGATCAGTTTTTTTTCAACGGCGGTCACCGTGTCTGTCTTTTGACGAAGCTCGAGCGTCAATTCCTCTCCAGCCTTCAAGTTCCAGACCAAATTCGCATCTTGTCCTTGGGCGGTGACTGTCGCGACACTTCCCATGAGGAACAATGCAAAGAGGACGCTGGGGGCCGTAAATCGGTTGCACATGCTTCACCTGCAATACGTTGGAATCACATTCGTTGACCATCACGACCCGAAACAACTACGAGGACGGCATACCTGCGTCATCCATCGCGTACGCTTCCGGTTACGATGCTGTTCTACGTTATACTTCGAACGACTCGCCTGGTTCCACAACAATCGGTTCGGACGAAGTCGCTGCGCGGATCTGTTCGGCCCACGCTTTGGCATCCTGTTCTATCGGTGGCCACGTGTTGTAATGGGCTGGAGCAACTCGTTTTGCGCCTAACATTTTGGCCGCCTTCACCGAATCCTCCCATCGTGAACCGGTCGCCGATCGGCAAAACGGCCAAGTCGAGACCAGCGGCACCAATTCCATTCATATCGGAAAACAAGGCCGTGTCACAAGCAAAATAGAGACGTTTTTTCTCGGCTTCGATAACGAACCCCGCCGCCTCGCCACCATAACTACCGTCGGGAAGCTGAGAGCTGTGTTCGGCGATTGTCATTGTCACGCGACCGAACGGCAACGGAATCCCACCACCACGATTCATTGGCTCCAGTTTCTCCAGGCCATGATTGGCTTTGAACCACTCGGTGATTTCAAAAATGGCAACCAACGTCGCATCACATCGCGAAACGATCTTGGCCACATCGGCGACATGATCAAAGTGCCCATGTGAGACCAGGACATAGTCCGCGTCCAACTGGTCGGACTTGAACGGTGCCGTCGGAGAATCATCAAGGAACGGGTCCAAGACGATCTTTGTCTCGCCAATCTCGATCGACCAACTTCCGTGACCAAGCCAAGTAATTTTCATTTCGACGTCCCCTGTTGCCCGCTTCATGAGTGGTGTTGAACCCGTAGGTCACTACGTATCGCCGAGTTTACTTCGCATCGACATGCCGTCCACCTCACGCACGACCCTCAACGTCCCAAGTTCCGATCCATGTTCGTTTTATAGGCCTGAACCCCTGGTTGCCCGTATGGGTTGATGTGCAAGAGACGCCCTTCCACAACCGTCGCCAGCATAAGCATTTGTAACAACTGCCCGACCGTGTATGGATTGATCTCGCCCAATTCAATACCGATAGCAGGTCGGTCGTCTCCCCGCAGAGCTTGGTCGACACCCAAAATCGCCGCATCCAGTACTTCCGGTACGGTCTTGTCAGCAATGTCGTTCAACCGGTCCTCGTTTTTCTCGTGATGACCGACCGTCAGTGCATCCGTGCGATGCCGTCCTGGCAACACGTTGACAATCAGTTTGTCGTAGCAACCCTGTTGATGTTGCTGAGCACGAGAATGCAGATCTCTGGTATTCACCGTCGTAATTGGTGTTGCGCCAAGCTGGTTCTTACCAAGGCTCTCGGCCAGAAGCTGATCGTACCACAGTCCGATCGCTTCCAGCGACTTCGACCAAACAGAGAGGACACGAATGTTGGCGTTGCGTTTCACGTCCATGAGATGCCCAATCGCCGCGAACTGCAAGACGATGTTCTCGGCCGCGGCGGCCTGTCGAAAATGTTCGTTCATCGCCTTGGCTCCCTCCAACAATCGCACGATGTCGATTCCCAACAGGGCCGCCGGCAAGAGTCCCACGGCAGACAGTACCGAGAATCGTCCGCCGACTCCGTCGGGGACCTCCAACATCTCACCGCAGCCGAGCCCCTTGGTCATCTGGTCGAGCCGACCATCCGCTCCTGTAATCGGCACGATGTAATCCGATACCGTACCGCCGGCCAATTCCCGCAGTTTGGCAAGCATGATCCGGAACGCGACTGCCGTCTCGGTTGTGCCACCGCTCTTGCTGATCGGAACGATCCCCCAGCGGTCTTCGACATGCTGCCATTCATTTCCTTGCAACAACAAATCGAGCAGTCCCTGGAGAGCGTCGTTATCAACATTGTTGCCTTCAAAATACAATCGGGGATAACCGCCACGCTGTCCGCGCGATAACTCGTTGAAATAGGGGTGACAAAGCGACTCCATCAGAGCGCGGGCGCCCATGTAGGAGCCCCCGATTCCCAAAACCACAACTCGGTCTACTAACTCGCTCAGTCGACGGGCAACGACGAGCACATCGTTCAGAACGCTTTGGTCACGGTCTGACTTATAGGTGTGAAGAAGGCGATCGGGTAAGTCAACGAAGGCGGTGTCCAATGGCAAGCGTTCGTCACTGGCGGTCCCAGCGGCAAATTCCGACAAGTCCCGCTCATAAATGGAATCGCGGATCTCCGCCAAACGACCATCCAATGCCGACAGTTCTTCCTTCTGCAACCCTCGTTGCGGAATGAAAACACCATCGGTTGCCAGCTCAATCAGAGACATCCCTCGCTCCTAAACCGTTCTATGCGCCGTATTTTCCTAATCGATTGGCGTTTGCCAACGCCAGCGTCATCAAATGCTTGGCCTCGAATTGTCCCAATCCGCCCCGGATGCAGGTGGATTCATTAAATGCCGTGTTGCCGTCAGGTCGACATCGACACGACGCGAGCATTGTTGGTACCGGATGCCAACTGTGATTTTTCATGAAACTGGGAGTGCTATGGTCGCCCGTCACAATCAGCACTTCGGGGCCCAACGCCTCAACCTGAGGCAGTATTGCGTCGAATTCCTCGATGCGTTTTACCTTTCCGTCGAAGTCACCATCCTCACCTGTGCTGTCGGTGTACTTGAAGTGGATGAAAAAGAAATCGTAGTTGGTCCAATTATCACGCAAGGTGTCAATTTGTTCCTGCAATGTTTGAGCCGACCCAACGATGTCCATTCCCACCAATCTCGCCAACCCCTTATACATCGGATAGACGGCAATCGCGGCCGCCCGCAATCCATACACGTCCTTGTAGGTTGGTAGTGCTGGCTTGGCCGCAAATCCCCGCATCGTGTGAAAGTTCGCTTTCGGCTCGTCCGCGAGAATCGTGCCGGCCTGCTTGAGAAACTCCTTGGCCACCTCAGCCGTCTTGGCACTCGCCTCGTCGTCGGCGACCGGATCCAGTGGCGGTACACCTGTCCGTTGCGGGTCGGTGTCGGAGACATTGCCGCCCAAGTCTGGTCCCCGAAACACAACCACAAACCTGTGTTCTTTCACCGGTTGAACAAACACCTCGATGCCGGTAATCGAAATATTCTCGGACAGTTTCTCCACCAACGGGCGGCTATCTTCGCTGGCAATTCGTCCAGCTCGCCGGTCGGCGATGTTCCCGTCGCCGTCCAATGTGCAAAAATTGCATCGGATGGCAACGTCATTCGCCTGCAATTCAAAACCGATCCCCGTCGCTTCTAGTGCGCCGCGGCCAATCTGATAGGAGAGCGGGTCGTAACCGAACAAGCCCAGGTGCCCCGGCCCGCTTCCTGGACTAATTCCAGGAAGAACCGGGATACTTGCTCCTTGAATGGCGGTGCCGGCGATACGGTCGAGATGTGGGGTCGCCGCGGTCTCCAACTCGGTCTTGCCCCCGGCAGTCATCGGCAAACCGCCGAGGCCATCGGCCACCAGCATGACGATTTTCGAGTCATTTTGGACCTGCAAATCGCGGGTCAAGGTGTGAACATCCATCCAAATTCGCTCCGCAAGCATGTTTTTTTTCGTGACTCGGCCTCGACCTCAGCATACAAACCTGACCCCTGGCGACAAGGTGCCGCCAGGGGTCAACCACAACGTGTACCGATGTCTCAATGTGTGCCGCGAGCTCCTTACAATTATGTCCGGGAGATTGAAGGACGCTGGCATTGCCGGCCGAATTATCGATTGAACGGAGCAAGTCAATTTGAATGCGAGAATCGACCGGTTGACAGAAATGCATCCACATTTCGAACAGTCCGCTGCTGGAAGAGCAGTGAGTTGTGGGTCGCAGTAAGGCAAATGTGATCCGTCTGTCCGTCCAACAGAGTGCTGGCTAGTGGCACGAGCAAATCGAATCTCGCGCCGATAATTCCAACCGATACGCCGTGCACCGGACCGATTTGGTTGACATTGCTCTCCGAGCGATTTGAGAGCTCGCCGAGGACTGGGCAAAGTCCACGAAGTACGAATGACAACAATTTGGCCACCGGGCTGCCGTGGTTCGGTGGCGCAATAAGCACAACTCGGCCCAGGCCGGGCAACGGTCCGTACGACAACGCCAAACGCGAAATAATCGCTCCCATGCTATGACCAACGAGGTGCACTTCGTTTCCGAGACGAGTCGATTCTTCAAGCAAGGTCCGAAGACGACGAGCATGCCGATCGAGGGAACCAGATAGACTCGGGTAACCCCAGTTCCGCGTCGAATAACCACGTCGTTGCAATGCCCACATCAAGAACAACATCCAAAACCGTTTGGAAGCAATTCCATGCACCAAGACAACCAGCTGATCACGCTTGCTCGAATCATGCGTACTGGCTGTGGATGATGTTATCATCTGCCCATCCAAACACGGGAACAAATCCGATACCGTTCAAAGTACCGTGAATTCTATGGAAAGAACGCGTCATGGCATACACCAACCGCCAGTCTGGGCCGCTTATGCGGCCGGAACGCCCGATCCGGCTTGAGTCAGCGCTCGACCTGTGGGTCGCGAACGAGCCGTGCGGAAAACCAGCAAGCTCGATCCAATTGGTCGCCTTGGTCAGCGTACTCGACGATTAATGCCAGCTGGCGTGCGTGGTCAAGAGCCAGATTTAGATCCAATGGAGTCTGGCCACCGCGAACAACTGGGCTGCGGTAAATCGACTTCCATTTGTCCTCATCGCCGGAACGCGTAAAGACACTGTACCTAACACTTCCCCGCTGTCCCGTTGTCACATCCAAAGCCAATTGAGCTCTCAAATAGGAGAACGGCTCGTCCAGTACATAAGCGACCCGAGTGGTGCTATGCATTGCCAACCCATGGTCGTACCACTCGTTGTCACGCCGCCGAAGTCGGCCACCCCACAGATTCACATTTCTTCCCAATGGCCATCCGCCGGAAAAAAATGGTACGTGGCGAACGTCCAGCGGGACGATTTCAGCCAACCAAAGCACATCTTCTCGGACCGGCCGAAAGAAGCAGATTGCCCGTCGAAAAGTCGATGCCGAAAGCGACAACCGAACTCCAGATCGCATGACAATTTCCACCGCGTCGTCCACCGACTTCAGGCGACTCACATCAAGGTAAGATCCATCCTGGAATCCGACTTGGCAATGAGCCGAGGGTATGCCGGGATTCGAATCATCATTGCGATTCTCCTTATCCTCCTGTCCGTCAGACTGTTTCGACGCAAAGCGAATCGCCCGAACTCGTCCCACCGCCACGGCAACGGTGCGTTCACCGCGTCGTAATTGAAGTTCCTCGGTACGACCGCCCTCCTGAACACTCCTCACAATCTCTCCATCAAGGTACTCGCCATCTACAAACCACACCCGATCGACGGTCGAATCCTCGGCCAGCGCGTTACGTAATTGGTCACGTGACGTTGTTTCCACAGGCCACTGAAAGACAAATCCACGAACATCCTGTCGAGGCAACGACCGCTCATGCCACAATGGCCGTTGGCTGAATTCGTAAGGATCTCGACCCACCGTGATATGTTCTGAGCTCAATGAGAGAAAATCCACCACCACCTCACCATCGGCGAACACCAATGTGGGTTCGGACCGTTCGACCAATTGTCCCCACATGACCAAAGTAGCGGATACCTCTTCACCGTTGGCCATCACGGCCTGCCAACCCTCGTCGCCCCCGCTCCATACGACGTTAACCGATACCCGCCGTCCATCCAACAAATAGCCGGATCTGGCAAGCGGATTCTGCGCATGAAGCTGACCACTACAGACGAAGAGCAGCAATGAGCAGATCAATCGGGTAGAACTTGTTCGCATAAGAACTGGCCCACTCATCGCTGGAGAATCGTCAGATAGTTACGGGGCATCATCAGCACCAAGCTCGCCATTGCTGTGGCATACGCGTTCACCTCGTCGATCGAATCCACCCAATTTCCGTGGTCGGTTTGGGCATCAATCAGGTGGTCGCGGACCGTCGTGTACCATTTGGACCAACGTTTACCGCCGGCATGCCACATGGCCTGCGCTGCGTAGTAGTGACCATAGAAGTAGTACGCGCCGGATTCGGCAGCGTACAACTCTTGCTCATTGCGAATGACATATTCGATAGCCCTTTCAACTTCGGGCCCATCGTAAACACCGGCACTGTAAAGCGCGACGATTGCGGCGGCGGACCGAGCGAAACGACTATCTCCCGGTTCGGTGAGCATATACATGAAACCGCCATCCGGATTCTGACAACTCTTCACATACTTCGTGCATCGCTGAAACGTCCCGTCAGGAACGGACACTCCGGCGTTTCGGGCCGCTCGCAGTGCCATGATTTGACATATGGTCACCGATAAATCGGCGTCCTGTCGCTTGGGATGATAACGCCAACCACCCTCATCGTTTTGGACGCTGACGATCAGTTTCACCGCGTGACTCAGCTCTTCTCGAATACGAGGATCGTCAGTTGTGCCATAACATTCGGCCAAGAACAAGGTGGCAAAGCCTTGACCGTACATCGGCCGCTCCGTTCCCGCGGCTCGCGCCTGAATGAAGCCACTCGGCTGACAATTCTCCAAGATGTAGTTCAGACACCGACGCACCGTGCTCGCGAAGTAACCGCGAGTCACCGTGCTTCCATTGGCCATGCAAGCCAATCCAACAAGACTAACCACAGCCACATTATGACCGTAACCCAAGGGCCCAAAGGACCCGTCGTGGCTCTGTTCATCCGACAAATACCGTAAGCCACTTTCGATCGCTTGAACTGTCTTGCCAGTCATCAGCGACCTCGGCTTCGCTTGCCCCAAGACATCGCTGCGAACAAACAGGCACGAAGCCAAACCCATTGGCACGGCGCTCAATACAGTCCGCCGCGACAACGGGCCGGATCCGTTGTCTTTCCAATGCAAACTCGTCCGTTCTCCGTGCGATAGACTCAGCGTTCCTCTCCTTGTGAAGAAAGACGCTCATAGTACTGCTCAATTCGTAGTTCAAAACGAGGCAAGAAACGACTCGCGGGGGCATTTCTCAATTGGTCACGTACGCGAGCCGGCAATTGAGCCCATGTACGTTTACTCAAATCCAAACCCTCCGGCAGCGTTTCTATTTTCGCATCGCGAGGGCCTTGGCCGTTGTCGCCGACGTTCCATTTCTTGACGCTGAATCGCCAGTTGCCTCACGATTGTTCGTCGATCGGTCTTGCCGTTGTCGAACCCGTTTCAATTGCTCAGATATCTTGTCGAGGATTTCGTTCTGAAGCTGCTGTGTTTCCGCACCAACGTCGGCGACTCGAAGACGGTTCGTCACATCATCCATCCGACTGACTATCTGCGCCAAGAGTTCCTCTTCCTGACTCGTTCTCTGCTCACCGGCTTCTTCCCCGGAACTCTTATCACCGACATTCTCACCGTCGCCAGCGGCAGGATTGGTGTTCAACAAATCGTCGATCAACGTGTCTCCTTGATCCGTCGAACTCGAGCCATTTCTTGCCTTGTCACGGGACTTTTCTTGGCCGGGCCCCTCAGCCGCTTGGGTCTTGTTGACGCTGTCGCCGTTTTGTGAGTCATTTCCCGTCGTCAATCGCCGAACCAAATCGCTAACTTGCTGCTGACGGTTCGCCAATGCTCGAGCGGACTCGTCAATCCGCTCACCTGACACCGTCGATTGCTGCAGCAAGACGGTGCGGTCTAGAACATTTTGTTGCCACTGCTGGACGACTTTCCAATCTTCGACGGTGGGGCCATGCTCGGGCGGCAGATCAGTCGAGTCCTGGCCTGCGGGTTCCTCTGTACCATTTTCTCGGGGCAATTCGTCGCCCTCAGGTTCTGAGGCCATTGCCTCTAGTGATTCAGCGATCATCTTCTGATCAGCCTGAATCTGCGTTCCAAGTCGTCCTTCTCGCAGTCGATCCGCAGTTTCTAACGCCAATTCTGCCGTCGTCATCATCGCCGCCCGATGGAGCTCAAACGTCTGGGCCATGTGGTGCAACTCCGTGCCGATTTCATGCTGCGCATCTGCTAATGGGATTGAGTCGGAACTGTCTCGTTCCGCTTGAGTGGTTTTCTTATTGATCTCGACCTGATGCCGCCACAAAATGTTCGCAGCCTCGCGAAACGCCTCCACATCCATGGACTCATGTCCCTCTCCATCGGCACTGTCCGGCTGCAGACGTGTGGCCAAATCACTCAAGTCATCGATCAGCCTCTCCTGCTGTCGGGTGGCGTCTCCCAATTGGTCGTCCCTCAAGTCGTCAACCGTCTCTCGCATTCGGCTGCCTATACCCAGGTCAACGGCCATATCATTGATGTCGGCGAACGACTGGGGATTGCGGGCGGCTAAGTCCTCAACATCGTGCAACCATCGTTCGTATCGCTCCGCTAGTGCTGCCTGTCGTTGCACTAGTGCCTCCCGCCGTTCGGCTGTGTCTTTGGCGTCATGGCTCAGTTCGTCCAACCGAAATTGTTCTGTGTCATTGAATAGTTCCCTTTGATCATGGACGACGCGGGCAATGTCGTCGCCAGCATTTTCTTGCTGATTCCAAACTACAATTTGTTCGACCATCGCCAACAAATCGGCCGCAATCTCTTTCCCGTTGCTCGCCGCAGCGGCAAGGTGACTCGGCTTTTCTATCGCCGATGCTCTCGCCCATTGATCCATCTCCTCGAAGAATCGAGGGAAGTCGTCGCCGAGAATCTCTGACAGTTGCGACACTGTTTCGCGAAGCGGATGATCGGTGGCCGATTCCTGCAAGCCATTCGCCATGCGAGATCGCAACACATCTTCAAGAAGTGGCAACACGCGTTGCCATAATGTCTGATTTGCGTTTCGGCCGTCGACCGCGGCAAGATCCATGGCCTGTCCTGGCGTCAATTCACTCGTCAATGCCTCGTGCAATCGCTGACTAGCGGCAATCTGCCGCTGCGTCGCCTCGCGAAGATATTCGACAGCCTGAGCCTGCTGAGCTCGCAGCATCGCATCCAATTCACTGGCCGAAACGACCGTCCAGAGCTGCGGCTCACACTCCCTGCGGCCGCCTCGATAATCGGTTGCCGAGAAGACAACAGTAAACGAGTCACCCTCGACCAACTGTTCCGCCTCCACGTCCATTGTCCAAACAACAACGTTCTTTTGCGGAGGTCGAGAACGCTGCCAATCTTGCGGCGCCGCTTCCTTCGGTCCTTGCCATATCGACTCTTCAACAAAGTGAAACGTGTCGAGCTGCGGTTCAGCCGCTGCCAGACCTCCTAGTTCTCCTTCGCCTGAGTTGTTGTTGTCGGCATCAGTATCTTTGGCCTCATCTTCGGCCTCGGATGAGGATCGTTCCCGACGGAGTCCACCAACTGATTTGAGGAGAATGGAAACGTCTTGAGTTGCCAAGTCGTCGGTGGCGAAAA
This sequence comes from Planctomycetaceae bacterium, assembly GCA_012959465.1. GTDB lineage: Bacteria > Planctomycetota > Planctomycetia > Pirellulales > Pirellulaceae > UWMA-0346. The sequence goes on from DUDC01000079.1 coordinate 31,162, forward strand.
TTCTGACGGGAATCTTTGCCGTACTCGTCAAGATCCGTCGCATCACCGTCCAGTCCACGTCAATCATCGGTGGTTGGTCCGCGACGGCTACGACCTTTCCCACTGGCAGGGTAATGGTAACACCATCGGAGTCGGTGATGATCAAAGTCATCGGGCCGCTTCCAGTGATCAGTAAATCGCCCTGATCCAGATCCGCGTCACCTGATTCAAACCGAACGGTCTTCCCACGTTTTGTAATCCGACCTTGCACCGCTGACTCATGCTGAAAAACTCCTACTGCCGCGACCAACTCCGCCTTACGTACGGCTTTGGAAAGCACCAATGTCAGACTCAAGCGACTGCCGATCAGAGCTTTTACGTTAGTACGTTGCGTCGAATACGGCCGAATGTTCGTGTATTTTGGCGGATCGATCGTCAGACGAGAACTCGCGATGGACCCAGCCGGAACGACCTTCAGGCTTCGCAGCGGTAGACTATGGTCATCGCCGCCGTAGGCGCGATAGCGAAACGGCACCAACACGTTATTCAACGTGATCCGCATCGAACCGTCAGCCGTCTTCTCCATCAGTCGCCGTTCTGTCTGGACACCACGAGTTGGCAAACGCCGCACCCATTCAAACCAAACGTCATCGGGAAAATCCCGCCCTTGCTTATCCACCAATTCAAATTGAGCGTCCTGACCTTCGGCCACCTTCGATGGCGCGGTTATCCATTGCAAGTTGTGCCGCCGGACCGATGGAAAAGCCAAACGCCGCAATGCGATCTGGGTCTCATCTGGAGCCATCGCGGCAATGGCGGAGGTGAAGACAATGCTGCCCAGAACCCAACACACCATCTGTGTCGCCACTTTCGTACTGAGACACTGTTGCACTGGCAGTCCCAACACTTGTCTACCAGCCTGCTGAATCGTCAATCGAGACATACCCATCGAATCGTCATCTTCGTTCTCCATGAACGCGATGGCGCTGGACAACCGATTGCGGAGCTGAGGAAAACACCGCTCGACTCGTAAGGCGATCTCGAACCGAGTTGGGCGAAACCGCCATGCGGACCAGACAAACTTAAATCCGGCCCAAACGACCATTCCCCATACGCATGCTGTCAATAGACGCCGGGTCCAGATGTCTCGCACGGAAAAACCGTAATCGAGCAGACTTGTCAGCACAACGGCCGCAACAACGACAAACACGAATCCGCCAATACCGTAGGCCCAGCGAATTCGTCGCGCCCGGCGCGCGACGGAATCCAATTGGGCTAACAAGTTCGTTTCAACCGTCGACATTCAAATGGCCTCAGGATTACTTAGCGAGTCGTTACATTATAGGTTTTTGGCTGCGAGGGACATAACGGATGCCACCACCGGGCTTCCCCGAAAGAGGGGAATGTCGGGCTGGCGCAAGAGTAACTCGACGCACACGTCTATCTACCCGATCTATACGAGGCCCCATTTGCGGCGAAGTGCCCATTCGACTCCCA
>DUDC01000080.1:0-313 GCA_012959465.1 Planctomycetaceae bacterium
AGCCTATTTGATTTTCGTACACCGATGTCAGCCGGGACGAATTTCTGGCGAGAGCCTTACACCTTTTTGGCCGGCATTTGTGGTGGCGCCGCGCTCACTCTAGGTACTCACGGTACCGACCAAATGATGGTCCAACGGTACCTCTGTGCTCGCTCGCAACGCGATGCTGGACTGGCGTTGATGTTGAGTGGTTTCGTGGTCACGATCCAGTTTGCCTTGTTTCTTTTTCTCGGCGTGTGTTTGGCCTGTTTCTACGCAACCGTAAGACAGGATGTAGCATTCGCCAGAACCGATGAAGTCTTCGCCACCTTCA
>DUDC01000080.1:327-5559 GCA_012959465.1 Planctomycetaceae bacterium
GTTGGCCTGACACTGGCGGCCGTTTTTTCCGCTGCCACGTCGACTCTTTCAAGTTCCTTGAACTCGTCGGCAAGCGCCGCAGTCAATGACTTTAACCTTGCTGGCAAGAAGACGGAGAGTGGTTCAAAGTCGGAGTTGCGAGCGAGCCGGATGTTCACGATCTTTTTTGGGGTCGTACAGATTGCCGTTGGAATCGGAGCCAGCTACGTTTCTCGCAACGTGGTCGGTGACGCACTGGCGATCGCCGGATTCACGGCGGGGATTCTGCTCGGAGTGTTTGCCTTGGGTGTGACCACCAAGCGTGTTGGTCAAATCGCTGCCTTGGTCGGCATGTGTGTTGGGATTGGCCTGTTGGCGTTCGTCAAGTTTGGGACATCCATCGCCTGGCCTTGGTATGCGATCATCGGCGGGACGGCCACGTACCTGACGGGCCTCGCTGTCAGTTTCTGTCAACAACGAACAGAAAAATGACTCAAGACCTCTCGATTCGTTTTGGAATTGATCGGCTGAACGATGGCGAGGCTCCGTTTCTGCAGGGAGCGCGGCTGGGACTTCTGATGAATCAGGCTTCGTTGAATTCCAAGTTGGAGTATGCCCACGACGTAGTAGCACGGTCTTTCCCCGGTCAACTGGCCGCGATATTCACACCGCAACATGGTCTGTGGGGTGAAGTGCAGGCCAACATGGTCGAGTCCCCACATGGAAATCACAGCGGCCTCGACGTGCCACTTTACAGCCTCTATAGCGAGACCAGGCGTCCTACCGCATCGATGTTGTCGCAGATCGATCTCTTGATCGTCGACTTGCAAGATGTTGGAACACGGGTTTACACCTTCGTATGGACGGTCATGGAATGTTTGTCGGCCTGTGGTGCCAACAAGGTTTCAATGGTGGTCTTGGATCGCCCCAACCCAATTGGTGGCATCGATGTGGAAGGACCGAGGCTGGTCGATGGCTATACAAGTTTCGTCGGTGGAGCTGGAATTCCAATGCGACACGGGCTGACGATTGGTGAATTGGCTGTGTGGCTCAACCGAGAACACAGCTTGCAGGCGGAACTTGTCGTGGTACCTGTCACCGGGTGGAAGCGAGATGCTGGCTATCCTTTGGGGCGAGCGTGGACTCCGCCGTCACCCAATCTACCCACGCTTGCATCGTGCCTGGTGTATCCGGGTCAAGTGTTGTTAGAAGGGACGAACCTGTCGGAAGGTCGCGGCACTACTCGTCCTTTTGAAGTCTGCGGGGCGCCATTCGTTGATCCGATCGAACTCAGCAGGCAGCTGACTGCCGCCAATTTGCCAGGGGCAAAATTTGTGCCCACACGTTTTACTCCCGCCTTCGATAAGTGGGCGGGCCAGTCGTGTGGGGGCGTCGCGATCCACGTAGAAAATCCGTCGTCATTTCGACCCTACCTGACATCCACGACGATGATCAGTCTCATTTATCGTGCGTATCCAAACGACTTCGCCTGGTCGAACCCTCCGTACGAATACGAGTACGATCGGCTCCCGATCGATATGATCAGTGGCAGCGATTGTCTCCGAGTGACACTTGACCGCCTAGCCGCGAAATCTCTTGCTGCGGATGAGCGATCCGCATGCCTGCTCGGACTGGCGGACGTAGACCAAGAGCAATGGCGCGACGATTCGAGAGATGTATGGTTATATCGGTAGATTAGCTTGAAGCTAACTGATGACCACATGTTGAACGGACAGTTGTGCCAACCTGGCGGGTACTGGTTCTGGAGGAGCGGAATACGCTTCAACGGCCGGCACGCCATCGATATCGGTCAATTGCAAAGGCGGGTCGGCCAAGTCCTCTCGGTAAAACCGGTCGCTTGGAAAGATGTCCGCCGGGTAGGTAAAGTTGTCCAGCATCGCAAGTGCCGTGCATTGCGCCGAGCCAACGGCACTCTCCAGCATCCCGCCGACCCAACACGGTACTTTTGCCTGCTGACACATGTTGTGGATGGCAACAGCGTTCGTCAAACCGCCGACCCGGCCTGGCTTGATATTGATGAAGCGGCAACTGCCAAGCTCGATCGCCTGACTTGTCCGGTCGAGAGAGACGATCGATTCGTCAAGACAGATTGGTGTTGTTAGTTCTCTCTGTAACTTTGCATGATCGACGACGTCGTCGTATTGGAGCGGCTGTTCGATCATGGCCAGTCCGAACTCATCAACTGTTTGAAACAGCTCGCGATCGGCAAGCCGATAGCCGCTATTACAGTCGATGTGGACTGGATGGTCGGGAGTGTGGTTTCGAACTGCAGTCAGCATTTCGATATCCCACCCCGGTCGGAATTTGAGTTTGATACGAGGGAATCTACGGTCGATCGCCTGTGTGATTGCGGCCAACAGGTCGTCGATGGAATCCATGATTCCAAAATCGGCGCCAACGGTGACCTTATCACGATGAGCGCCCAATGCGACGTGTAGGGGAGTGTCAGCCGCATTGCTGTGAAGATTCCACCAAGCATTGTCCAGGACCGCCTTGGCGAAGGGGTTGCCTTTGTAGAATTGAAGTTGTTGTTGGAGTCGCTCGCCCGTTTGAATATTCTGTCCTAACAGCGATGGCGCTAGCCAATCGCGGACAGTTGCGAAAACGCCTCCGGCCCATTCTGGACTGTAGCATGGCGCAGCGAGCGGCGAACTCTCACCCCAGCCATCGACGGAACCGCTGGACATACGGCAGAGGACTGAGTGGATCTCTTTGTCCTCGCCGTAAGCAGTCCGCCACGGATAGATCAGTGGCATCGCCACGTGGAACAGCTCAATGCGGTCTATTTTCATCTTAATAACCGTAAGGGGAGTCTGCATCAGATGTTATATGTCCCTGCTTTCGGCCGACAGGCAGCGAATGCTGACCAGGATTATCAAAATCGCCACGGCAGGCACTAGATATCGCGTTTCCGCGTGCATATTATCAGAAGTTGCCGAGGGATTGAGCCTGGAGCAGTTAGTTCCAGTCCTCGTCACCATACGCGCCGCACACAAAGGACCCACACCATGAAGAAAATCGTCGGCTTGGTGATTCTTGTCACCGTTTTGTTTCAATTTCACGCGATGGCACAACCGGCTGCCAACGACAATGCCACACAAGAGACGGTGCAAAAAACGGCCGTTCAAAATGACGAGCCGAACGCCGGTGAAACGGCACAAGGATCGCCATCGGATTTGCGTCCAGGGGACGGAGTTTCGGCTGTGAACGCGGCTGGCGCGAAAGCGAGTTGCAAGTCGAAATGTCGCGTCCGACGATTATTTCGTCGCCGCTTGCGTTGCCGTCGATGAACGCCGTTTGTATTGAACCGTCGTCGCTAGCCTCGGGTGAATTGATTTAGGCGCGGCGCCCTCGATGTAGTTTTTAAACCTAGTTCCACCGGCACGAGGCCGGTGGGGTAAAGATGACGCGATGACAGAAATTCTGGAGACAGCCCGCGCCGCAGCACGGGTTGGAGGCGAAGTTCTAAAATCGTACTTTCGCGGCTCATTTGATGTTCGCACGAAAGCTACGGCCGACATGGTCAGTGATGCGGACGTCAACGCGGAGACGGCGATCGTTGAGTGCATTCGCAGCCGGTTTCCTGATCATGCGATTTTGGGCGAGGAGCGGCACAACGCAGTTGGCGACGAGGCGCAGCTTTGGGTCGTCGATCCGTTGGATGGAACGACCAATTTCGTGCATCAGATCCCCCACTTCGCCGTGTCCATCGGGTACTACGAGCACGGCGTTGGACAAGTGGGTGTCGTCTTTAACCCCGTTACCGACCAGTGGTTCACCGCCGTGCGCGGCCAAGGGTCTGAGTGGAACGGACAGCCGATCAAGGTGAATGCCGAAAAGTCGCTGGCCGATGCGTTGGTTGGCGTGGGATTTTACTACGATCGCGGTGAACTAATGCACCGCACTCTGGCCGCCGTTGGCGAGTTTTTCGAGGAGAATATTCATGGCATTCGGCGTTTCGGGACTGCCTCGCTGGACCTGTGCCAAGTCGCGATGGGCCGTTACGGTGTCTTCTTTGAATACATTCTCTCGCCATGGGATTTTGCCGCGGGCAAGATCATTGTCGAAGAGGCTGGCGGTCGGGTTACAACATGCGATGGCAGTCCGCTAACACTGACCAAATCGACACTCTTGGCCAGCAACGAGCTGCTCCACGAATCGGCTCTTGCGATCACTCGCAAGCACCTGTAATTGACCTACAGGTGAACAGGGATAAACCTTGTTTGTTCGTCACTTCTTGGTTCCGGGACCGGATCGCTCCAGTGGATTGTCTCGTTTTCAGAGAGGAGACGGCTCGTTTGTTCTTTGAACTGCCTGACAATTGTTGCCAGACCTTCACGTTCATTGTTTGCTTCACATTCGATGCCAGCCAAATTCGCCACGCGTAGGTGTACGCCATTTGGCGTCGGATGGACGTAGACGATGCAATTAAATACTGGCACGTCGGCTGGCACCGTACCCTCGGCAAGAGGCTTCGGTTGATCACTGTCAGGGCCGTGGTTCATCAGAATTCCATCCACACAATGCATCGGGAAAACCACTGCGTTAGGAATTGCAGCGGAAAGGGTGAGTTGGTTTTAATAGCTAAGTCGCAACAACAAGATAGAGCCAGCGCACCAGCGAAACCAAAATCCACCAAAAGAGGAGATTCAAGGAAATTACAGTCGACATTCCGACGCAGCGGCCCCAATCCACAGGTGTGTCCCTACACGCGGAAAATGTTGCAATGTTGGTGTGTTCGAGTTGGAAATGCCGTGCGATCGCGTTCGATCGCTTCCACAAATTGCCTCGGCCAAAGCTGTTTATCGCAGTAGATCCCAGCTGACGGTAGCCCAACCTATCGAATTTTGTTTTGGTTTTCGTAGCTAAATCGAGACCATACCGATCGATTGTCAAGTACGGTTAGATTCCCACGTAGCCGTGGACCTCGACGAGCCGCCGTCCAAAATGGTCATTTCCATTTCGATCGTCGAACAACTTGGCCAGCTTATCGTGTTCGAAGTTATCGTGTGTATCGAGATTCCAAACGGGTGTTTCGTTGAGCGTTTCGCAGGCGTTGCCGGATATGAGCTGGATCGTGTGACGCAAGGTACCGACCATACCGCAACGCAAGGTCTCGGACCCTCGCCTCCTCCAGCCATTCCCGATGAGACGGTTTGGCGCGCCGGTAGATTTGCGTACCAGGCTCCATGTCGCTGTCGATCGTTCGCACAGCGTAGGTGCCGTCTGCTG
>DUDC01000081.1 GCA_012959465.1 Planctomycetaceae bacterium
ATAAAACTTAAAATGAACCCATCATCAACCATTACAGCAGATGGAGCCAATGGTTCGGCACGCTATTCACTGGATGAGGGTCCTTCGGACGTGTCGCGGCCTTCGACCATTCGGCCTACTACGACTGAACCATATGACGGCGGCACCCCCGCACGTCCATCGCCCGTTGGCGGCTACATTTACGGAGTCAGCGATGAAGACTCCGGTTTGAACGGCCGGGTTGCCCGCACGTCAGCGACCGAGAATGCAGAGACACCAACGCCACCGCCACCCGGCGCAAGTGAGATCAACTATGGAGACGGTACTTCACTACCGCCACGATTGGTACCAGAGACACCAGAAAGTGGTGTGGTAGCAACCGAACTAAACGATCGCGTGGGCACCTATGGCAATCCCGGCGTCGTTGGCCAGGGAACATCCGGCTACCCACAGTCGGGTGGGACCGATGAAGTCGACAACGGCTCAACGAACACTTACGGAGTTGGCGCGATGGACAACGGATTGCCCAGAGAGCGAACCGGCAATTCCTACACGGTGGATGGCGGGGAAACGACTGGCGGTCCGTTGACGCTGGACACAACACGACAACTCGCACGTCCGGTCCCGATGGTGACGGACACTGCGTTACTTGATTCCGCCACGGATCTTGAGAACTCTAGCGGAGTCCAACGTTGGATCGGAATCCAGTCTCCAGCGATCTCGGTACAAAAACGAGCTCCGGCCAGTGTACAAGTCAACCGCCCCGCCAAATTCGAGCTGCTGGTTCGTAATGATGGCACAACAAGAGCCGAAAGCGTCGTCGTCACCGATCGCGTACCTAAAGGAACTCAGTTTCTAAACGCTAGCCCAGAGCCACAGATTGTCGGTGGGCAACTTGTATGGCAGTTGGGTGCCATGGAACCGGGTGAGGAGCAAGAGATCGTCATTCAGTTACTACCCATCGCCGAAGGGCAGATCATCAGCGCTGCCCAAGTGACGTTTACGGCGATCGCCGCCGCGACGGCTCGGAGTACTCGTCCGGAGCTGACGATGGAAATTGAATCGGCACCGAGCGTTTTGATCCGGGACCGAACGGACGTCACCATCACGATCAACAACATAGGCACGGGGCCAGCCCTCAACGTTCTTCTCGAAGGCGACCTGCCTATGTTGCTGACTCATCCGCTTGGACCAGCATTGAAAAACAAACTGGGCACGATCGAAGCCGGAGAACGAAAGGTCATTCGATTGACTTTGGACGCCGTCGAACCGGGTAGTGCCATCGGTCAAGTGCGATTACGTGACGACGTAGGACTCGACATCGCAAAGAACATCCAGATCCAAGTCATCTCACCTCAGCTTCAGGTGAACGCCAAGGGACCACGAGTAAAATACTTGGAGCGAGAAGCAAAGTATGTGTTATCGATTGGTAATCCGGGAACTGCCGCAGCGCATCGCGTGGAGCTCGTCGCCAACCTACCCGACGCTATGAAGTTCATTTCGGCGGATAAGCATGGCGAATACGACCCTCGAACTCACTCGGTCTACTGGGGCCTCGACGAACTACCAAGCAACCAAGTGGGTAGCGTATCTTTAGTACTTCTGGCGGTGAAAGAAGGCGAGCATTCCCTTGACATCGAAGCTCATGGTGATTTGAACACGCGAAGCTCAGCGAAATTTGACGTGAGCATTCAAAGCGTGCCAGAGCTGTTCTTCACCATCTCTGACAGCGCGGATCCCATCGAGGTCGGTGCGGACACGGTGTACAGCGTTGAATTGTCGAATCAGGGCACGCGAGAAGATACGAATGTGATAGTGGAGGTTATTTTCCCGCCCGCACTTCGTCCAGTTGCAGCCGAACCGGACACTCAGGTTCAGGTCGACGATCAGCGTGTTTCCTTCCAACCGATCGCTCGGCTAGCTCCTGGAGAGACTCGTCGCTTCCAGGTAAGGGCAGCTGGAATTACGGCCGGGGACGTCCGAGCTGCTTTCCGCGTCATGAGTGACACGACCGCCTGGATCACCAAAGAAGAGGGAACGAAGGTTTACGCCGACTCGGTAAGGCCGTAAGATCCCGCCGCTGCCGCGAATTACCACTTGCGGTTCTACCCTAAGATCAAGCTCTGCCACACCGCTAGACGGACCGTACCGCCACTCGGCCGACGATGTAGGTGACTAGGGTCGAGATGTTCAGCATTACAAATGCCCAGGCAACACTCGCCCCTAACGAGATTCGCAGCGGAAATACAACGTCTGTGTCGAGCTGCAGTCCGCCAACCATCGCGTTCGTCGGGCCGGCCACGAGCAGTGCCCCCAACAGCAGGGCGGAGATGACAACGCAAGAGAGCATCGCCCAACCCGTGGCATAGAGTGTGATTCGATTGGGGACGATTCGCATCAACGACGCGTATCCCAACAAGATCAAGGTGACGAAGAAAAGGCAGCACGCCCAAACCGGAAGAACTGATCCCGACGCATTGTGGTACAGGTTCAATACGACGAACCAAATCGCTGGGCCACTCATCGACACGGCCGAAATTGCGACCAGCCAACACAGCGGGCGAATTTGAGCCAAACCAAGGAATGTCAATCGTTGGACCGTGTCCTGACTATCGCTGGTCTGCACTGGCGGTGACTGAATTGGTGGGGATTCAACGACCGCCGGGTGTAAGTGCTTACTCAGTTCATTCAACGCACTGTCTGTGGAACCGTCACTCGGGTTTGGAAGACTGGATGCCATCTCCCGATGATACGCAGCGGGCGGCTAACAATCAACGGATTGGCCAGTCGTGGCACGACCATCTACAGAGTGCTGGCCTTACTGAATGCGAACGAAACACCCTGGTTCGGCAAGACACCATAGATACCCTGAGTAAAGACCATGTTGATGATCTCGTCCGCAACCTGAATAGGGTGTTTGGGTACAAGAATGATATCGGAGTCACGTACCCAAATGTCGTCGGCTGGGTTGAGCCGTTTACCGAGGACGGCGCCGCGCAGATCGAGTTTTGTGGCGATGAGCTGCCAATTCTCGGTGCGTCGCATGACGACAATCTGCCGGAGATTTCCACCTTGCAAGTCACCGCCAGCTAAAGCGATCGCCTGTAACACGGTAATCGGCTTGTTCAGCGTGATCGCTCCAGGTGTGGCAACCTGTCCGAGCACGTACGCGTTGCGTGGTGCTGGGGTAACGAGGATCGGCTCGACATCTAACCCCAAAAACTGATCCTGCACGTAACGAGCGTTGATTTCTCGTTTCAATTCGTTCTTTGTTAGACCTTGAGCAAACACATCGCCGAGTCCAACAACTTGCACTGTTCCGTCCGGTGCCACGGAAACAGTAAGCCCCTGGCCACCAACGCCTGCTCGGCGATCTACCGCGGCCCGCAGCTCCGACAAGCGACTGTCGGCTTGGACAGGTCGAATCATGAAGGCCGGTTGAACCAAAAAACGCCCTTGATACGCCTTCACCAATTCACTGTTGAGTTCGGAAATCGTAAGACCTGCGGCGGCAACTGATTCGATCAACGGCATGTAGATTGTCCCGTCCTGCAAAACGAGAGCTTGTACGACCATTGACTCTTCTTTGTCTTTTTCTACTTGTTCAACACTCTGAATTTCAAGCAGATCACCCACATTGATTCGGTACGCGGATGGAATGATCTCACGAGTGTAGCGATAGACCAATTGCAGACTGTCTCCCACGCGCAGACGATACTGATCTACATGAGGTTGCCGGATCGGGCCAATGTACTCGCCGTGCAGCAAGGGTTGAAATAGGATCGGATGAGCGTCTTTCCATCTCGGCTCCCGCGGCAGATAGGTGCCATCAACACCGTTCAAGTAGGTGCGCTGTCCGGCATTGGACGCAGGTGGGCACGCTTGCCCAATCGGCTCGCTTTTCGACGACCATCCGGCAAATCTCATCGCCTGCATCTTTGCCGACGCCCCACGCCTGTCTGTTTGGCCGTTAATCGACGAATGGACGGTTGCCATGAACAATATAGTCAACAGCACGCTGGTCGTTGTAACCGTCTTTCTCATGATGAGAATTCCTTGTGCATTAACATGGGGTGCTCTAACGTCTCTTCTCGAGTGGGTTCGTCGTCTCAGAGATTTCGCGGCCATGGCATCCATCGATTCGATGACCGAGTTGTTGCCGGCTGTGCGGTCGACGACCTCGAATTCGTCTGCCCCGCCTTTTGTTGGTCGCGCGAATCTACGGTCATATCCGACTGGCTACGTGCGACTGCTGGCATGAGGCTTGCCGGTGTCGGTGCGGGCATCGAACCAAACTGTTGCGGTGAGACCCATTGAACAGCGGGGCGTTTGAGCGGAGTGACGCTACTGCCACTCGACAATTTATATTCATACCGGGCCCTCGCTGCCAAATCCGCTTCGCCGAGCCTATCGTGGACTTTTGACAAATTGAACCAAGCTTCCGGTAGTTGCTGCACTGTCAGGCTGTGCAGCAGATACGTACGTGCATTCTGCCACTGACCGGACTTGGCAAGTAACACGCCCAACTCGTTCGCCGCACGATAATTTGACTCATCGATCACAAGAGCCGTTTGATGAAATAGTGTCGCCCGAACTGTGTGCGCCTGCGTCGCGATGACTGGAGTACTGGTTGTCGCGGTATAGAGTTTTCCCAGTTGATACAACACGTCGCTGGATGTATGCGAGTGGCCGACGGCCGCTAATAACGATTGCTGAGCAAACCCGTAGTACGTTTCCACTGCTTCCGTCGCCGACAGGTCGCGATCGAGGTCGCGGACGACGATCGTTCGGTGTCGCTTGGCTATCTCCCGAACGGACTGACCGTGTTGAATCGCGGCTCCTCCGGGAAAAAAGTCCTCGGCTTCACGCAACGCTAACAACGCCGACGTAACGGAGTGGACGTGTGTTGGTCGAACGCTCGAAGCGTCGGCTCCGGCGGCAAGAGTTTTCAAGGCTGTTTCTAGTTCGGCGTGAGCCGCCGCGAAAGCTCGTCGTCCTGCGAATCGCACGGCGGCTTGCATATATTTGGTGGCAGTCACCTCCGACATACGTACCGCGTGCCTGTTGAGCGGGCGATCGTTGTCGATGGACAAGTCCGTCGATCGGCGCTGAGGCGACGTCAACTCTAACTGGTCGCGGAGAGCCGCCGCAGGCTCGACGCATTCCGCCGCAACGGGACTCCAGGGGTTCATATCCTGGTTCATTTGTGCCTGAGGCGGCGCCAGAGGTGGTAATGCGGAAGGATCGAATTCCGCCGGCGAAAGGTCGACGGGACTCGATTCCCCTTGAGGCCGACTCTCGTCATTACCGGGCGCGGGCTGCGGAAGTTTCGGTAGACGCATCAATCGCTCGGCTCGGCCTGGCGCAATCGTCTCAACTGGTCCCCAGACCGCTTCACCTGGTCCCCAGACCGCTTCACCCGACTCGACACGAGCCTCGTCATGCGTTCGTCGTGTGCGGTCAAGATCCGCCGGAACTGACAGAACTGGGGCAAACGAATCGGACGCTTCTTCGCGACCGTCAGTATATCGAGAGGATGATACTAACGAACCCACTCTGCTCCCGCCTGATGGAGACT
>DUDC01000082.1 GCA_012959465.1 Planctomycetaceae bacterium
CCTGCCCTGCTCGAAATGTTTGGTTCCAACAGCTGGAATGCTGTACTAATCCTGTTCGGATCGATGTATCTGATGGCTGCCGCATGTTGGATGTTCCTACACCTGGAACCTCCAGCTCAACCCAAGGAAACTGAAAATGAATGAACGGGTTGAGACTCCGCAGTCGGCATGCCTGGCCGGAGTCCACACATCAGACATTACTCCTCCGGTTGGGATCTACCATCGCATGTGGGGAGCGGCAACGCACGATCGCTCGCAAGGTGTCTCGCTACCACTTCGACAAACGACTTTGGTGCTTTCAACCGCTGACGCACCGTCCGATTCGGGCGTTCCACACGCTTTCGTTTCCGCGGATCATTGTTTGCTTTGGACTCGCGAGATGCGATCGTTGCTGAGCCGGATTGAGCAGATAACCGACCTGAACCAAGATCAAGTCACCGTGCTTTTCTCCCACACGCACGCTGCCGGGCTGATGGGATTGGAACGATCGGAATGTGATGGCGGAGAGCTAATCGAACCATACTTGCACTCCTTGGCCGACGAAATCGCTCGGTCGATCCAGATTGCCATCACTCGCATGCAGCAAGCGACGATAGTCTACGGTGTCGGTAAGTGCGACTTGGCTCGTAACCGCGACTACCTCGATCCCAAAACGAACAGTTACGTTTGTGGATACAATCCTCACGCCTCCGCCGACGACACACTGATCGTAGGACGCATTCAATCCGAGACTGCATCACAACCTCTGGCAATCCTCGTCAACTACGCCTGCCACCCAACGACCCTGGCCTGGGACAATCGACTCATCAGCCCCGACTACATTGGTGGGCTTCGTGAAGTGGTCGAGCAAGAAACGAAAGCACCGCTGTTCTTCATCCAAGGCGCTTCCGGCGATGTCGGGCCTCGGGAAGGCTATGTCGGTGACACGGAAGTGGCACGTCGCAATGGTCGGCAGCTTGGATTCGCCGCCATTTCAGCGATGGAGACACTCCCCTGCCCTGGCACCCGTTTTGAATACACCGGCGCTGTCGTTTCCGGAGCCACACTGGGCACCTGGCGGTGGACACCGATGGACGACGCACGACGCGCTGACGTGTCTCTTTGGTCGCAGACACAACCCCAACTGGATTTAGAATACCGGCCCGACCTGCCGAGGGCGGAGGAGTTATTGTCCGAGCGGAAACGATGGCAGGACGTCGAACAAAAAGCGATCGACGAACACGATCCCAACGCGGCCCGAGACGCTCGAGCGATGGCCGAACGGATGACGCGTCGCCTGACCCGCGTCGAACTCCTGCCAGAGGGATCACACTTTCCTTACCAGTACCACGTGTGGAGGATCGGGGACGCCGTGTGGATCGCACTCAACGGCGAACACTACAATCTGTTGCAACGCGAACTGAGAGAGCATTTTCCGGATACGCTCTTGATCATTGGAACACTGGCCAATGGCTCCGAAGTCTGGTATCTCCCGGACGACGAATCTTACGGTAAGGGACTCTACCAGGAGGACGCCTCCATATTGGCTCAGGGCAGTTTGGAACGACTTCGAGATCATATTATCGAAACGGTCGCCTCGTTGTTGGACGACGAACGATGATGTCGTTAGGAAGTGAAGATCCACGGCGTTTCCTTGGATTTGTCATTAGTTATTTGGCAATTGTCATCTGTCATTGAAATCCTGATCCGTGGGCTTGAACCCACGGCTACATGCGTGGGCCGCCTTCGCGGCCAGAATTGGCAGGGTGTGAGTCATGCCCCAGAGAGAGAATCGTCTAGAATGATGATCATGAATGGGAACTCGCGGCAAACTTGGCTACTCTTGGCCACTCTGATACTAAGTGGCCTCTTCTCTCTACCGGCAATGGCAGGTGTGGGCGATCCGCAGCTGCGAACGGATCACCCGTGGTACCCGGGCGAACTCGCGTGCTCGACCTTTGAACGACTCTTCAAGACTCAGGCCGACCTCTACGAGCGAGTCGTTGGCGAAAAGCCCACCACCGATCAGCAACGTGTATTGGCCGCCTGGTTGTGGCGGAACACACACTATTGGCACGGTGAACAGGGCGTCGAAGACTTGTGGGGAAAGGGGTTTCAAAACAACACGGACGCGGCCACTCGAGATTATTGGACCGGCCTGTTCTCGCACGGGTTCGGACTATGCGGCACAACACATGCCCAGTGGACTGCCGAAATGCAGCAGCTACTGGGACACAACCGCTCTCGAGTCGTGGGGGTCAGCGGTCACAATTCATTTGAAGTGTTCTTGACCGGCGGTGCCTATGGAGCAGGACGATGGGCACTATTGGATCACGACATTTCGACCGTTATCTTCGACGACAATGGAAAGCGGCTGCTCTCAATCAAAGAAATCCAACAGGATCTCGCCCGTTTCACCAAACAGAACGTCTCTGCCAAGAAGCAGCACGGTTGGCTCGTCAGTGGATTGCACCCCAACGATGGCGCAGCTTACGATACGTATCGTTCGGCCGAGTATTTCGCTGGCTACTCCGGACCGCCGCCGATCGTCCACTTGCGTCGCGGGGAAACGCTGAGACGCTACCTTGCGCCCGGGATGGACGATGGCAAGACGTTTGTGTTTTGGGGACGCAATTACAACACAGGAAAAATCCCTGGGCCGGAACGCTCGCGGACGTGGGTGAATCAACCTGAAAAGATGTACGGTTCAGTGCGGGGCACGCAGCATCGCGACGGGCAATCGCGGTACAGCAATGCCGTGTACACCTACCGTCCGGATTTCAAGAGTGCCGATTACCGCGAAGGTGTGATTGAGGAAAGTGAAAATCACGTCACCTTCGAGTTTCAGTCGCCGTACATCATTGGTGCAACGCCGCCATCAACTGACTCCTGGGCAATCTACGAAAAAGGCTGTCGCAACGGTCTGGTTGTGACTGGTACGGTACAAACGAAGCTGCAAGTGTCAGTCGATAGGGGTGCG
This sequence comes from Planctomycetaceae bacterium, assembly GCA_012959465.1. Lineage (GTDB taxonomy): Bacteria > Planctomycetota > Planctomycetia > Pirellulales > Pirellulaceae > UWMA-0346. Next base: position 2,960 of record DUDC01000082.1, read on the forward strand.
TCATGGCACGAAACCGAATTGACAAACGGCCAGGCCGATCTTACCGACGAGGCAAAAGGACATCGGCAATACTGGCTTCGGATTAACACCGGAGCCAATCGCTTAAGCAACGCCAACCTAAAGATCGTGACCGTTTGCCAGGCGAATTCGTCGATCATTCCTCGCCTTACCGACAACGGTTGCCAAATACAATTCCAGAGCACGGGACGTGCCGTCGTCAGCGCTGGCCCCAACTTGGCGCAGGCCCAAAGCCATGTTGTCGATGGCAAGTTTGACACACCCCGAGTCGCTCTGAAACTTGCAGCTCCACGCGGCGAACGACTGATCGAAGTGTATGCAGCGGCCCACGTGGCGTCGTCGAATCCACCGTCACCAGATATCGCCTACCAAATTGACTACTCCACCAACGGTGGCACGTCGTGGCAACCGATCGTCAGGGACTGGAGCATCCTTCGCCGAGGCCAAGAGCCAACCGACTTTTGGTCACAAAGCTTCTGCTGGGGCAACGTCGCATTCGACGAAAAAACGAGTGGTTCCGAAAATGTGCGCGTTCGATTTAGAAACGATGGAGGCAAACGGTATCGCCGCGCCGAGGCACAATTGGTTTACCAGGTCGCAGTACACGATCGAACCATGGTCACATTCAAGTGGGAAGATTCCCGCGGCGAACACACGGCCTCGCGGAAATTTCGCCCAAGTGTCAACGCGGAAGATGCAGTTCCGTGGACGATCAAAACGGGCGACGATACCCGCACCGTTTGGGTCGAATACGGTGTTGCCCATTGAGGCTGAGGCTTCGTGTCTTGGTGTGAGAGATTTAGGTGCTTACACTACGGCACAAAGGCACGAAGCGACTAGTGGCACGGAATATTGAACGACTACGAAGAGGCCGCCTGCACCAACTCTAAGATCTTAGCCGGGTGGTCCGCGGCCTTGGGCACTCGACGCCAGTGTTTGATCACCTTGCCGTCGGGTCCGACCCAGACGGTGGAGCGAATGACACCAATTGTCTTCTTGCCGTACATCATCTTCTCGCCGTAGGCCCCATACTTGGTCATCACCGACTTATCCGGATCGCACAGCAGGGTGAAAGGAAGATCGAATTTGCAGCGGAATTTGTCGTGTGATTCAGCGTCGTCGGGAGAAATGCCCACCACGACAACGTTTTCGCTTTCAAAATCGGTAAACAAATCGCGAAATCCTTCAGCTTCCTTGGTACAGCCCGGCGTGTCGTCTTTGGGATAAAAGTAGACGATGACGTGCTTTCCGCGAAGATCCTTCAGGGCAACCTTTTTGCCATCGGTGTCTTTAAGCGTAAATGCCGGAGCGGCTTTTCCTTCTTCAACGGGCATCGCAAGAGCTCCTGAGATCGCGTATTGATGTGAGTCCGCGAGATTTTCACACGTCCCGGAGGTGAATGCAATCGGGGCTTCGAAACGTCGCCGTTTTCCACACGAAAAATCAGCCGCTGGGCGCTAGCCCACGGTTCTTCGTCCCCTATAGTAAATGCGTATTCGCTAACCGGACACAAACGCGTGCCGGCTGATTCACGATTCCACGAACCATGGCGAGCGACAATGTCCTACGAGACCATTATCTATGACGTCGATCAGTACATTGCGACCATCTCACTGAATCGTCCCACGCGAATGAACGCGATTACGCAAGAAATGGATCGCGAATTGTTCGACGCCATGCAATCGGCCGAATCGAGCAATGATGTTCGCGTGATTATTCTCACCGGGTCTGGACGGGGCTTTTGTGCCGGCGCGGACATGTCTAATTTGAGTGCAGCCAGTGGAGCTGATTGGTCAACCGTCGACATGGACGAACTGGAGCGGGAGTTGCTGCCGTCGCATTCACGCGCCGATGCCCGCGGTGATTTCCAGAAAACATACAGTTATTTTCCAGCGATCGAGAAGCCGATCATCGCCGCGATCAACGGAGCATCGGTCGGCTTAGGTTTCGTCCTGCCCCTGTACTGTGATATTCGATTTGCTTCGGAAAAGGCTCGCTTCGGGACAGCTTTTGCTCAGCGAGGCCTGATCGCCGAGCACGGCGTTAGCTGGATGCTGCCCCGCATCGTCGGGCTCAGCAATGCACTCGACCTACTCTACTCGGCGCGTTTGATCGACGCAGAGGAAGCCCTGAAAATGGGGCTGGTTAACCGAGTGGTACGACACGAAGACTTGCTCGCCGAAGCAAAGGAGTACGCCACGCTGTTGGCAACGACCGTCTCACCGCGTTCCCTGCGAGTCATCAAAAAGCAGGTATACAATTCGCTTTTCTCCGACCTAGGCGAAGCCATCGAATCGGCGAACGAAGAGATGATGCTGAGTCTTCAGTGCGACGACTTTAAGGAGGGCGTTGCCCATTTCGTCGAAAAACGGCCACCGAACTTCACGGGCAATTGAGAATACTATCGCCGCAATCGTCGGCCGAACCGACATGTTTTGGGGCCAATAGCCCCCAGACTTT
>DUDC01000083.1:0-8544 GCA_012959465.1 Planctomycetaceae bacterium
GCCACATCGCAATGGACATATTCCAAAGTCCACCGCCCGATTCCAAGGTATTCAATCCCACCAGACCAAAAACGATGAGGACCAGAGCCGAGCAACCAAGCAGCGTACGTTGCCAAGAGGCGAATTGGGCGATTGGTTTCCGCTTCGATGGTGTGGAAGGTTTGGGCACGGGCTGCAGTCGGGCTGATGGCGGACAGTTCGGCTAAATCTGATTCACAGCGTTAGATACGGTCGAGCGTATCCAGCCAGACAAATAGCGAAGACAACGATGCGTGATTCCATGTGCCGATCTCATCGAGGTCTGGGATGATGGTGACCGGGTACTTCAGTTTTCGCAGCTGTTCGACAGAGGCAGCGACCGCCTTTGCCACTTGTTTGCCTTCAACCATCGCTGTGGCAACAAAGAGAGGATTGACGGGGTCGGTTTCCGGCACGCGTACTCGCCGAGGCACGGCGACTTCGATCGGGACGACACCTCGAATCACTTCGCTGTTGGAGAAGGCGGTCAAGTAGGCGATGGCACCACCCGACTGCCGGCCAGCTATAGCAACACGTGCCGCATCGATCGAGTAGTCCTTGATCATTTGGTCAACAACTTTGCGCACGAACTCCGCGTCCGTAGCTCGCCAGGCTCGCTCGCTGCTCGATTCGGGGCAAACCACAATCGTCTCGTTCTCTTCAGCGAGGTCTTGAAGTGCCGCTAGCGGGTCGGCATTTCGGGCCGCGCCGGTGGCGTGCAGGTAGACCAGCAGGGCGGTCGGGCGGTCGCCGCGATAGGAAGTGGGGATAAACGCTTCGCACTTGTTCGACAAATCCGGGATCTTTATTTCCACCCGTCCGCTGCCAGCCGGAGCTTCTCCGGCCTCGCCCGTATCGGGCCAAGCTGGTGGAAGTGGGTTGTTCGGCAGCGTGTCGTAATTGGACCCGGCCGTCAATTGAACGTCGAATTGCTGCTCACCTCGTCGAACCTGTAAGGCGACGACGGTCCCCGGTTCGACACGACGAATCTTCGTCAGCAGATCGTCAAATGAACTGATTGGCACTTCGTTCATCGATACAACTTGATCGCCAGCAACGAGACCTGCCGTCTCGGCCGGGCTGTCGGCAAACACATACCGAACGGTAAGGCTCCCGTCTCTCATGGGAAGTAGACCAAGGAACGGCCGATCGTATGGCGGAATCTCCGCAGCCAATTCTAACGAGACTTCGGTCTGCTCGTCGCCACGTTTCACTACAAGGGCAATTGCGTCGCCAGCGTACAGCGGTCCCAACGCGTGACGTAATTGAGCCTGACTGTGAACGGCGTGTTCATTGCAACGAACAATTACATCACCCACTTTTAGGCCAGCTGATTCGGCGGGTGAGTTGATTCGAACCAAGGTGACTTCGACCGGGCTTGCATAGAGGTCTTTGCCTTTTAGGGCCACGCCCAGCAATCCAGGCTTCAACGTTTCCCCTGAACGGAGTGTTTCCAAACGCGTCATGATGTCTTCGAAGGGAATGGCGAAGCCGATCCCTGAATCGTACCACTCGGCTCCAGCCACTTCAGAAGTGGCCTGGGGGGACATAGGTACGAGAACGCCGAGGACGTGTCCTTCAATGTCAATTAATGCTCCACCGTAGTTGTTTGGCGAGATCTTCGCGTCGGTTTGAATTGCCTTGCCCCAGATCCGGTTGACCGCACTGACGATGCCCACCGACAGATTCGGGCTATCGGGCGAGAGCGTTCGACCCAGTGCCAATGACCATTGGCCGACGCGAACCTCTGCCTTGGGAACGAACTGAGGTACGACAAGCTCGGAGTCGCTGTTCACTTTTAGCAGAATGAGGTGGCGGCTTTCATCTCGATTGATGATCTCGGCCGAAACACGCTTTCCGTTGGGAAGTGATACCAGGATCGTTGTCGGTTTTTGGATGAAGTTAAACGAACTGGATATGATGTACCCATCCGTCGACACGACGACACCGGTTGTAGGTCCACCGGTCACCGTCAAGTTACCGACCCTTTCAAGGCCTCCGATCGTCTCGATTCGAACGACACTCGCCGCCACGTGCCGGATAGCCGCTTCAAATGCCTGCTCTTCCAGCTCGAGGATGTCACGTGGTTTGACGGGGTCCGGCTGTCCTCGTACGGGCGAACCGAATCCCATGCTGAAGATGACGGTCAAGGTCGCCAATGGTAGCAATTGCTTCATCGAAGTGCCTATTTGATTTGAAGAGTGACTTCCTGAAGCTCTCGGCCGCGTTGAACGACTAACCGCGCTTCGTCGATGCGGTCGATGTATGACAGTTCTTCCTCAAACGCCGAACGTGACGAGATGACGCGATCGTTCACGAACAGTACCAAGTCGCCGCGTTGCAGACCTGCGGCGGCAGCTGGCGAACCGGCTCGCACCGTGTCCACGAAGGGTGGCGTCTTGGCCAGAATATCTGGAATCAGAGTGAGACCCAAACCGGCGAGAGTTAACGATTCAGCTGGCTTGGAACGCTCGTTGTCGCGTCCGGCTGGCCTAACTTTTCCAGATAAGATGTCGTCAATTGCCTGTTGAAGATTGGCTATCGGTAGGGCGTAATTCAGCCACGTAGCCGACTGGGAATTTCGCAGCTCCTTGCCGAGCAGACCGGCTAGTCGCCCTCGTCGGTCAGTCAACGCGCCACCCGCTGCGCCCGGGTTGTTCGTAATCGCGTCGACGACGAATACCGTACCTTGGTACGACGTTTCGTAGATGCCTCGACGAGCGTGTAGTTTTGTCTTGGCGGAGACAACGCCGTGCATCAAGCTGTATGGTTCGTCGCCTGTTGCCACGCCGAATAGATTGCTATAGGCAAGCACGCGTTGCCCCAGTCGCAGGTCAACGGAATCAGTCAGATTGAAGTAATCGGTATCTTGCGCATCGATTTTCAGGATTGCGATTTCGATTCTTGGATCGGCACCCAGCACCTTTGCTGTATATCGGCGACCATCATCGAGCGTTACGGCGATGAAATCTGTGTCCAACACGTAACTCCAAACGGTCAGGATGTGCCCTTCATTCGAGATCAAGAAACCACTTTGATAGGGTTCCAAGCCTCGAATTCCGCCTGCACCATAAACCTTGACCAGTTTGGGAAACGTATCTAGAGAGACACGGGCAAAACCGGCGGCCGGTTGAGTCGGAACGACTGGCTCGACCGGTTGCTCAGCGGTTGTCTCGGGCTGTCTATCGGGAAGCGCCGTCGGGTCCTGGGCGAAAGAGAACTGAGATAGGCTGGTCAACAACCCGACCGTGAACAGAATGGCGATGCGGCTCATGTCTAGGATTCCGTGGTTGTCGCATTGGGTACGGTGTTGGCACCGGTCGCGTCATTTTCCGCTTTTGGGTTGGGGGGCTTATCGGCCGGCTTTGACTTGCTGCCGTCGTCGAACACGAAGTCGCTCACCGTCAACATCGCAAAAGTTTTGAGGCCGACGCGAACTTCAATCTGGTGAGGCAGCGTGCGACCATTTCCAACTTCCCGGAAATCCGCAAAATACAACTCACAGGGATCAATGTCAGCAGTCGAGAAAATCTCCATCGCCACGAGATGTCCGTTATTCGGATCAAATATGAAACGGAGCTCGAGTACGTTGTAAGTTCCGATAAGCACATGGCACGGCTGGTCGTGGCCAGCGATCGGGACCGTGCCCAAGTAATACACATCGCCAAATTCTTTGGAACCTGTGATCAGGAAACGCTGCCAGGCATGCAAGCTGGCCAACATGCCGTGGCTGCCAATGGGAGCTAGTTGCGTATCGAGGTCCTTGCTCAAGTCAATTCGATCGGGCCCCTCGGGATAGCGTCCAGTGACAAAATCGGTTTGCAGTTCGAGGCCAAATTCGGCATTTCCATTGAACTTACCTTTGATATGCCAGGCCGAATCGGGATAGTCCTGTCCGGTCACTGCCAAAAACTTCGACAACACCTGTTCACGTAGGACGCGGTTGAAGTAGTAGTTTGCGTATCCGCGTTTAGTTTCAATTAACTTCTTTGCCTCGGCTGGAACGACAACTTTGGGTCTGCCAGGTCGTTGACCGGGGCGAGGTGGCATTGGGCGTTGTGGCTTTTTCGGGTCTTGATCGCCCGGCTTCGGTTGGTCCCCGGGCTGAGGCCGACCCGGACCAGGCGGTTGCGCTCGTGGTCCTTGTACCGCCTCGATCAATTGCTCGGGGCTGTGCACACCCTTGAGGCGTACCAGCACATCGAACCGTTCACCGTCACGACGGTAGCTCAGTGGGACTCGCCAGCCTCGAGGGTAAATGCCCAATACGTTCTTGAATCCATTGACGGTGGTAACGTCTCGATTACCAAACGAAATAATCTCGTCGCCGTATCGCAAACCACGACGAAATGCATCGCAACCGCGGAGGATATTTTGAACTACGACTCGGCCTTCATCACTTGTCCGTACCGTGGCACCAAGTGTGGCATGGTCAACAATTCGTCCGCTTCGCAAGTAGCCCATGAAATGTTGGATTTGATTGATCGAGATCGCATAGCCCACGCCCACGTTAACTCGCCCGCGTTTCTCGAACGACCCGCGGCCATTGATCCCGACCAACCGGCCAAGACTATCAAAGAGTGGTCCACCTGAGTTGCCAGGGTTGATGGCCGCGTCGGTTTGGATGCAGTCGGCGTATTCCAATAACGTTCCGGCCGGGTACTGATAACGATGCACACCCGACACCACACCGAAGGTGACCGTTGGTTTGAAGTCGGTCGCTAGCAAGAATGGGTTGCCGACCGCGAAACACCAATCGCCCACACGCAGCTGATCGCTATCGGTGATCTCGGCCACGGGGAAATCGTCCCGGCCCAATAACTTGATCAACGCTACGTCGCCTGTTGGATCGATCCCAACCAATACGGCGTCGTAGCGTCGGCCATCGGCCATGCCGCAGTGCATGTAGTTGCCGGCCGGCTTGACCACGTGGAAATTCGTCAACGCGTAACCGTCAGGCGTGATCACCACGCCGCTGCCGCCTCCGCCACCGCCGGGGCTAAACACGGCCACAGCCGCCTGGACTGCTTTATTTACCGCCGCGATGCGATGACCTTCCGCTGCGCGAACCTCGGCAAGTGCCGCTGCGTCAAACGTGGTCTCGGTTTCCCCACCGGTCGCTCTCGCGCCGTCTGCCGCCACAATCTCTGCGTTGTCCGTGGAATCCGCAACACCGACTGCAACGTCCTGACTCCAGGCAGTTACCGCCGCCGCGAATAGGACGAAGATGTTGGTCGAGACGCTAACGTAGACCTTCATTTAGTGAGCCTCGCTTCACAAAGCAGAACGTGGTCGCCGATGTCGTTTTCGTCACCGAAGTCAACAATAATCGTCAAACGACGCACCTCTTCCAGCTTAATCCCAATTAACACCGGTGGCGCGTCGATGGACAGATCACAGCGAAAAAGTTCGCGGTCACCATCGGCCCTGACGATCAATTCCGCCCGGCCGCCGACCTTGCCTATGTTGGCTCGGTCGAGACCCACAAGGGCTCTGAACGACTGGTAGTTTTCCTGAAGCCGGTAACTGATTTCGGTGTGGCTGTGCAGCGCCAAGCCCTTCTTGTAGACCTGGCCGTTTAACGTCAGAGGTCCACCATTCAGAGTTCGATCTCGCTTTGGTCCAAAGTGGTCTTGTTGAAGGGGCGACACGGGTCCAAACTGAAGGTAGGGACGCCAGGTCGATTTCTCCATTTTGAGATCGCTGAGGTAACTGATGTTGGACGAACCAAAATCGAATTTGACGATCGCTTTGACCGGGAGCCTGGCCGATACACCTGAGGGAGTCGTCAGAACGACGACGTTCCCGTCCAGCTTGATGTCCGACACCTGCCAGAGCCCGCCTAGGCGGTCGACAATTTGGATTCGAGTCGTCGGCGGACTTCCAACGGGCGGGTGGAAGAAAGCAAGACCCTCTAACCGCGCGCGTCGCGGCGAGATACGATCCCCCTCAAAGCCAAAGTCCAGCTTTTCCTCTCCGACGGCGTGAATCACTCCTACCAAATGGTCCAGCGCTTCGTCTCGGCGAAATACGACCATGTCACCCGTCCTTTTGTCGGCGATCAACGCTCCCCACTGCTTGGCGAACTCGCTTCCCTCGGGCTGCTGCTGAAACAAGACGTGGGCGATGCTGCGCCCGGGTATCTTCCATTTGCCCAACAGAGCATGCACCACAGTCGCTTCGCCCTGCTGCTGAACATAATGGCGGATCGGGATGCGAGATCCGTTTCGAAGTGTCAACTCTGTTCCGGATTCGGGGTCGTGTGACGTTTCCTGCCCGGTTGTAATGGTGCGAAGGTCAACCAACTTGACTGTCTTGGCACCCTCTTTCGTATTGATGACCACCGCTTGATTATCAATGGAGGTAAACGTGCCATCGATTGACTGTCCGCTCAACGTTTGAACGTTGACGTCCACGGCTGCCGTCAGAGCCAATAACAACATCCAACTCATGGGTCACTGCGCTCACGTGCCAATTTTCGAAAGTACTCTTCCAATACTTCGCGATAGTGAGCAGGCAGGTCTTTTGTGATGTCTTGCAGGGCCTCTTGCCGATCTCGGGGAGCCAAGTTGCCCCATGATGAGCCGATGCCAATATCCCGGTCGGCAACATCGCCAGTGCCTCGGCCACCAGCCGGCACACTATCTGGAAGAGGAGAGCTTGGGCTGCCGCCACTGCCACCACCACCACCCTGCTGTTGCTGTTGCTGTTGTTGCTCCATCTTCTCAATCATCTTGTCGAGTTTTGCCAGGATCTCTTCTTCCTCCGTGCGAACTCGCTTTCCGGCTCGACCCATTGCCAATCGTCGTTCCACATTGGCCATCATTCGTGAGATCTCGTCCAACGAATCCGCTTTGAGCGGTTTCAGATCCGCGTACATGAGTTCCGCGACCGTCGAGTAGCGACGAGGAACCAAGTCGACATTTTCCAACAATCGAGTGACCACCTGAAGGCATTCTTCTTTCTCCAGCAGTTGGTGGTGGGCAACGCTTTGGTAGAAAAGTAGAGTCGCCGGGTCGACGACGTTTTCCGGTGCCAAGTCACGGATTTGTACGAGCGCTTCGTCGTAGTACTCATGCTGCGACAGCCAGCGACCATACAGCAGGCGAATGTTGCCGGATGCCCAATCGTCCAGCTTTGAACTACTTATCCACTCCGTATCGGGTAGTGCTTTTGGGCGATCTAAGAGCTGACACGTTGTCAATAAACGTGTTGCGCCATCCTCGACTTGGCCGATGCACTGACAAACCAATTCGAGTAGTTCCAATTGGTCGTACTTCCCAGCGGGGGCGATCGTTGCCAACAACTCCGTGCGTTGTTCGTCGGTAGCTCCCGTGGCATTGATCCACTCAGTTAGGCGGGCAAGCACGACGTCTTGGGACGGTTGCGACCAACTGCTTTGACTAGCGAATTCACCTTGACCGTCGTTGGCAGCGAAAATCGGGGCGCTAGACAACACCAACGACACCGCGATGAGTAAGCCAAATTTTCCTGCCATCGTTTTCTCCTCTACTGCGTAAGAGCCGGACGCGGCGGCGCGCTATTTGTTTCGTCCAAGATGAATGTCACGTACGATTTCACGAATTCGGTCTTCACGGCGGCTCAGATTAAATAGAGCTTTGACCAAGTCGTCCGTTTCCGCTTGGCCAACCTCGTCTAACTCGCTCTTGAGCATCCGTGCGTATCGCTTTGTGCGTGTGTAGACACGCTTTTGCAATGAGCGAATCATTCGTAGTTCTGCTAGTTGGTCGACGAGAGGGTCTTCACCCGGCGGTGGCGGCGGTCCCGGCGGTGGTGGTTTGGAGTCAGAGTCTTCCAGTTCCTTTTGCGCTTGTTGTAAAGCTTCGATCATCTCCTCCAACGTCGCAATGATCTCCTCTTCCGATTCTTGCGTTAGAAAATCAACTTTTACGTTGGCGAGACGTTCCGACACGTATTCCATTTCGTCCCGAATCTGCTCGACCGATTCCGTAAACGCAATCGATGAACCCTCTTCACGCAACAACAGCAAAGCCTTGTCCGCCTCGACCAAGATCTTTCGCTGGTCACCGCTGAGATTATTTGAACGGATGGCGAACTCGCGGCCTCGATCACTATCGGGAATCTGGTCGAGTCGCATGGTCGTTTCGTAGACTTGTACCTGCGCTTCCCACATCTTGCGGAATCGACTCTCAAGCAGTGCGAGCGTTCTGGCGATTTCTTCTTCCCGCAATTGGCGAAGGATTTCTTCCAGTTCTGCTTTGGCCTTAATCAACTCTTCCTTGGCCTCTTCCTGCGCTTTGGCCGCTTCGTCTCGCTTGGCTTCTTCCAGCTTGCGCTGCGCCTCACGCATCTTCTGCTCAGCTCGCTCTAATTTTGATTGCGGCTGTTCCTCTTTTTTTTGTTGCTGTTGTTCTCCGCTCTCACCATCTTGAGGTTCACCATCTTTGGGTTCACCATCTTTGGGTTCACCATCTTTGGGTTCACCATCTTTGGGTTCACCATCTTTGGGTTCACCATCTTTGGGTTCACCATCTTTGGGTTCAC
>DUDC01000083.1:8719-31803 GCA_012959465.1 Planctomycetaceae bacterium
CCGTCTTTGGGTTCACCGTCTTTGGGTTCACCGTCTTTGGGTTCACCGTCTTTGGAGTCACCGTCTTTGGAGTCACCGTCTTTGGAGTCACTCTCTTTTTTCTGGGATTCGGCAACATCCTTGGTCAGTTTTGCCGTTCGGTCTGCCAGGTTACCTTGATCCTTGGCAAGTTTCTGTTCGTCGGACCCGTTCTCGGTGCGGCTCTTGAGACCGGTTTCCAACCGGATCAATCTTTCAATCTCGCGGATCTGTTCGCGGAGTTGTTTTTGCCGATCCTGGACTCGGTCTTGTCGATTTTCGCGCAACAGCAGCTGCAGGATGCTTTCAAGATCACGTTTCATCCGTTCTTGGTCGGAGAGCGCTTTGGCGTATTGCTGTCTTTGGAGTAGTTCGGCGATAGCTGCCAACTGTACGGTGGTCTGTCCGTCGGTCGACTGACGAAAAGCCTCGCGAAGGACGGCAGCGCGCCGAGGGTTTTCTTGAGCTTCAATCGACGCCAAGTCGAACAGTAGCTTTTCAAGCCTGCTATACTTGTCGGCAATACGGAGTTGTTTCTCGGAGAGTCGGTCTTCGGCTTTGACCGTGGGTGGCGCGTCACTCGGTTGCGTCTGGCCGCTGACGGCATTACCTGCGAGAAGTCCGCAAAACGCAATAGCTACGATCCAATTCGCTGTCGTCGCTTTCCAACGTCTCGCCATGATTCGGCTCCTATTGAAGATTTTATCCTTCACTTACTTCGTTATCCGCGGGCTTCATGGAGGATTTCGCCGGTACCATAATGATCGGCGAACAACCTCCTCATTCTATCAAATCCAGGGCCGCCTTTCTGCGCTGTTTGCGGGTTTCCTGAATGACATCGTCCTGGTCTTCAATCAGCGAACGGACAATTTCAATAATTTCGTTATAAGTCTCAATGTCTAACATCGACTCCAAGACCGTGTTTAGATCGGCCAAAAGTAGATTTGCCGCCGCCACGGCTTCCTCGGCGGTTGCTTCCTTTTGCTCGGTCAACTGATCCAGCAGGAGTTGTAACTCGTTGTCCAAATCGGGAAACCGGGTGGTCGTGATCTGCATTAATGGGTCGGCGATTTGATCCTTGAGCCTCTGCTGTCGGTCCTCCGCGTCGACGCGGTTGTTCACCAATTCCTCTCGTATCAAGTAAAACGACCCAGCCACAGCTGCCGTTTCTTGTCGCGATTTCTCAGACTGACGAAGTGCCTGTTGAGCCCGTAAAATGCTGAGTGCTTGTCGCCTCACCGCGGTTTCCTCATCGGTCAAATCGTTCGCATCCAATAGGTCCCTGTCGCGGCCAGCCAACGACTCTCGAAGCCGAACCAGTGTATCTCGCGTCTGCGTCAGCTCATCCAGGATATGCTCGTATGTCCGCCTCTGGGCGTATTCACGTCGCTCTAAAATGGCGATCAGCTCATCGGCCGTGACGATGTCCAGACTGACCAGATCGTTCTTGCCGATATTCGGTCCGCCGGACATGTCCATTTTGTCGGAAACCTTGACCTGAATCGTGATCTTCTCGCCGGCGACTAGTTCAACGGGGGGGGTCGCGATACGGAGGTCTCGGAAGTCGAGCGCAATGTTCTTTGGTGTGCCATCGGTGAGGACAAACGGGAGTTTTGCCGCTTCATTGTCACCTTGCCGGTATTCAAACCACGATTCCGACACCCCGTAGTCATCCTTTACTTCTCCTTCGATCGGCAGTCTTGCGTTGGGTGTGATGGCTGTGCCAATACCCGTCACGATGACGTCGACTTCGGGAGGTGTGTCCTCGACAGCGCCAATGAACACGCGATGAGGTCGCTCGGATGTGATCTCGTCACGATCGTGCAAAGTAAACTCGATGGTCTTCGACGTCAGCAGCGCATCGATTTCGAACGTGAAGTTCATGCCGTCATCGCTCGGCTTCATCTGGGTTTCGGATTCGCCTTGGGTTTCATAAATGGTGATGCTCGTCAACGGTTTGTTCGATTTCATTCTAACTTTGATTCGCGTACCGGCCGGAATTTGAACGCCACTGGAGCGATAGTCGATCTTGCGAGGTGTCCATTGTCCGGACGTACCATCAACCATGTAGGTGGGGAAAACACAATCGAGCACGGTCTCGGTCACCACTGGGCTTTCGACAACCTGGATGTGAAAGTCGCGAATACGATGATCGTATCCAATCACATCGAAACGAATGTCCCCTAACATGCCACGAAATGGTCGGCCGATGTATGAGTATTGTTGTTGATGATCAACTTCATTTAGCGGTCCGTATTTACGGATGTTTACCTGGCCTCGCGAGCCATCATCCAAAGCGTAGAGTAGCCGGCAGTATTCGGGAATTCTCTTGGCTGTCGAGTCGGCAGCGACTCGCAAGAGCACATTGGACCCCAAAGCGACCTTGATGGTTTGATCGTTGGAATCGAAGATGCGGAGCGATGTGAAGGAAACTTCGCCGGTGCGAGGGGAAACTCGTTCCACTTGAAGTCCGAGCATTTCGACTCGCGCCGTTCTCGGCCACGGTTGATTTTCGAGAAGGTACATTCTCCGTAACCAGATTTCAAAGGCCGCCGCGTTGGTGGCATAAAATCCGGCAACGGGTGCCATTAGCAGTATGGCCCAGACCGCTTTTTTCCACAGACGTTTTCGCTGCAACAGCGTATGGACCTCAACGTTGCGGCTTTTGTCGGCTGCCTGTTGCCGGGTCGTTGACATCATCTCTTTCGACGAAGCGGTCGACATGGTCGGCATTTCGATTGCGGTCGTCAGGGCGTCTTCGAAATCACCGTATTGCCGCTCAATCAATAACGCCATGCTCCGGTCTCGCAGCGGGACGATGAGTCGGCGGAGGAGCAGCTTATAGAAAATTAAGGTGAGTACTGCGCCCATCAACGACAGGCCCACAAAACGAACGCCGTAGGGTAATTCGTTCGCCCACACCAACACGGGAAAATAGTCGAGCGCCAACCCAATCCAAAACGTCAGCCCAAGCCAGATAATGGCTGTCAGGACCCCATCCCACGTGATATGCCAGCGAATGCGGCGTCGCAAAGCAGCAATCAGCCTGGCGACTTCCGGAGCTAGCCCAGATGTTTTGTTGACCTCAGCGGCCATCGTTGACCTCTTTTCGTTTAGGCGAGTTTCGACAACCGGCGGATGAGCCACTCCATGCTCAATACGCCAACCAATAGAGCCATCAACCAACCCATTAACATCTCTTTGAATCTTCGATCGGGCGAACCAGACATCACGGTCTCTTGATCATTTGGCGCGATGGTCGAGACCAAGTTGGCGTCGCCTGCCGACCCTGTCTCGGGCAGCCCATTGGCAAAATAACGCCCGCTAGTACGGGTTGCCAACATCTCTAGCTCGGCTTCGTTCAGCAGCGGATCTTGAGTTTCCGCCTTACTACTAGAAACGATAATGTCCACTGTTAGTAGTTCTTCCAAACGCGATTCAGGTGGCGCGAGTTCGATCTGGTAGTCGCCGTTTGTTGTGACCGTAAACTGTGTCTGGTATTCGCCCTCTCTAGAAGAGTCCTTCAAGGCTCGCAGCGTTAATGCTGTCCGGCTTCCGTCAGGTGAAACCAGTTGGCCCTCCACTGTCTCGTCGTTTAGCGGACGAAACTGGGCGTCGGTGAGCACGGAACTGACGGTGACAATGTCACCGACAAAACACCGTTCCTTGTCGACCAACAACACACCACGGCTCGAATCTCGCAGCAGCCGGCCTTGCGATACCCAGCGAATCAACTTGGTGTAGTACTGCGCAAAATACTCGGGGTCCAACGCCCGCAACCGCCACATTTCGCCACTGGCCTGAAAGAAGACTCGACCGGACCCGTAGAACTGTCCGGCCAAGTAGATCGGCAATCGATTGTCCAGTGACGTTTCGTCTGGATCGGAAAATCTCGCATAGACGGCCGCACCCTGTTTGCTATCACGCACTGCAAAATACCCGAAGACGCCGTCAAATTCGGCCCACGCCTCTTCACTTGAAATCGCATCGTCTTTCAGCCATAGAAACTTGGCGGTCAGTCCGTCACGAGTGAACTGTAGCGGCCAGGGAACGTTGCCACCCACTTTGCCAACGGTTAAGACCGCTGATCCTTCACCAATAAACTGGACCGGATAGAGCCCCTTGAGTAAATCGACGCGAGGATCGGAGCCGCGACCCATCCGCGACCATTCGGGCGTGAACACGGGTCCGGTAACGACGATCAGTCCACCCGCTTTCTCGGCAACCCAGCGTTCCAAGAGCCGGATGTCCGATTCGGTGAATGCGAGCCAATCGACGTCAAACGCGATGATGCAGTCGAAGTCGAAGAATTTCTCCGGATCATCCGGGAAATCCAAATAGAGTTCGTCTCCCTCCTGAGCCGTACCTGGTTCTGCAGTCTGTAGCAGCACGTGCAGCGACACATCTGAATCGCGATGGAGTGCGTTGCGTAGAAATCGGTATTCGCGGGTTGCCCCACCCGCGATCAGCAGCACCTTCGACTCGTCAAGGACAACTTCCACGTGAGCAAAGCGACGATAACGGGTTTCGCCCTTTTCGTCGTCTTCACCGGTCTGTTTTACTTGAACGCCGGCTGGCGGTGTGATCTCTAGTATGTAGATCCACTTTCCGCCTTCTGGCGGGTCCGTTTCGAATTCGATTGGTACGGTCGTCGCATCTCCGACAATTTCAACGGCACGCGTATCAACCAAAACAGGCTCCGCATTGTCGTCGTTCTCAGGCCGAACAAATAGATTCACATCCAGATTGCGGCCATCCAAGCCGAACGCCTGAACGTAGGCTTTCAGCCGAAAACTGTCGCCCGGATAGACTCTCTGCGGCGCTTCAAGGTCGACGGCACGGACATCACGTGGTTGGAACGTTGAACCAATGCCGACGGGAAACAGCCGAATCCGAGCGTCCTGCGCTGTCGTCGCGGCCACATCGAGAGAGCTCCCCGCATTGGACCCACCGTCCGTCAGAATGATAATGCCGGCAAACGGGCCGCCTCGTTCTTTTTGCACGATGGCCTTGATTGCATCTCCCAGTCTGGTTTCGTTGGCCTGTGGATTTAACTCAAGACTCCATTTGTCGACGTCCCAATAAACGACCCTCTTCGTTTCGGTCTCCTCGTTGAGATTTTCGTCGTCGGCCGCATCGATTTTCGGCGTTGGCAGCCAGCCCATCAGGGCGAGGACATTGGTGTGTGGAACGCGCAAACTTGCTACAGCGAGAACGACCACGGCGGCAATAGCAGCCACCATGGCAACCAGCAAGGCCCACGACGCGCCCTCCCCCTGTTTTACATTCCGACCAAATAACAGGTAGACGATCCCAGAAAAAAGAGTCAGTGTCAGCAGGCCGAACCCAACATAAGCTGTGGTTTTAGCTCGACCTTCTACCACGGCCAGTTTCTTGATTTCATCGTCGCTGCTACCTACACTCGCCTGTTGTTCCTTGGGTAGAGACGTCAACAATTCGGGAATTGCTGTACTACCAAAACGGTAGATGGAGACGGCATGTTGCTGTCGCAAATCGCGGAGAAATTCCGAATCGGCCAACGCTTCAACAACAAGGCCGATTCGTGTTAGGCCAGTTGCGCCGGTGGTTGGGTCGGGATCTTGTCTCGCCATGCTCTGACTGACATCGACCAGGATCGCGACTCGCGAATCAATCACCAGTTTTCGTTCGACGCCCCGTTCCAGATCGAGGAAGAAAAACAAAATGGCGGTGAAGGCGGAAACTCGAAGGACGACGAGTGACCAGCGAACTCCTCGCGACAGATCCTGCGAATCGCGACGGTACATTAAAACCACGTAAGCCATAATTAAGGCGAAGACGCCAAACATCACCAGCCAATGCCACCCCTCGCTCAATAACTGAAGTCGATTAAACCGCAGGACGGTTCGCTCTTGGCCCAGCAACAGTGATGGCGTCATCCAGGAGTTCATACTGTTCTTCCACCTCCCTGCGTCGGATGATAGCTGGCCGAAAAGGCCAATGCCTGTTCACCGATTAGCAGCAAAATTAGCAATGCCATCAAGGCCAAGTTAGGTGGCAAGTCGCCTCGCAACCACTCTCCCCCCGCTTCGTCCGCGTAGCGCCACTGCACTCGTACGGGGGAGAGCGAAGAGAGCAGCTCTCGAGAATTGACGGTTGTCAGGTCGCTTTCAATCGGATCGATATTGACGGCGTATCGTCGGGTTTCGGGCGGGCCTTCGATCGGTTTGACGATGGCATCGTAGACGCCACTATTCCCGGTTTCACTCTGCCCATTTTTTCCGCCGAGGACTGCGGAAATCAGACTTGCTTGATCGCTCTTGCGGGCTTCTCGGTCCAATTGGAATCGCTGCTTGTCTTCTTCACCGGGCGTGATGAATGCGATTCCCGCCTGATACACGGCCGAATCCAATTGCACTTCGATTGCATCGCCAACATGGCGGTCCGCTCGCTTACGTCGGCCTGTGGAAACATGAGCGTGCAGGTTCAGAGCGTAAAGAATGTTAGGGCTACGAGCCAGATCGTTCCAAAGAGGAGCAAATGTCGTGGTGAAGAAAACGATTCGTCCGTTCCCGATGGTCTTTTCGACGGCGAATGGGTCACCATTTCGATAGGAGGCGATGACTTCGACGCCGCTTGCCGCGTCCGCGTTCCAATCTTGCCGCGGTTGAAGATATCGATCCACGTGTGCCATGCGAATGATCGGATTACGGCCGCGGAGCAAATTGCGGAAAACCGGATGGTCCGATCCTTCGATATTGATATCTGGAGTGTCGTCGAGCCGCGGGGGCAGTAGTTCTTGACGCCGCAACGGCATCGGGAGAATGCCCTTTCCATCCAGATATAGTCGTTCGTTGTATCGTTCCAAATCCATTTGTGGACCGGCGAAGATGGCCAAGCCACCGCCGTTGTCGCAGTAGAGCATCAGTTTCTCTACTCCACTTTCTTCCAACTCGCGGACGTCCATTAGGTAGACCGCATCGTACGTCGCCAATTGCTCCATCGACAAATTTCGCAGAAACGAGACGGGTTGAACGTCCGGTGACACTCCGGTGCTCGCGCGTCCACCCGGCTGAAGAATTGTCTGCATGAAAAAGGCGTTCCGCTGTTCGGGGTCACCGTCGATCACCAGACATCGTTCGCTGCTGCGAAAGTCAATGACTTCCCAACGGGAGTTGTCGAGACGGATTGGGTCGTCGGCGAGCGACGCGTGGACGACATGACGACCGGTGGTCGGGAAATAGACTTGCACGCGGCGAGAGATCGTTTCGCCTTCTGCGATTTCGTCGATGTACTCGACCGGCAACTCCTCAATATCGGGCATCCAAACCGTCGGATCCGTATTTGTCTGGTCGTCGACCGTCTGTGCCGTCAGTTTGAGCTGCACATTGGTCGCCGCAACGTTGCCGTAATTTGTTACCTCTACATGGACAAACAGTGGAACGCCAGCGGCTTGTGGTCCCGGTTCCGGTTGCAGCGATGTAATCGCCAAGTTGGGCTGTCCTTGCCGAACGCAACTGACGAATTCCATGGGCACTTTTGACGATTGAATCTCGTTGAGTGTGTCACGCACCACCGTAGGATTGCCCCACGACACTTGACGAAAATCGGAGATGATGTAGAGCCGTGTGGTGTCTGCGTCGTCATCTGCGATCAATTGCTGGGAAAGTTCAAGAGCTTCCAGAGGACCGCAGGCAAGTTCGGAGACCCCGATCGTCTGCATTTTCTTTTCTAATCGCTCGTCGAATTTAGCGTCGATCGGTTCGGCCAATACATCAGCTACGCTCGACGATGGCGTTTGTTCTGGGGACCGAGCGGCACCAGCGGCGGCGGAAAAACGGATCAGAGTCAGACGATGAGGCGAGCCGTCCGCTTGTGATTGCCGCACAACGCGACGGACCTCTGCTAAGGCGATGTCAAAGCAAGTTGCGTCACCCGTCAACTCGGACATGCTCAGACTGTCGTCGATGAGCACGTAGTGATGTGTTGTCGCGCCGCCCAACGCTTCCAAGATGCGGTTCTTCGGTGTCCATTGAGCGAGCATGGCGACGATTAGGGCGACGATCAACATGCGGAGCAACAGCAATAAAAGCTGTTTTAACCAGACCCATCGACGATGTTTCTTGTAGCTCTGTAACAGGAAGTCCATCGCCGCCCATTTCACTCGCCGATGTCGCAATAGGTTGATCAAGTGAATCAACAGCGGCAAGAGAGTGAGGAGGAATCCCCACGTCAGCGCGTAAAATGTAAACTGCCACATGATTTATTTAACAGTCCTATCTTCAGCCTATTACCGGTGAAGGTATCCGTTTCCGGGTTGTGTCGATTCCGGTGGCTTCTAATTTTTGTGGTGCATTCCCAAACGATTACTCAGGTATTTCGCCAGCACCGCGTCCAAAGGTTCACTTGTCCGGATCAATGCGTAGTCGATCATGCTCTTTGCACAGCCGCGGCTGACGCGTTCAAGGTACTGACCAAGCGCCTCGAGATAGCCCTCTCGTAATGATCGGGGGTTGCAATTCAACGAATCGGCCGATTCGAGTCCTTCGAATCGTGTGGGCCCATCGAAAGGAAAATCGAGTTCATCGTCGTCCATGATGTGGAACACCAGAACGTCGTGTCCGAGTTGCCGTAGTAGACGCAGGCCTTGCAGTAACCGCTCTACGTCCGTCAATAGATCAGACACCACCACCATCATTCCTCGCCGCGCAAAAGTCTCGGCAGCTTGGCTCAAGACCACATGCATGTCCGTTTTGTCAGTGAGGCTCTGGCTGCCAAACGACTCAATGATCGAGTTCAAATGGTTTCGTTTGCTGCGGACGGGCACCCGACCACGGATCCGTTCATCAAAAGAAGCCGCTCCAACAGCATCTTGCTGTTTTAACGCCAAATAGGCCAGACTGGCGGCGGCCGTACAGCCGTATTCATACTTGTTTAAGGGGCCACTACCGTAGGACATGCTCGCTGAAATGTCGACCAACAACGTGCATCGCAGGTTCGTGTCCTCTTCGTACTGCTTGATATAGAGCCTGTCTTGCCGCGCCCAGACTTGCCAGTCCACATGACGCAGGTCGTCACCAGCCACGTATTCCCGGTGCTGCCGAAATTCGATCGATTGGCCGAAGTATGGGCTGCGATGCATCCCGGAAAGAAATCCTTCCACGATGTGACGCGCCCGCAACTCCATCCTCGAGATTCTCTTGATCGACTCAGGATGCAAATATTTTTTGGAATCGGGCATCGCTCGTAAGCTCATCTTCCTTGGTAGGTGTCATTGCGATCAAGCGATCGACCACGTCGTCCGAAGTTACTCCTTCGCTCTCGGCCGCGAAATTCACTACGATGCGGTGTCGTAGCACAGGCTTGGCTAACGCCTGGATGTCGTCCGTCGAAACGTGCGTCCGGCCGTGAAGCAACGCGCGAGCTTTGCCGCCGACGATCAAGAATTGAACCGCTCGTGGACCGGCACCCCAATTCAACATCTCCATTGCGAAATCGGGACATCCGTCACACCCGACGCGCGTCTGACGAACCAAGGCCAGAGCATAGCGAATCACTTGATCAGCAATGGGAACCTCACGGATCGTCTGCTGCAATTTCATGATCTCTTCGCCCGTCAATACGGCGGAGACGTCCGCAGTTTTTCCAGTCGTGGTCCGACGAGCAATTTCCATCTCTTCGTCAAACCTGGGATAGTCGACGAACACTTTGAACATGAACCGGTCTTGCTGCGCTTCTGGCAGCGGGTAGGTTCCCTCTTGCTCGATCGGATTTTGCGTCGCCAGAACAAAGAACGGATCGGATAGTGGGTGCCGTGTTCGGCCCACCGTCACTTGTTGCTCCTGCATAGCTTCCAGAAGAGCAGCTTGGGTTTTGGGTGGTGTCCGATTGATCTCGTCTGCCAGCACCACGTTGGAAAAAAGTGGTCCCTCCAGGAAACGCCGTTCTCGAGCACCGGTGGTGCGGTTCTCTTCGATGATGTCCGTTCCCGTAATGTCCGCCGGCATCAGGTCAGGAGTGAACTGGATTCGACTGAACGAGAGACTCAACGTCTGCGACAACGTGCTGATGAGTAGAGTTTTTGCTAGTCCTGGCACGCCTTCTAACAGGCAGTGCCCGCGGCTGAACAACGAAATCAACAACTCTTCAATCACTTGATCCTGGCCAACAATGACCTTGGAGAGTTGGCTAACTATGCGTTCTCGCGCATCGGCTAACATTCGAATGGCATTGGAATCGATTCCGCCGGTTCCCTCAGATGTCATGTGGATCTCTTTGCGGTCTAAAATAGGTTGATCAAAGGAGCGATTTTTGGCGAGCGACCCCCCACACACGCGTGGGCCAGCGATGGCCATTCCGAGTGGCGTGTTGGTTCTCAGCGCGAGCCGCCGTGTTAAAACGTAGGAGTTGTGCGGTTTGTACCGTATGTTCAGATTATAACGAAGCGAAACGGCCCGTGGGGGGCGTGCCTACTTTGTAGGATAATTGGCCCGCCGGCAATTTCCATATCGAGATGAAATCGTTCTCGCATCCGTTGGTATCCGATGCGTGTGATGCGCGTCGGGAAAAGGTGGCGCAAGACGCTGTATGGGCGAGGGCGAGCGGATAATCACAAATTCCAGAAAGGGCCGACGCTGGCGAAGTGTTCTGGATGAGGCGGAGGCGGTCGTTTAAAACGAGTTGCTACTTTTTTGGGTCAAGTGGATTCGGTCGCCCGGTCGCTGCTTTTTGACGTACCACATCCAAAACGGGGGCCGATTTTCCCGTAATGGCCGGGACCTCGGGGGGCCGTGGCTTGTCGCTGAATCGGAATGTGCGGCGTTCGCGGCCAAATCGCAGCGTCACCTCGTTTCGGTCCGGTACCACCTGGCACACCATCGGCCGGGTCTGGTTGGAATTCTCATGGTGTTCCTCCAACAGTGGGCGGCCGTCGCGAAGATCGATTGCCAGCACAGAGTAAATCGATTCTGCCGGTTTATTGGTGGTGCGGCCCTTTCGATGGAAGACGAACAGAGGGCTGTCGATCGGCTGATCGGCGACAAAATAGTATCGGTCCAGGATCGCAGGTGAGGGCCAAAGCAAAGCACCATCCATGCCGATGCAATACAGTTTGCCATTGGCGGCCTGCGCGGTCGGATTATTTCTCACCGGGGGTTCAAAGACGACTCTTTCAGCCTTGGGAGTTTCGTTGAGCATGATCAGCAGACGCCCCCGCACCGAGCGAACGTTCAAGTGATCGACCTTCGCGGGCGGATCGGGGAGATGTTGCTGAAAGATCTGCCGACCATCCCGTAGTGATACGACCTGCAAAATTGAGTCTTCCGGTTCGAAAATGGCGACCTTGTCCTGGTCAAAAACCACTCCCCGTGACTCCGTTGAGTACGAGGCGCGCCAAAACTCGTTTTCCGACCAACCGTCGTAGATCCAGACGGTTCTCATCTTTCGCGTCGCGCCATCGACTTCGACGTTTCGATCGTCCCACGCCAAGATGTTGCGTCCGAAGGTCGCCCACCGTTTATTCAAATCCGGGACTTTCTTTTTTCCGACGGCGCCCCCATCCAACATTCTCAGCACGAGCGCCTCGTCGGCGCGATCGCGTACCACAAAGAGAAGTTCTTCGTCTCCGAATAGGTCGCAGCCCAAACCAACGTTTTGATGCACCCACTGCTCTTTACCTGTGAGTGGGTTAACGCAGACGACGTTGGTGTGGTGAGTGTAACAGACTCCCAGCGGTGTCACTGGACCAACCCGCCCGATCAACTGGCCATTCAGGATCGGGCCGAGGACCTGTCGTCGTGTACCGGACCAGGGGTGGTTCACGTTTTTTGTGCCGGTCGACATCCGTTGACCGGGTTGAGGCGAGACAGTGCTCTTCCTCCAGAGGACGTTTTTTCGCCCGTCATTGACACCACCAAGGCCGTTCACCGCCACGACCTGGTCACCAAGAGACAAAATGAGCAAGTGTCCTAACGAGTGAGCCCTCGTCGTTGGAGTTCGGTTGATACTCGAGATGAAAACGGTCGTCGGACGTCTTTGGATCGTAGCTCGCCCAACCAATCGTCCGGATCCATTGGTGATATTGATGTTGTTATTATAGTAACGAACGAAAGGGGCCACGCCGGTAGAGAGGATTTGCGTTCGCTGCGCAAACGCCACCGGCACATAATAGGACGTTCCACCGAGTGCCGCGTCGTCGCCTTTATCGATAGAGACTTTGCCGATCGGCCACACCTGCCTGGACGGAGCGACGCGAATCGAGGCGGCATTCGCCACCGATTCGGACAATTCACTCCCCGTTAGCTTGCCCCAAACCACGACATCAGCCCATTCTTCGTTGAGCTCGTGAAATAGCGTTGCAGCCTGCTCAAACAGTTTTCCTTTTAGGAGTAACTGTGCCAATAAGGCCCGCTGACGGCCCTGTTCTTCGTGCGACAGGGTCTGCGACATTCTGCCCAACATGAGCTGGCCTTGTAGTAACTCATTTTCCTGCACGTGGTGTTCAGCGAGCAGTAATTGCAAGTGGGATTCGCTGTCAAAGTTCGAGAATTGCTCCAGGAATCGAGCGAGCCCCAACCAATTCTTGTTGGTGACTAAGTCTTGCCCCGCATCGCTCAATTGCCGACTTAGATCCTTTATTAATTCAACGTCGTTTCTCTTCTTCGCCAATGATAAAAGTTCCGACGACGTCTGACGAATCCACCGGTCGTTGCTCGTCAACATGGCCTCGCCGGCTCCAGTAATATCTCCATCGAGGTTTCGATCGATGGCCGCTTGGTTTGAAAATTCCAGCAGTGATTGGAATGCTTTTTGATAGTTCCCGACCGTTGCGTAGCCAGCCGCAAGACGCCGTAAATACTCTCCGTACTCGGGACGAGTCTTCATGAAATCTGCTAGATCTGCAGCCATTTCAAACGTGTTGCGAAAGTCCTCGTCGTAGGCCGCCAGGATTGAGTGCGTGACCAATTTGTTGATGGTCGCGCTGTCAGCTGCGAGCTGATGAGCTCGGATGGCCGTCTCAAGAGCCTTCTGATGTTGCTTGTCGGTGAGGTAGAGTTTGATCTGATTGCCCAATGCCCTTATGTCATCGGGGTCGGCTCGAAGTCGTTGAGCGGTGACCCTACGCAGATGCGCGACTTGTTGGAACGCCGAGAGGAATTTCGCTCCGTGCGAAACGATGTGTTCCTTGAAACTAATCAGATTGCCGAGCATGAATTCCGTCGTTGTCGAGTTGACGATATCGCCCGTGTCAATTTCAAACGTCACGAGCTCGGCCGAAGTGAGCGGCAACAGGAAGAGATTTCCTGTGCAAATTCCGCGTCCGCTCGGCATTGCGGGCAACTTTGTCTGCCAAATCTGTTCACCGTCCGACAGGCGGCGTCCCGTGATTTTGTCCTTGCCGACCAGCACGATGCAGTTGTTGGCTACACAGCCAATGAACAAATGGCCGTCGCGTTTTGCCGGAGACCAAACCGGTGTGCCGTTGAGCAGGTCCAATGCGTAGAGCCAAGACGAATCCGGCGGTGCCAGAATGATGATCCCGTCATGAATAATCGGAGCATTCTCAATCCACTCGGGCTGCATTGATTTTGAGTTGTTGTTAATGAACGGTTGGGCCCGTCTAACTGGCTTCAAAATCGATTCATACTCGTATCCCCATAGGAGTGATCGACTCGATGTGTCGATCGCGACTACCACTCCGGCGCCAGTTGGGCAGACCAACACTCCGCTCGACAAGGACGGAGCCGCACCGGAAATGCGGCGGGAATTCATGACGTTGACCCCAACGCCCTCGACATGGGCCAATTGTTGTTGCCATCTTATGCCGCCCGATTCAGGGTCCAATGCGACAAGACGGACTTCGTCGCGTATCTCGACCAAGCAATAGAGAATGTCGTCATCAGGCAAAGGGGGCCCTAGGAAAAATGCTTTGGCCAATTGTGGCTCATCCGCGCCATTCTCGCCGCCGATGATCCACTCCAAGGATCCTTCTCGGGCCAAGCTTAGTGAGGCCAGTTGGTTGGACGTTGGCAGTTTGTTTCGGCTGCGAATGGCAAAAATGACCTGGTTGGCCGATTGCGGGATGACGCCCAAATTCGAAATGGCAAACACGGACTTCTCGTTGCTGCTCATTTGGCCGTAAGGCAGGTCCGACCACATCCGTTCAGCCAACGCGTTCGACCATTCGGAACGATTTTCTGAGGTGGGGATCTTCATCCGATTTTCCGCGTCGACGTCGGGTTCGTCGTCCCACGGCCATTCCCAAATACGCAATCCAGTGGCGAAATCAACACCGACCACGCGACGGGTGGTCCGCATGATGATCTGGTCGCCGACAGCCAGGGCGTGCGGACTTGGCAGCGGCGGCATTCCCGCCGCCTGCAATTCCCTCAGTCGTTCATTGACGACCTTTTCGTCCTTGGGAAAGTTGACAGCCACCGGAACTTTCCACTCCCTGGCCACAATCGGAGGTGTCGCCTGGGAACGGGCGTTGCGTTCCGAATTGCCGTGCGCGTTGAGCCATTGCTCGACAAACTCACGGCGTCCCAGTCCGTCGCTGGCCATGAGTTTTTTCAACCATGCCAAGGCCTCGCCGTCGTTCTGGAATATCGGTACCTCGCGGGATCCTGCCTTGATGGTCAAGTTCGGGTGACGTGTCTTGACGCTTAGTAGTGTCTTGCGGGCGTTTTCTCTGGAGCCTGCATAGAGCCAACTGGCGCTCAATAGCAGCGATGCCTGGGGATCGTAATCTGCCGCTCGTGGTGATTCGGTCAAGCGACGAAAACAAAATGCGGCCGCGGCGGCGCGACCCTGGTCGAGGTGGAGTTGTCCCAGCAATAGAGTCGCTTGGTGACCGGCCTCGGTGTGGAAATAGCGACGTGAACAATCGGCCAGGCCGAGCGTATCAAATTCCTTCGTCGCCTGGAGGAGCAACGCTTTAGCCTCTGCGCCGTAACGCAGTTGGTAAAGTCGTCGGCCCTCGATTGGCATCCGGCCGATCAAACGTTCCGCTTCCGATTTTAGACTCAATCGCGCTTCGCCAGCTTGGGCCGGCGTGAAATAATCCTGTTTGAATTCGATATCGCTATCAGCTGGTGGCGACAACACGCCGCCCAACTGGCGGACGGCATCGCTGTAATTTCCCGCTTGCACCGAACGCTGCCCGCGCTGTAATTGCAGCATCAACTCGCGTGGAGGCGGCGCAAGCCGTTGAGAAACCTGGCCATGAGCATGCAACGCCAGGGAACAAATAGTCATCAACTGTATAAAGAAAATGGTGCGGCGTTCCATCGTCCCAAACTCCCCAATGGCTCGTTTTGTTGACTGTTCAGTCACCACCCACATTCTATGTGACCACCACGACTCTCCCCAAGGTCCAATCACACTTGGAAGCGATTTTTGGCGAGTCACGCCGAACTTCCATCCTATTCCTACCGACTGAGCGAAACAAGCTTGACGCGTTACGCTGGGACTCGCGACTCAATCACTTTCGTCGCCAGGACCACAGGCTCGTACATCATTCAGCGGCGAGGTGATAGGCCCGACTGGTGCGCCTGCGCAAAAAAAAGCCGCGGTTACCGCGGCCTTTTTTTTGCAATAGTCTCGTCCGTGAGGATTCGAAGAATCAGACCATGTCCTTGAGGGCCTTGAGGGCTCGAACTTGAACCTTCACCGAAGCCGGCTTGGCGGCACGGTCTTCGTATTCACCCTTTAGCGGGTTGTAAACGTTCTGCTGTGCTTTACGGGCGGGCACGTTTTTCTTGGTGATCTTGATGAGACCCGGAATCGTGAACATTCCAGCTCCCTTCGAGCTTAATGCGCCACGAATCTCCTCGGTCAGTGCATCGATCACAACCTGAACGTCCTTTTTTGACATCCCGGTGCTCTCGGCCAAAGCAGCCATGATTTGGGTCTTGGTCAGCGGCTTCTGCGTTCCTGGGGGGGCTTTCGCCATGTCTTCTACCTCCTTGAGGGTGTCCATGGAAAGTAACAGTCCGTCGACGGTGCGGACGGGCTGATTAAATCGCCTAACCGGAAAAATGCAATACATTCGCCGCCAAGAAACGGCGAAAAACCCCAAAAAAAGGCCATTTCTTGCCTGGAAGTCACTGGAATACACCGAATTGACCGGGTTCAATGAGTCTCACACCTCCTCAATCATGAGATGAAATGGAGTCTTCAAGTGCTGAAAAACCGAATCCACCAGTCCGTAATGGGCTGGTGTTTCAAGCCCATGCCGCCTCTCGAACTCGGGGAACTATGCAGGAAAATCGGCGTCCCGGCCATTGAAGGTGTCTCCAGTAAATTCTATCCGCAACTGCTGAAGATGGGACTGAAAATCTCGCTGGTCAGTAGCCACGGTTTCCGCAAAGGATTCTGTGACGTGAAACTGCATGACGAGTGTGTTGAGACGCTGCAGAAGAACATCGACTTGGCACGGGATATCGGCACGCAGAACGTGATTACTTTTACCGGAATGCTGCCGGAAAATGTCGATCGTGAAACAGCGACTCGAAATTGTGTTCGTGGATTGAAGAAAATTGTGGGCTACGCCGAAAAACGAGGCATCACCCTCGTCTTGGAACATCTCAACTCTCGCGACAACACACACCCAATGAAAGGCCATCCCGGCTACTTCGGTGACGATGTCGACCATGTCGTAGAGATGATTCGACAAGTCGGTTCGCCGCATCTGAAACTGCTATTCGACATCTACCATGTGCAAATCATGAACGGTGATGTCGTCCGCCGCATCCGACAGTACCACGAGTACATCGGGCACTATCACACCGCCGGCTGTCCAGGTCGCGGAGAACTGGATGATCGGCAGGAAATCAACTACCCCTACGTCATGAAAGCGATTTTGGAAACGGGCTTCCAAGGATACGTGGCACAAGAGTTTATTCCGACATGGGAGGACTCGGCCGCCGCTTTGGAACACGCCGTTCAACTTTGCGATATCGGTGGTTAGATTTCAAACCACTCCGGTTCCAGACGGCTACACCATCGTTAGTACGATACAATCTAGCCGTCTGTTATTCTCCTCTCTTGAAAGGCCGCCCTTCGTGTCCTTGTGCCTTCGTGTGAGACATTATCAAAATTTCGCACGAAGACATAAAGCCACTTGTAGAGTGTTTGCATCCATCGTCGACTGGGCTTTACACGTTTGGAGGTAGAACTAGAATGGCCATGGTCATCACCTACTGATTTCAACCGGTTTGGTGGTGTCATCACACCCGCACCGCACTGCGGGTGTTGGCTTTGAGGCCCAAAAATGGTAAACGGGTGTCAATAACGCAGTGCTGCGAGCAGCGTTTTGGCCCGGTTTTTCCGGGTGAGGTCAGGTAGCTCAGTTGGTAGAGCAACGGACTGAAAATCCGTGTGTCGGCGGTTCGACCCCGCCCCTGACCACTTCAGGAACAGCCACGTTTCCGCTGGAATCGTGGCTGGTTTCGTACCCTTCCCCTGCTTCGATCATGTCGCCAGCCGAGACAAGGTCACGGTCATCATGACAAGGCAGACCGGCATCGATCGGCTGTGAAATCTCCGCAGCGTCTGGCGGGGTCGTCTGGCGGGCGTTACGTTCTTTGCCGGGACCTCAACTGCCCTGATCACTGGTGCGGCGCATTGAGCACCGCTTATTTGACGTTCTCTCGGAGACCGACACCCATGACCGCAACGTCTTTTCGTCGACGTCTTCGCGCAGTCTTGGCGACCGTTGGACTCCTCTGTAGCTGGTTCGTCTTCGGCGGCGGTGAATTGTCCTACTGCGGTGAATTGTTGTCGGCAGAGGCGTCCGCTCGAACGCCGAACATCTTGTTGATCATGGTCGATGACTTGGGATGGATGGACTTACATTGTCAGGGGAACGATCGTCTTGAGACGCCGTCGCTTGATCAATTCGCGGAGCAAGGCGTCCGGTTCTCCAACGCGTACGCTGCGGCCCCTGTCTGCTCGCCGACGCGCGCCGCCTTAATGACCGGCAAGACGCCTGCTCGCCTGGGAATCACAAACCACATATCGGCGCGAGACTTTGTTCCCGACGGCGCCGAATGGCTACCAACGCCCAATGTTCGTTTCCTCGACACGGCAGAAACGACGTTGGCCGAAACGCTACGCGAGGCTGGCTACCGAACGGCCTTCTTCGGTAAATGGCATTTGGCTGGCATTCCCGGCCGCCAAGGACTCGGCGATAAGCGTTATTATCCTGAACGACACGGCTTCGATGTCAATTTTGGCGGTTGCGCCCACGGCGGGCCGCCGACGTTCTTCGATCCCTACGGGATCCACAATCTGCCCAATCGCAAGACCGGCGAGTACCTCCCCGACCGGCTCGTCGATGAAGTGATCGGGTATTTGGAAGGAGCAAAGAGCCCTGCGGACGCGGCGGACGACGACCGTCCGTTCTTCGTCACACTTTGGAATTACACCGTCCATTGGCCGATGGAAGCCCCCGAGCCACTGGTGGAAAAGTACCAATCTCGTATCGGCCCAGGGATCAAGGACCCTCGCTATGCAGCCATGATTGAAGCGATGGACCGCGCTTTTGGCCGGCTGTTTCGCTTCCTCGACAAGAGCAGTCTCTCGTCCAATACGCTGGTGATTTTTACATCCGATAACGGTGCGTTTGGCGGCGTGTCTGACAGCCGACCGCTGCGGGCCTCTAAAGGCTATTTGTACGAAGGCGGGATTCGAGTTCCGCTGATGGTGCGTTGGCCCGGCGTGACGCCGGCTGGGAAACTGCTGGACTCTCCAGTCATCACGATGGACCTGCACGCCACCATTCTCGACGCAGTCGGGCTACCGCCGGCTCAGCCGACCGATGGTCGTTCCCTCCGCGGTTTGCTCCGCGGCAAGCCGTCCGCCGATCGCCCCCTGTTTTTTCACTACCCGAATTATGCCTGGCATCGTGATAACCGTCTGGGAGGTGCCGTCCGAGAGGGTGATTTCAAGTTAATCGAGTGGTTTGATGACCAATCCGTTGAACTGTACAACCTTCGAACCGACGTTGGTGAACAACGTAACTTGGCGACCGCAAATCCTCAATTGGCTCATCAATTGCGGGCTAAATTGGCGCAATGGCGGCGAGATGTGGGTGCCGTTATGCCGAAGCCTGCCGATTGACGGCCGAGGCCGATCGCTGGGCCACCGGGGATCGTTCGCCCTCGTGTCACAAGGAACTAAAGTGATTCCAAGTAAGGACTTCGGCTGCCTCATTTCTTGACAGGCGGGCCTCAGGCCATTACGATCGGGCAGGTGGATGGACACTTATAGAAACGACTAATTGTGACCGATCTCTAGTTCTTTTCTCCTACTCTATTCAGGGCGTGTCGTACCAGCCCACCCGACAGAAGGTGTTGTCCATCGACAGGACTCAGAGTGACAGGTTCTGAGGTGACATGGACGGTCTGGTGTGGGTTGTTCCCGATCGGTAGTCAGGTCGTTAGGATAGCTCACCGCAAGTGCACAGCGTTGAAACCGCGGGTAATAACTCGACTCGGACTGCATTCGTTGTAATGGGAAGGAAGCGATGGCAAGCGTACCAACAACCAAACCCAAGAGAATACGTATCCTCTCGCCATTGATGGTATCGACGTATGAGATGGCTTCGGGGTTGTTGATTGCCTTGTTGTTTCTAGTTGGCACGGCGACAGCGCTCGTCTTTATTATCTGGTTGACGACGGTCCTCGACTTCTCTCGCAGGATGCGTCCGGTGCGGATGATCGAATATCCCGGACGCGGCGACCATGCTGCCGGCTTCGCCCGAGACATGGATCCACCCGGATTGGAGGAGCTCGAGGAGGTGCTTGAGGAACCTCAATTGGAGGCGGCATTGGAGGCGGTGACCGACGTTGCCTCCACGGTAGCAGCGGCTCGAGATGCTTTACAGACCGACTCTGCGGTGAGTAGTGCAGGGAAAGGTCAGGGAGATAGTCGACCACCGGGGCCCTTGGGTGAAGGCGAAAACGTTATTCCTCCGTGGGAACGATGGGAAATGCGATTTGAATCGACCAGCATCGTCATATACGCTCAGCAGATCGATCATTTCAAGATTGAAGTGGCCGCCATTGGTGGCGCCCCATTGGTTGATTACGCTCGCAATCTCTCCAAGTCGAAACCTGACACGCGGCAGGGTGAGAGCAAGACGGAAAAACGAATCTACATGACGTGGAAGAATGGGAAGCTGCGAGAGTTTGATCGTCGGCTTCTCACCAAGGCGGGGATTAAGGTGAATAACCGCATCGTGATGCAGTTCATTCCTGAAGATCTCTACAAGTTGCTGCACCAGTTGGAATTTAACAATACAGAAAGAGACCCTAAGGAGTGGTTGAAGACCATCTTTGGGCTGAAGAAGCGAGGTGCCGGTTGGGAGTTCTTCATTATTGACCAACATTTCCGCCCGCCACCCCCGTAAACGAATACGCGACACGTAATCGCATCGCTCGGCGACGGAATCTACCTGGGGTGGCAAGGACCTGCCAGCGAACGCGACATCATTTCATGCATTTTTGAGGCGACGAGAAACACGCAATGGATCTTGGTATTTTAACCGGTATAGTCGCGCAGTTAGCCTACCTAGCGTTAGCTTCGCTCGCCCTCTGGGGCGCCTTTTGTATCATCATGATCTGGACTCGCGTTGGCCAGAAACGGTTCAAGAACGAAGTGGTGCAAACAGAGTTCTTGGACGCTGTCGACGCTTCGTTGTCAAAAGGCCGATTTGAGGAGGCGACCGAGATCTGCGACGGGGATCCACGGGCCATGTGCCAGCTGACATGGGTCGCCATAACCCATCGCAGGCTCGGCTTCGACAAAGTGAAGCTGTTGGTGATGGACCGCTTTCAACGCGATATCCTGGCAGACCTGGAACATCGTTTGACTTGGGTCAATACGGTGATCAAGAGTGCGCCGATGGTCGGACTGTTCGGTACGGTGATCGGTATGATGGGGGCGTTCGACAAGCTAGCATCGGCCGAGAATGTGAAGCCGGATCAACTCGCTAGTGACATTAGTGTGGCACTGGTGACGACGGCAAGTGGTTTGGCGATTGCCATTCCACTCGTGATATGTGTGACCATGATCAACGTGCGCATCCGCAAGATGGAAGACTTGGTTTCGGCGGGACTCACTCGGTTCTTGGATTCCTTTCGCACGGTCCTGAAATAATGTCGTTTTGACAACGTGGTCGAATGGGCGAACTACCATCCGATCGGAAGTCACTTTGCGGTGAATGTCGCGGCCCTGGGTCGTTGTTACGGCTTCAATCCACTGACTGAGGAGCTCAACTGTGGCAATTGAACAGGTGAAAATCAAACGGCGCAAATCCGCTGCTGACGAAGCCGAGATGGACATCACGCCGATGATTGACATCACGTTCCTGTTGCTGATTTTCTTCCTCGTTTCGTCCAAAATGACCACGCCAGGAGACGTCTCCCTGCCGAAAGCTCGGCACGGGGTGGGAATCGGTGCCGACAATGCGGTCATATTGACCATCGACGCGACAGGAAAAGTGTACAAGGGAGATAACAAGGATGCCGCTAACCTGGTGCAAGGCGACGACGAGGCCCAGGCTGAGGAGATCGCAGCTTACGTTGATGATGTCATGTTAGGACAGTCAAAAGACCATGTATTGATCAAGGCGGCCAAAGACGTGAAACACCGTGTTGTTTCTCGCGTCGCCAAGGCGGTCGGCAAATCTGAAGTGGCGGAGACTCTGAACGTCGCGGTACTGGATGAGTAAATAAGTTGCCTTGCAGAAATGTTCTCAAGGAAATACGAGCAATAAACTGGAGTTGAAATAGATGCCCTACACGTTCCATTGCCCGAACTGTGGAACTGAGCAACCGGCTTCCGATAGCCTGGCAGGGCAGCAGGCGCGGTGCCCGGGTTGCGAACAGATGGTGCCGGTGCCGACCCGAGACGAAGCTCTAGCGGCGGAAAAATCAAAGCGCCATGCAACCGCAGCGACTGCCGTCGCATCCCCACCCGGCAATGGCGATGCTGATAGCGGCTCGTTCGTCTCTTTTGGTGACGGCGAAAAAGTGGATCGCGAGGCCGAAATGGACATGACGCCCATGGTTGACGTCACGTTCCTGCTTTTGATTTTCTTCATGGTCACCGCCGCTTTCACTGTGCAAAAGACGATCGAGGTGCCCAAGCCGGAGAATACGGATCAGCCCAGTACGGTTCAACTTGATGAAGAACAGGAAGATGAGGCCGTCACGATCCACATTGACGAAGACAATATGTACACGGTGATCACACCGGATGACGAGTTTGAGTGCCCAAGCGTACAGGAAATGTACGTCCGTTTACGTGATGCGATGAGCGCCACACCCAAGCCCGAACGATTAATCGTCCAGGCAAACGGTGAGGCAACGCACGAGCGAGTGATCACGGCACTGGACGCTGGAGCCGAAGTTGGCCTGACAGACGTCCAGTTGGTAACGGTGGAAGACGACTTTTAGTTCGACTCCCAGTCGATTGAAAACTGCGCAACACAAGAATGAAAGATTGAGATGTCCGCTCGGGATTTCCTAAATCTGTTGAAAGAACGTAGCCTATTGGACGACGCTATTATTGCCGACTTGCGACGGCAATTGGAGGAGTCAGGCAAAAGTGTCAGCGCGGAAACAATCGCGAAATTGTTGGTCGAGAACGAACACCTGACACGATTTCAAGCTACGCAGTTGGTCGGCGAGACGACGAAGGATAAGGAAGCCCGTCGCGCCAAACGGGCGGACAATAAAGCTGATCAAGTGTCCGGTATCGAGGTGACGGACGATGATCTGTTGGCGGTCAAAGAACCCGAACCCGACTCGCCAACGCCGGTGAAACCTCATGGTACAAAACCGAAAGTAACGCTAATTGGATGCTCGATTTTCTGTCTGTTTGCCCTGACGTTTTGTTTCGTGGCTGTACTTTGCTATGCGGGGGTGCGTTTCCTGATGAGGGTGGACGCACCAGCCAAGACACCGGTTGCGTCCTACACGACACCGGATGCGGCCACGGTCAAGAAACACATGACACCCGCTCAGCTTGCATTGGGCGATCCGGCTGTTAACAGCGTCGGCATGCTGCTGGTCCCGATT
>DUDC01000084.1:0-8994 GCA_012959465.1 Planctomycetaceae bacterium
TGAGATCGGGCCCCTGTTGCAGTTCGCCCGCCTTTCGATACTTAGCGAGGTCCGGGAAGTCCTTGTGGGTGTGGCATGCCAAGCAGCCTCGTTCCTCGAAGAGCACTGTACCACGCGCCAATCTTTCATCCGCCGAACTCTCGGAAATCCCTGCGGGCGGATCGAGGTAGTCGAATGGTTGCGACTTTGCTCGGAGGTAATACGCCATCGCGTAGGCTTCCATGGGCTCGAACTTCTTGGTCAGCTCTAGGCTATCATGATCGGCCTTCAGATGATCCCACAGCCCCAGAAATCGCGGCATGCGAGTCGTGGGACGAAAATCCTGCGGGTTCCAAATCCAGCTGTAGGCGAATGCCGGATCCAACTTGGACCCAAGAAATCGCAGGCTCGGGCCCGGTTTGGAGAATTCTCCCGGATGTTCCACATCACCCAGTACGGGAAGTAACGCACTGTAGGCGTGGTCGGAAAGTCGATGAGCGTCAAGTTGGTCCGTCTTGAGTCGAGTGACCAGTTTACGACGAATGGTGTCCAGTTCCGGGTGATCAATGAGACTTTCAATCCAAGCCTGTTCCTGGTCGGTCAGGTCTTTGAATCCAGGGTCCATTTTTAGAGCTTGGGCGGCCGCAAAGTAGTTGGGTTCAACACGCAAATCGGGACCAACTCGATCGGGCCCATCAAAGCCGTTGATTTCATGGCAACCGTAACAACCATATTTGCGGATGAGTGTGTGACCTCGCAATAATTTTGGCGCGGGCGGTTCAGGAAACCGTGCACTCGGCTCGAGTTCGACAACATCGTGGTGACATTTCAAGCAGACACTCTGCAGAAACTGCCTGGAAGACATTGGAAAGGCCCAATGATGATTGTCGAACCAACCGTACTCCTTGCGCCATGCTTCCGCCTGCCGAGGACTACTCGGTGTGTGAGACGCCCACAAGAAGTCCGTCGCACTTCCCTGCCCTTCGTGACAAATCGTGCAGGCAAAATCAGCCAGCGTGTGCGGGCTAAGGGAACCGATGTATAAGTCCAACCTGGGGTGCGAAGTGTAGGGTTGCGGAAGCCCGCGACGGACCTTCAATGTAAGTGACTCGCCGTTCTCGGCGGCTACCAGCAATTGATAGGCCGCCTGCCGGACGTCACCGACCACATCACCATTGATCTCCTCGAGAACATCGCCGGGTAGCAAGCCGACATCGAGAACCGTTTGAGCCGCGCCATCGTGAAGTACTGCATCACGAAACTCGCCCGGAAACACGGCCTTTTCCAACGCCGGAATCGCGCGAGCCTGTGCGGCAAAAGACCGCGGGCGAACGTAACGCACTGTCACGTCATCCGAGTTCAACAGCCCTTCATCCGCCAGACCCATGCCGTAAGTCGCACGAACGCGATTGACCTGTCGTTCTAACGCATCCATGTTCTCGGTATGAGGGATGTCCGCATCGTCGATCGGCTCAGCGGCTGGCAGCGTAAAGAGGATCGTCCGCTCGGGCGAGATTGCCGGATCAACAGCGGACCCAGGTCTCGATTTCTCAATTGCCTGATGGCAGGTGACACAACGGTCAAATCGGCGTACATCATTAAAATTCCGAAACTGCGTGAGACCCTCGCTCCAATGGTTTTCGATCTTCAATGGCGAGCCAAACGCATCCAGAATTGGCAACTGCAGGAACTTCTTGCCGGGTAGGAAACCGTACACGGTCCAAGTCGCGCGAGTTTCTCGGAACGCCGTCGCAAGTTGCTCTTCACCCGCCTTATGATCGCTCAGTTTTTTTAATGCCTCGGTCTCACCAGCGATTATTTTCGATAGAAGACTGGCCAACTCCTTGCGGTGGGCCATTCTCGCTTCGTATGCCCTCGTAAGAACGTCGAATTCGCTCTGTACGCTATCGACCGTCGCCTGACGTTGGCGAAGGACTTGATCGCTGAGACCGTCTCGAACGCCCAAACCCAAATCTGCCTTCGACTTGTCCAGATCTGCACCTTTGAACTTACGATCATGCGCCGCTGTGTTTTCGCGGAACCTGGATCTTTGAATAAGAGCGTCTAAAGCAGTGACCAAGTCATCGCGAATCGGAGCAACGGCCAAAACCGCGTCAATCCGTTTCTGCTCCGCAAGCTGCAGATTCTTGTCCGCAGCGACCTTGGCATCTGTCGCCTCCTTTACCCGCCCTTCGAGATCTTCCACAACCTTCTGGGCTAGCTCCAACTCATCTTCCGATGCGGACGTTGCCGTTGTCTCGGCTTCAATCAACTGTTGCTTCAACGCTGCTTGCTGATCGCCAGCCTTGTCCGCGGCGAACTGCGCAGTATTGTGTTTTTGTTTGGCATACGTTGCCTTTTCGGTCACTTTTTCATGGCGTTCAACCAACCCAATGTCGTCCCGCCAGAGACTCGTCGGCGGTTCGGTAGACCGCTCCTGAGCATCGCGTTCCAATTCGGCCTTGAATTCCTTGACCAATTCGGTGTCCAACGGCATACCACGTGATTCGGCAAGATCCGTCTCAAGACGCCCATGCTCGGCCAGATAATCGGCGAACAAGAACTCATCTTCCTGCCAAAGGATGGTCCTCGCCATAATCTCGCGGGACTTTCCCTGAAAGATCTTCCATTGCCGATTGCTATCGCGCGTGAACATCCAGATCGTCGTCAAGAGCATGATGACCGACGAAATTGCAAAAATAAAATGCAACTTCTTCTGGTCGCGCCAGGTTTGTTCCGTGGCAGGCATTTTCCTCGGCTCCCTAAACGGCCGTCAAACAGTGAAGATTAGAAGTTCGTTAAGTATTCCGGGATGGCAATGATGTACTTCAAATTAAACGTCCAGCGGCACACCATTTTGATCGGCAGCATCATCATGAAAAGCAACAGATTGGTCAGGAGCATGTAACGCAGAAAACCCATCCGCACAAACATCCCGCGAAAGAATTTACTGTAGAGCACCAGTGCCGGAGGAAGCACCGCCAAGTACAACACAACCAGAATGATCCCTGGCGACTCACGGAGCAGTATCTTGCTCCAGCCAACCAACAAACCGTCATCGGGTGCCGGTCTGGGCCGCTCCATTCCCAGCATCTCGATCCAGACAATCTCGGAAAGGTCGACGTTATTCAACGCCGCCACTTTGTGCGGATCCCAAGTTTCGTACAAGCCGAAGAAATTCCAGTTCGGTCCGCGCAGAAAGGTCCCCATCACAATCAACGTCACCCACAGGACGAGGAAACCAAACTGGAAAGTCATGTAAGCGAATTTTCGCTCATCGATCGTGTAGTAGCCGTTGCCGGCCTTGTTAAAATCGATGAACGGTACAGCCATCAGGCCGAACACGACCATGCTGGGCAATACCACACCAGCCATCCAAGGGTCGAAATAGACCAGCATTTCCTGCAAACCCAGGAAGTACCAGGGAGCTTTCGATGGATTGGGGGTCTTTACTGAACTGGCCGGTTCCTCAAGCGGAGCCTGTAACAGAATCGCCCATACGATCAGCAAGGCCATCAAACCGATCATGCAGATCATCTCGGTGTAGACTAAGTCGGGCCACACCAGAACCTTCTCTTGATCTTCCGCTTCCAAGGGACCGAGCCCTTGGCGACGGCGATCATCGTTCTTGACGGCCTGCGATGCGCCGACCCATGTAAAGAATCCCAAGAGATACACCATACCGACGATCGGCACGTTGTCCGGCTTCTTCACAATCTCGAAGAAGTCGGGGTCGGTCATCGAAAGACCCATGAACACGAAAGCCGAGTTCAACACGATCCAGGCCACCGTGGGGTTCACGAAGAACCGTCTGGCAAAAAACATCCCGAAAACCAGCACCAATGAACCGACGCTGTAAACCACTGGATTGAATATCGCGTCAAGCACATTGCGAAAGCCCTGGGACAACCCAGGTATGAGAGCCGGATCGCCACTTGCCGCCAGCGGCGACACGATGGTAAATGCCAGAGCGGAGAACAACCATAAGAGGTACGTCGGCACTCCAAACAAACGGCGTCCACGACCACTCACCCATAGGTAGCATGCCGCCACACCATTCATGGCGGCTAGGGAAAGGTAATAGCCACCAAGGAAGCTGGACAACGTTTCGTAAAAAGCCGGATTGTGCCCGTGCATGTTAAAGAGTACCTATCCTACGTCCTGAAGCGGCGTCTCAATCGTCCTAAAGCGGCCCGCTAATCCCGCCATCCTTACGCACTCGCCAAAAGTGAATCGCCAACAAGAGCGATGCAGCTAACGGAATGGCCACACAGTGCAGCACATAGAAACGGTTCAGGGTTTCCTCGCCCACGAACCTTGCACCCAATAACCCGAACCGAGCGTCCGAGGCACTGGTGATCATGCTGATACCATCAACGGTCAACAACTGGTTACCCGGTCCCTCGTAGCCGAGGACGGGAGTCGCACGAGCCATGTTCGAGCCGACCGTGATCGCCCAAATCGCCAACTGATCCCATGGCAACAAATAGCCGGTGAACGAGAGCAGTAACGTCAACAACAACAAGATGACTCCCACCACCCAATTGAATTCGCGTGGAGGTTTGTAACTGCCAGTCAAGAACACGCGGTACATGTGCAACCAAACCGTGATCACCATGGCATGTGCACCCCAGCGATGGAGTTCGCGCAGAATCCCCATCGAAGTCACGTCGCGGAGCGCCAAGATGTCGTTGTATGCCCACTCTAATGTGGGGCGATAATAGAACATCAACAGTACACCCGTCACCGTTTCCACTAAGAAGAGGAAAAATGTCACACCACCCATACACCAGGTGTAACTCAGCGCAATCCCCTGCTTCTTGATCGAGACGGGATGCAGGTGAAGAAAGAAGTTCGTCAACATCACGACGATACGGTTTCGCCGGTCGACCGGCATCGGATGCCGAAAGACGCTCTTCCAAACCTGTGATCCACGAATAATTTCACTCAGCGACGGCATCTTTTACTCGCTCGCTTTGACTTTTGTACTCAAACACACCTGGCAGACCAACGAAACTACGAAGCAACAAACGAGGCCACGTCCGACCACTGCCCTAGCTCCTGCTGGAATGTTCGACTCTTGTCCACCTCTAGCTGACCATCATCCGCAACACGAATCGCATAACGCTCGAGTGGTCGCGGAGCGGGACCTTCGAAATTCACGCCATCCTTGTAGAAACCACTTCCGTGACAAGGACACTTGAATTTCTGTTCGCCCTCGAGCCAATTCGGAGTGCACCCCAAGTGCGTACAAACCGATTTCAATGCGTACACCTGCGACACACCTTCGTAATCCGCTTTGACAACCCAAACACCAAACTGAGCCTTGAATTTGGCCTGCACCTGCCCAAGGGCATAGTCGCCCGAAAAACCGACTTTGAAAACGGTAGGCGGTTCGGTGAGAATGTTCGGGAACATGAATCGTGCCCCGCCCAACACCCATAACACGTTCGTTACGGCCAATGAGGAAAAACCAACTGCCAACGATGATCCGAGAAACGCTCCGAAGAAAGAACCGAAGAACGTCCGTCGATCTTCGTTTGCTGCCGGCGCCGCGGGCTGTACATATGCCGGGCGCTCTGGCATCTCCGGCATCTTGCGTTTGGACGTGACGCCCTGCCCTTGCGAAGCCGCCTCGGCTTTCGAGATCGGGCCGGGCTTTCGCTCCTTACGAGCCATCGCCAGAATGCTGGTCGTATCCTTCGGCCCCGATACCTCTTTCTTCTCCGCCGCTGGCTTCTTTGCGGTGGGCTTTTTCGCTACCGGCGATTTAGCGGCCGGTTTTGGTTTTTCCTTGGACGCCCCGCCACGAGCCGCGGCAAGCATCTCCGCGACCGACATTTCCCCCGGACTTTTGGCCGCCACAGCAGCCGGTTGTTCGGTGGGAACGGATGGTTCGTCAGACGCCCTCTCGGAGGAGGCTGAAGCGACTGCGTCACCACGCGCCGCAGCCAACATCTCTTCGACAGACATCTTCTTCGCGTCGCCGGCAGCCGCTTTCGGCTTGCCCGCCGGCTTTTCCGAAACAGGTGCAGGCTCGGGTGTCGACGCAACGTCGGCAGCACCCCCACCACCGTCGGCAGCACGACACGTGGACAGAATCTCCTCGACCGACAAATTCCTTTGATCCGCCATCGACTTTCTCTCGTTAGCGCGGCGAGCACCCCGACCCGCAACACCCGCTTGCACAACCCGTTTACACAGGCCACTCAAAATGTTCGCATATAACGACTTAGAACGCTTTCACTATCAGACTGAACAACCCGACAGCTTTGTGATATTTTTCACGGGTATGTTGTATCCCAACCACAATCGGTGTCAACCGACCCACATTCGGCATCACACGTCCCGTGTGGTGTCAGTCGTCGAGTCGAATTCACACTCTTCTTTGCTTTCGATTCCAACCTCAGTCAGCTACAGAAAAATAGCGATTAAACCGCGGTACGTAAACGTGGCAAATTGTCGCACAAGCCTGCGATACCTAGAGTTAGGGCGACCAGCCAACCGGCGCAGCGCTGCACCTCAGCCGTTGATGAACAACCCGTCGCCCGCTCGTTGTTGCCACTTTTTCCGCCGGTCCAAGGACTGCGACCAAGTCGAGTGAACCGACCGCCGCGCGGCTCCTCCTTTCGCGCTAAGGCTCCATCCTTTATCCTTCACGCTTCGTCCTTCAATCCACAGCCTCCCTATCAGAATTGCCGCATGAAAGTCCTTATTGTTGGGAACGGGGGCCGCGAGCACGCCCTCGCTTGGAAAATTGGCCAGAGCTCTCGGGTCGACCGTGTTTTTGTCGCTCCCGGGAATGCGGGAACGTCGGTTGACGCGGAAAATGTCGCCGTCAACAGTTCGGACACTGACGGATTGATCAAGTTCTCCAAACAAAACTCGATCGACCTCGTCGTGATCGGACCAGAAGCGCCGTTGGTCGCCGGCCTGACCGATGCCCTGCAAGAGGAGAAATTTCGCGTCTTTGGGCCCTCGAAAGCATCGGCCCAACTGGAAGGGAGCAAAGTGTTTTGCAAGGAAATCCTCCGAAGCGCCGATGTTCCCACAGCCGACTATCAGGTCTTTCGAGATGCAGCGAGCGCCGAACGGTATATCGTCGATCGATACCCAACCGATGACGAGGATTGTCCCGTCGTCGTCAAGGCTGACGGATTGGCCGCCGGCAAGGGAGTGGTCGTCTGCACACGTCGGCAACAAGCCTTGCATGCGATCGACCGAATCGCTCGACAACTTGAGTTTGGTAACTCTGGCAACAAACTCGTGATCGAGGAGCGGTTGGACGGCCAGGAAGTCAGTTTACTGGCCATCACCGACGGCCGAACCATCGTGACGCTTTCGCCAGCGCAGGACCACAAACCTGCTCTCGACGGAGACAAGGGACCGAACACGGGCGGGATGGGGGCCTATTGCCCTGCACCGATGGTAACGGCCGAGATGCTCTCAACCATCGAAGCCGATGTCCTTGTACCGACCGTCCATGCTTTGAAAAGGGCGCGAAAACCGTTTCGAGGAGTCCTCTACGCCGGGCTGATGATTACAAACCAAGGCCCTAAAGTACTCGAGTACAACGTCCGTTTTGGAGATCCCGAGTGCCAGCCGATACTGATGCGGCTAAAAACCGACTTAATGGACCTTATCGAGTCCACTATAGACCAACGTCTGGACGAGATTGAACCCTTGGAATGGGACCCACGACCGGCCATCTGCGTCGTCATGGCAAGCGATGGTTACCCAGGCAAATACGACACGGGGCACGTGATACGTGGAATCGCCGAGGCCGACGCACGCGATGACGTCAAGGTGTTTCATGCAGGCACTCAATTGAACGAATCCGGTGAGGCGGTCACGGCGGGTGGACGGGTGCTTGGAGTAACAGCTCTCGGCCATTCAATTTCCGCAGCTAAGTTGAATGCCTACACGGCAGTTCGCGATATTCGCTGGACAGGTGCTTGGTGCCGAAAGGATATTTCAGACAAGGCTCTAACCTAACGTGGGCGGATTCGGTGGTCTGTTCATTGATTACGCACCGAAACATGCGACCATATTGGGGGTTTAGCAGGTTATGTCCACGGCTTGAGCAGTGCTTCCTCGCGCATGTTTGTGAATGTCCTTGTGAGCCTGCCGGATCGTCGCGTTCTGTTCTGACTTCGTCGATCCTATTTTGCATTTGTACATTCCTTTCCGGGTCAAGCGCGTTTATTGCGCTTCGGCCGTGTTCTCGACTTTGCCTCGTTCGGTGACATGAACTCTGTCTTGCTACTCTCCGACGACGACGCCCGCGTGGCGCAATGGTTGGATTGGCTGTCCGATAGCGGACTGTCCATCCAGACAGCTGTCAATGTTCAGAGTGTCCGGACCCGTAGAATCGACTGCATCGTGACTGACCGCAACCTGGTCACCGAAATCGCCGATGCAGATATGGAGATGATCGGTCTCATCGTCATCGGCGTGCGAGGCTTCGGTGACGTTCAGCTGGCGGAAGGCTCTCGCAAAGAACTACGGCTCGCTTGCCGACTCGTGGGGCGGATCACTCAATTGCGGCGGCAAAAAAAACGGCAGACTCGTTTGGCGAAAGTCTATGAACAATTGTCGGTCATCGACCCTTTGACTCGTCTGGCGAACCGACGTGGTTGGGAGCAGTTCCTAAAACGCTCGACCGTCTCGCCGGACGGAGTTCTCGCATTTTTCGATTTGGATGATTTTCGACTAATCAACCAAGAACAAGGCTACCAACACGGTGACCAGGTGATTCGAGACGCGGCCGAAGCGTTGCAACAGGCTCTTCCGCCGGGTGCCTTTTTGGCGCGGTGGGGCGGCGATGAGTTCATCTGTCTGCTGTCTACGTCGACTCCGCAAGATACTCTGAACGAGGTTCGCAACCGCTGGCTGGACAAGATGGCCCAAAGTGACAAATCTCTCAGCATCACGATTGGCTGCCCACCTACCCATGAGAGGGCCCTCCTGCGCCTCCCCTGCATCACCTGAGTCCCCTTCCTCCAGTGGTGGGGG
>DUDC01000084.1:9004-31167 GCA_012959465.1 Planctomycetaceae bacterium
AAGCCGAACAGGCCCTCCGCGAAGCCAAACAACGGCAACTGCCGGTCTACGGTGCACCGTCGCGCGTTGATACTTAGGTCAAAATAGAGAGTTTATTCCGATTTTGACGGTTATGTCGACTTTGGTTAAAGCTCACGGACGATGTCGCCGATCCAGACGAAGAATGAGCGGATTTCGCGCCGACTTCACCGCCGACTGGATTAGCGAGAAGAGCCTGATGAAAATTATCCAAGCCTCCCTATTATTTGCCCTGGCGCTTTCGGTTGTCGGTTGCAACAGTTTGCCAAAATCACTGTCGAGCGACGTAGCAAGCGACGTCAGTCAAACCGCGGAAAAGTCGGATACGCCCCACCTGAGAGTTGAATTCCACGAACCGGGCAAACAACCTCAACTCGCTCTTCTGCCGTTGCCGGTGGACGGGCACCTGTTTGTAAGTGAAGCCCTCAAGGAAGCCAAAGTTAGGAAGCACCTCTCTCGTTTCCATGCCGAAGTCTACCGCCAATCAGCGACTGGCTATCAACGAATGGCCGTCAAGATGAATTCGGGTCACCGCGACGTCGTCTCCCAATACGATTACGCGCTCCGCTCTGGTGATCGCCTCGTCATCACACCAGACAACTCCGACATATTCGAAGACATGTTCGGTTCGGTTTCCAGCCCATTGAAGTGGTTCTAGGATGCAGCGGTTCTAGGATGCAGCGGTTCTAGGATGCAGCGGTTCACCGGGTGACAAGCGGTTGGGGCGTTTACAAGTCGGAGCACTTTCGGGGAAAGTGACCTACCTAGCAATCCGCCACCGTGTCTGGAACAACCAGTGCATCAAGCCCATCAAGACCATATTGAACACCAGCGAGACAGCGGCGTATTGGCCGACCAGCGGCCAACTTCCACGGTAGACGAGTTGTTCGTCTTCCGTTGCATCTTGCAAGAACAAGGGCACTTGAAACACCGTTGCCAACGGGCTGATGACGCCAAACTGCCGTACTTGCTCGGTCGCTTGTGAGTCGGCAAAAAAGGTATTGGCGAAGTACGATGACGCCAGTGGTGCGCAAAACAAGATGGTGATCGCGCCGTAGGTCATCATCAGACTGGTGGACGTCTTGCGGGCGACGACCGAACAAAAAAGGGCGAGCATCGCGGTCGTGAGACACGTCAGCAGCACGATGCCGAAATAGGCAGTCGCCGCGTAGAGATTATTCCAATACCAAGCGACCAACGCGCAGGCCAATGCCAACGGCCATAACAAGAACATCGTCAAAACGCTGGAAACTCTCAAACCGGCCACGAACTTTCCCCACAGGATTTGCCAAGGGGTGAGGCTTGTCGTTAACAACAGGTCCAACGTTTGCCGTTCTCGTTCACCGGTCACGCTGCCAGCGGAGAAGACTGGGCCCACCAACATGTTGAATAGAACGA
Source organism: Planctomycetaceae bacterium (assembly GCA_012959465.1). Lineage (GTDB taxonomy): Bacteria > Planctomycetota > Planctomycetia > Pirellulales > Pirellulaceae > UWMA-0346. Next base: position 10,421 of record DUDC01000084.1, read on the forward strand.
CGTAAGAAATATACCAGCCTGAAAACCTTGGCCAAATATAGAGGCAAGCGGCCATCAGGGGGATCGCCAACAACATGCTGACTTGAATCACAACCCGCAACATCAATGTTCCCTGGCTGAAGATCTCGCTGCGAATCTCCTTGTCGTACACCGGGTTGGCTTGATCCTCCATCAAGTCGGTGCGTTTCGCCGGTGCAAACAACCGGTCAGGAAACTGGTCACGCTGGATCACTAAACCGACAGCTTCCTCGGACTCCTGCTCTAAGTCGACGACTTCTTGCCCTTCACTGCCGACATCCGGCGGATTGAGCAACCGAGCAGCCGTGTTGGCAAATAGGATAGCACACAGCGTGGTACAAACCGCTGGCAATACGGTGACCACCATCAACAATCGAAACGACCCGTTCGAAGATAGGGTGATCCAAGCGAGCACTCCCAACAAAGCCAGTGGCAAAATCAGCAGATAGGAAACGACAAGAGCCGAAGCGGTGCGTTGAAAGTAGCTGCTGGCAGCCACACTAATCATGCCAAATGTCAGCACCGAAAAAAGCAGCCCCAGGTAGGCAGCCAGTACCTCATAAGGCGACACACCTCCCAGCGGCAGGCAGAGCATGACGATCGGCAACGATGAAAAAACAAGCACTGCCAGATGGCTCAAGGAGGCGACTAGTTTGCCGAGCAGGATTGCTGACGGCTTCAGTGGACTCGCCAACAGCATTTCATAAGTTCTTCGTTCTTTCTCACCAGTAATCGTCCCAGCAGCAAACGCCGGTACCATCATCGAAGTGAGCATGAACTGCCCGAGGAAAAACAAGTCGACCAATCGGCGGGCCTGCATTGGATTCTCCGTCAAATCCAACCGTGTCTCGCGAGGCCAAGCAAGAGCAACGACACCACCGAGTAAGCAGAGGTAAACGAACAGCAGTATAAAACCCTTCGTCATCCGAAGGTTGACTTGTAATTCGCGCTGCAGGACCGGATTCTCTAGTAGATACATCTAGTACGCTCGAGGAGTGACGCGGCCTTGGACTCGGTAGGGAAGACCTTGAATACGCAGAAAGCCTTCGGCATCATCTTGATTGTAGGATCCGCCGCCCTCCATTGTCGCGATCCCTTCATCGTAAAGACTATTTGGGCTTTGACGACTCGCGACGATCAGGTTGCCCTTGTATAGCTGAAGAGTCACTTCACCCGTCACGTGCCGATGTGATTGTCTTATGAATGCCAGTAATGCGTCGAATTTTGCCGAGTACCAAAAGCCGTAATAAACCAATTCCGCTACTTCAGAGGCCAGTCGGTCGCGGAGGTGCACCAGATCGCGATCGAGCGTCAACTGTTCGAGTTGCCGCAATGCCTCGTAGAGAACGGTCATTCCCGGTGCTTCATAGACACCCCGGCTCTTCATCCCCACAAATCGGTTTTCGACCATGTCGATGCGGCCAACACCGTTTCGTCCGCCGATATCGTTGAGTTTCTCGACCATCGCCAAAGCAGAGAGTTTCTCACCATTGACCGAAATCGGGACGCCCGCTTCAAACGCAATGGTCACCTCCTCGACGGTATCGGGAGCCTCTTGAGGAGAAACTGTCATGCCAAAGTCGACGAGTGCGACACCATTGACATCCAGTTCCTCAAGGTTGCCCGCTTCGTAGCTGATGTGAAGGCAGTTTTCGTCCGAACTGTATGGCTTTGCCGACGAAGCTTTCACCGGAATGTTCTTTTCTTCACAGTAGGCGATTAACTCGGTCCGACCGGGGAACAGCTTTCGAAACTCCTCCATTCGCCACGGCGCGATCAGCTTGACGGATGGTTCGAGCGCTTCGGCCGCCAGCTGAAAGCGACATTGATCGTTACCCTTGCCGGTCGCACCGTGAGCATACGCATCGGCGTTCACTTCTCGAGCCACTTCCAGGCAAATTTTCGAGATCAAAGGGCGAGCGATCGAGGTACCGAGGAGATAGACTTGCTCGTATCTCGCTTGCCATTGAAGAACTGGAAACGCAAAATCGGCGCAAAGTTCCTCTCGAGCATCGACGATCCTCGCGCTCACAGCACCCGCTGTACAGGCTTTTTCGAGCGTCGCTTCGCGATCTTCGCACGGTTGTCCAAGGTCCACGTACACGGCATGGACATCGTATCCCTTATCCATCAACCAACCCAAGATCACGGAGGTGTCCAGACCACCGGAATACGCTAAAACGCAACTAGGCATCGCCGTTCCTCATCCCTTCGCCGGACCGAAATCCAGCGTCTCAAGTCGACAGATTGAATGGAGTCTAATGCTCCACCGAAACCGACTATTTTGATCTCGTCAGCCCAAGAAGGGAAGAGGGACGAAGCACAGGCATTCAAGGATACTCGCCGTTTTGCGAAGAGGATATCGAGGCAACTCGCACATCCGAGCGTTGAGCCACGTGTCCGGTCAGCGATCGTAGTTGTCCACTGTCGTTGTTTTCAACGGAAAGTCGCCTTTCAGGTCGTGCCAGCGACCGCCGCACCACTGTGTCGCCTTCAATTTACCACCACGCTCGACGACAAATCGGACGGCACCATCATCAGTGTGCAGGACCCGAGCTCCGCGACTCTGAAAAGCCGTTGTCACGCTCGCCTGTCGATCTCTCCACCCACCGCTGATGACCGCCCATTGTGAGCGACTCCAGTCCGCGACGCGTCCTGGCGAGCTGTGAGGGCTTCCATGATGAGGAACCAGCAGAATATCCAATGGGCGAGCAGGCTGAGTCAACAGACGATCGAGCCCTTCGCCTTCCAAATCTCCGGTGAGGCAGAACCGGCGATCTTCATAGACGCCAAACATGACCAGACTTTTTGCGTTGTCGCCGGCACCTGGCAAATGCTCGCCCCACAGTCGGCACCAAGGTGTGAGCTCTTGCCCTCCACCAAGGCCTCCGTTGGCATTCAAGAGCACGGATTTCCTCGCGACCATCGACAACGAGTCGACGACCCGGGGATCGCTGCTAATCAACCGTTCGATTTCGACGTCGACAGCCAGCCATTTTATCGCGTTGTAGTGATCCGAGTCGAAATGAGAAACAACCACCGCAGACAGTTTCGTTGCACCGAGTTCCCTGAGCACGCCATTGACCCGTCTGGCGGCGTACTGACCATCTCCCCAGCCGCCGGCATCGTAGAGCCAAGTCGTACCATCGGGCCACTGAATGACGACGGCCAACCCGTGTCCAACCGCGACAAATGTTAGGGAGAGCTCGCGCGAAGACGCAGAAGGTCGGCTGACGTGAGAAAACGGAATTGAAGACGACGACAACAGACACAGCAAGAGCAGCCCGGCAGCCAACCCACGCCACCACGACCGATTGAGGGACGGCCAACCGCCACCGGCGTGGCGGAGGAACCAAACTGCATAAAAACCCAAGACCGCCGCTACTGCAACATTGGGCGAGTCGAGAACCCAAGGACGTGAGCCGCCGATCGATATCGCCTTCTCGATAAGCCACAGCGACGCCGCGCAAATCTGGCTGACGCAGCGTGCGACAAGTGGCACACCCGACACAACTACCAACAGGATGCTGGTGGCCAGGGCCACGGCGACAGGTGGCCCTAAGAGTGGGCTAAGCAACAAAGCCCAAACCGCAACGAACTCGAATCGCAGTGCAACGAGTGGAGCCATGTGCCAACAGACACGTGTATTCACTCGGTAGGCATTGCCGACTTGACCAGCGAAATAACCACAGCGTTGATACCAGCGAGGACGCGCATTCCAAAGCAGTCTCTGGATCGGACTTGGTCTTCGTCGAACCCGATCGTCAAACACCAAGATCGCCACCGCAAGGAACGAGAGTTGCGAGCCCAGCTGAAAGATCTCATCCGGTTCGCTCAATAGCACGGCCCAGGCTGGAATCGCCAGCAGACTCCAACGGAGTGTCCGGCGACCGGCGAAGCGAGCTGCTAATGTCGCCAAGACCAACCATGTCGCCCGAACAATTGGAGTGCGGCCACCGCAAACGATCGCATAAGTGGGCGCGAACAGCGCGACACCGAGCCAAATCGCATTTCGCCGAACAGATCCGAGCCGATTGAGAGCCAACAGCAGACCACAGAGGATCCCTAGGTGGAGTCCAGAAATAGCCAAGTAATGAGCCGTTCCTGTACGTACGAAACGTTGTCGTCGTTGGTACCCCAAGTCTCCTCGTTCTCCCCAGGTCATGGCATGAATCAGTGCGGCATGTCGCGTCGACAGCCACTGATCGGTCGCGCGGCATGCGAACCGTCGAATCCGTTGGGGTAGAGGAATAGGGCGACGATTCGCCAACAGTCGCGGGTGAATGCCTGGCGGCATCTTCAACTCGGCATAGATCCTCTCACGCTTCAACTCAGACTGTCGATCGCGTTCACCTGGATTTCGGGCAGGCGAAGGCTGGACCAACGATCCACCACAGCGATAGAAATTGCCTTCACAACCTCCCCACTCGCCGTGTCCCTGCACAACAATGAGTCCAGATCCGGTTCTCCAGCGGTCCCCTGCGCGAATACGAGTCGGACGAACAAGGATCGACCACCGCTTGCCGTACGGTCCTTTCCATCGTGTCTGGCGACTGATGGCTTGGCCTTCCAAAATCAATGGACGCGGTTCGGCCATCGAGATTGCGGCGATATCGCTGCGAGCAACGAGACGCTGTGAAGCGGCGTGGCTGAATCCTCCAGCGGCCAGGAAACCGCAACCTAGCAACACCATCGATGACGAGTCTCTCCAGCCGGCGATTGCCGCGAGGCCTTGCCCACTTGCCAGACACAACCAAAACGTGGCGGCCAGTTCGAGCAATGCGTCGCAGAGAATTCCAGCTGCAAAGACCAACAACCACAAAGCAACTGGTTGGCGGAAAACGTTCTCCCGCAATGGCTCCTCGCACGCGTCAGAAAGTCGCTCCTGCTCGGCGTTGACTGCCCGTCGAGACGTCAACCGCTGAAAAAGAAGTCGCTTGAGTTTCATAGCTCATTATTCGCGGCACCTTCAGATCCCATCGCAAATTGTCCATCCAGTCCGCCACGCACTTGTCGCTCGGCGGAGAGGAATCGCTATAATTCGCCTGGTACTTTAACCCAGCGATGCCAATTCCATGGACGACAAAGGAGACAAGATGGCTGGAATCGTCGGTCGTAATCGCGAGACCTCATCCGTACAGCGCCGCAGGATCTCCCCGGCCCGTTATTTCCTATTCCTGCTGTCCGCCACCGTGTTTCTTGCCACGTCGGCAAGTCAAGCCGCCGAGGTACGTCCAAATATCATCCTGCTTGTCACCGATGACCAGCGTTGGGATGCCATGGGCTGCGCTGACAATCCGTACATTGAAACCCCGCACATCGACCAACTGGCAAAGGGCGGATGTCGCTTTACGAATATGTTCTGTACTACCTCCATATGTGCAACAAGCCGCGCCACAATTCTGACCGGACAGTACGCTCGCCGACACGGAATCTGGGGGTTTGGAGAGGCCCTTAGTGACCAATCGTTCGCTCAGACGTTCCCCGCCGTACTACAGAAAAACGGTTACCGAACTGCTTTTGTGGGCAAGTGGGGCATCGGCCGCGAAAAAGACCTGCCGAAAAATAAGTACAGTGACTGGGATGGATTTTCCGGCCAAGGGCGTTACTACGATTCAAAACAACCCGACGCAAAGAAACACCTCACCGAGCGACTTGGAGATCGTGGTGTCGAGTTCCTGGAATCGGTCAACTCGGACCAACCCTTTTGTTTGCACATCGCTTTCAAAGCAGCGCACTGCCAGGATGGAGCCGATTGGCAATTCCAACATAGCCATCGCTACGACGCGTTGTATGAAGACGTCAATATCCCTGCACCGAACACGGCAACTGCATCCCATTTCGCAGCCTTGCCTTCATTCTTGCAGACGAGTGAAGCGCGACGTCGCTGGCTGGTACGGTTTTCCAACGAGGAGATGCGACAAAATACCGTCAAGGACTACTACCGTCTGATTACCGGCGTCGACGACGTGGTGGGTCGTCTCCGGACCACGCTGAAGAAAAAGGGACTCGCTGAAAACACGGTTTTTGTTTTCACATCTGATAATGGCTTCTATTTGGGTGATTACGGCCTCGCGGGCAAGTGGTTCGCACACGAAACGTCCATTCGTCTGCCACTTGTCATTTACGACCCGCGGCGAAATGAGGTTCGGCCGACCGTAAGCAATATCGCACTGACGATCGATTTGGCTCCCACCATCCTCCAACTGGCCGGTATCTCGCCGCCAGAGATCATGCAAGGCAACAGCCTCTTGCCGCTGCTCGATTCCGCCGTGACTCCCTGGCGTCACGACTTCCTGTACGAACACTTATTCCAGCATGCGGGAATCCCGAAAAATGAAGGAGTCCGATCGGAGCGATGGAAGTACGCGCGATATCACGTCGGGACATCACCCTACGAAGTGCTCTACGACCTGAAATCGGATCCCCAGGAAGAACATGATCTGGCGAAGTCAACCGAACATGCACCGGTCATCAGTGCATTCCGTGAACGACTGCGAGAGTTGATTCAGCAAGCAAAAGGAACTCCTGTGAGCATCGAGAACGCGACCGTTCAGTATCCGAAAACGCGGCGGTCCGAACATGTCGACAAGTATCACGGAGTCGAGGTGGCGGATCCTTACCGGTGGCTTGAAGAACTTGATTCACCAGAGACTCAAGCATGGGTCAAAGCACAGAACGCAATTACTTCCGATTACCTCGCCAAGATTCCTCAACGCCGGACGATTGAGGAACGACTCACCAAACTCTGGAACTATGAGCGATATGGTCTGCCGGTCAAACGAGGCACTCGTTACTTTTACACACACAATAACGGCTTGCAAAACCAAAGCGTGCTTTACGTCACGGAGTCATTAGATGGTGAACCACGTGAATTGCTCAACCCTAATACGATGTCGAAAGACGGAACCGTCGCACTCGCCGGTTGGAGGCCGAGTCGCGATGGAAAGTACCTTGCCTACGGACTCGCCGCCGCTGGATCGGACTGGCGAGAGTGGAAGATCATGGATGTCGCAACCGGTGAGACGATGGAGAACGTCATCAAATGGGTAAAGTTCTCCGATGTCTCTTGGACTTCCGACAATGCGGGTATTTTCTACAGCCGATATGACGAGCCGAAAGACGGCGAAGAGTTCACCGGCTCCAACTATTACCACAAGCTGTACTTTCACAAACTGGGCACACCTCAAACCGAAGACGAGTTGGTCTACCAACGTCAGGATCACAAAGAGTGGGGATTTGACGGCGCGGTCACCGAAGACGGTCGTTATTTGATCATTCAAGTATGGCGTGGGACCGACCCCAAGAGCCAGTTGTTCTACAAGGACCTGAGCGACAAGGGCAGCAAGATTATTGAACTTATTGCCGGGTTTGACGCCGAATACTCATTCATAGGAAATGAGGGCACAACATTCTGGCTCGTTACCGACCAGGATGCCGCAAAGCGTCGAGTGATTTCCATCGACGTAGCTTCACCCGAACGCGAACATTGGACGGAAGTGATCGCTGAGTCGAAAAATGTTCTGCAAAGCGTCTCTCTGGTCGGCGAACGATTCATCTGTAGCTACTTGCAAGACGCCACAACGGTTGCCCAGGTATTTCCTCTGACGGGCGGTAATGGAAGAGTCATCCCCCTGCCGGGAATCGGCAGTGCCAGCGGGTTTGGCGGCAAGGAGGACGACGCGGAGACGTTTTTCTCGTTTAGTAACTACACGACACCAACGACCATCTTTCGATACAACGTCCAAACGGGTGAGCGGTCGCTATTCAGACAACCCACCGTTGGTTACGACCCGGCAGACTATACAACTCGGCAGGTTTTTTGCAGGAGTCCCGACGGCACTAACGTGCCGATGTTAATCTCCCATCGCAAAGACCTGCACCTCAACGGCGAAGTCCCCACGATCCTCTACGGCTACGGTGGTTTCGACATTTCTCTAACACCAAGATTCTCCGTGACCAATCTTGTCTGGATGGAAATGGGAGGTGTGTACGCTGTCGCCAATATGCGGGGTGGAGGCGAATACGGTCGTCAATGGCATGAAGCGGGGATGTTGACCAACAAACAAAATGTCTTCGACGACTTCATCGCCGCGGCGGAGTGGTTAATTGAAAATGGTTACACATCCTCGCAGAAACTGGCTATCCGCGGCGGGAGCAACGGCGGGCTGTTAGTGGGAGCTGTCACTTGCCAACGTCCGGACCTATTTGCCGCGGCAATCCCAGCGGTGGGTGTGATGGACATGTTGCGATTCCACACGTTCACCATTGGCTGGGCATGGGTATCCGAGTACGGGTCGAGTGACGACCCCGATCAATTCCGCTACCTGCTTGGCTATAGCCCGCTTCACAACTTGAAGCCCGGCATTTCCTATCCGGCCACCATCGTTACGACGGCCGACCATGACGACCGAGTGGTTCCTGGACACAGCTACAAGTATGCCGCAACGCTGCAGCACTGCCAGGCGGGACCAAGGCCCACGTTGATTCGAATCGAAACCAGCGCCGGCCACGGCGCCGGAACTCCCACGTCGAAACGGATCGCCGCCGCTGCTGATATTTTTGCGTTCTTAGTTCGAGAGTTAGAGATGCACTAATGGACGGACGATCAACCAACCAGGACGAATCAATCAAACTTGATACCACTGCATGCGTACGCGGCCTCGTGCTACGAGACCATCCATTCAAAAATGAGCGGGCCAATTGAATGAACCGCCAACAATCTTGCATGCTCGGAGTCCTATGTGGCGTCGGCCTTACGGGCGGTGCTTTCTTCCTTTACCTTGCCGCGACCGGCGAGGGACGATTGACCATTATTACCCAGGAAACTCTTCACGCTGCCGAAGAGAAATGGGCGGCGACGAGTGTCTCGTCCTATCACATGAAGATCGAGGTCCGCGGTCGCCAACCGGCAACCTACGAGGTAAAGGTCGTTGACAATCGAGTCACGATGGCTCTTCGAAACGGAAAACCACTGGCGCAACAGCAGCGCACTCTGAAGACGTGGAGCGTGCCCGGCATGTTCTACACGATGAGTGTGGACGTGGAAAACCAGACTCGACACGCTGACGGGACGGCTCCACCGGGCATGCCCAATGTGCGAATCAGAGCGAGATTCGACGAAAAACACGGCTACCCGCGTCGCTATCATCGCACGGAGTTTGTTAAACGTGGCGCCAACCCAATCACATCATGGCAAGTTACTGAGTTTGTAGTTTTGCCGGGCGAACAATCGGATTAGGCCGCCGGACCTCGCGCACGTGGGTACGAAGAAAACCGTCTGATTTGACGGAGACGAGACAGAAAATCGAAAATGACGTTATGATTATTCGTTTCGTCGTGTATCGGATGCGACAACACAATCGTTAAGACATGGAGCAGCGGATGGCAGGTTATCTCTTGGCGCTCGACCAGGGCACAACATCCAGTCGAGCGATCATATTTGACACCAAAGGGGGAATCGTTGCCGTAGGACAACGCGAACTGCCTCAGATCCTTCCTCAGCCTGGACATGTCGAGCACGATCCCGAGTGCATATGGGAAACACAACTGGGCTCGGCGCACGATGCACTGGCAAAATCAGGAATAAATACCGACGACATTCGAGCCATCGGTATCACCAACCAACGAGAAACAGCCGTTCTATGGGATAAGAAAACAGGGGCGGCCTGCGGCAATGCGATCGTCTGGCAAAGCCGAATCAGCGCTCCGGTCTGCGAACGTTTGAAAGCCGCAGGGACTGAGGAGCGATTCCGCTCTCAAACTGGGCTGCGTTTGGACCCTTACTTTTCAGGAACAAAGTTGACGTATCGCTTTGAGGCCGATTCAGCACTCAAGCAACGCGCCGAACGAGGTGAGGTGCTGTTTGGAACGGTCGACTCGTACTTGACGTGGCGTCTGACAGGTGGCCAGGTCCACGTGACCGACGTAAGCAACGCCAGTCGCACACTGATGTTCAACCTTCACGATCTCCACTGGGACAACGAATTGCTGGGACTGCTCGGTGTGCCAGAAGCCGTGCTGCCAAAGGTGGTTGCATCGTCGGGCATCGTTGGCTACACCGACCCAAAATGGTTCGGACGCGAGATCCCCATTGCCGGCATCGCCGGAGATCAGCAGGCCGCGACGTTTGGTCAAACGTGCTTCTCGCCAGGTATGGCCAAGAATACGTACGGTACCGGTTGTTTCTTGATCTGGAATACTGGCAACGCTCCTCAAACTTCCCAGCAGGGCATGCTGACCACGATCCTCTGGCAATTGGGAGAAGAAGTGACCTACGGCCTCGAGGGATCGGTTTTTGTGGGAGGTGCCGCGGTTCAGTGGTTGCGAGATGGATTGGGCGTGATCGAGAATTCGTCGGACGTTGAGGCGCTGGCTGCACAGGTCGACGACAGCGATGGAGTGGTGGTCGTACCAGCCTTCGTCGGAATGGGCGCGCCTTATTGGGACCCCTACGCCCGAGGTGGTATTTTTGGCCTGACACGCGGCTCAACTGCTGCACATATTGCCCGAGCAACGGTGGAGTCAATGGCCTTTCAGTCGCGCGACGTCTTGGACTGCATGCAGCGCGACACGGGTATTGAACTCAATGAATTGCGTGTGGATGGTGGAGCTTCAGTGAACGTAGAGTTGATGCAATTCCAGGCCGATCTACTCGGCGTTTCCGTGGTGCGGCCACAGGTTGCCGAAACGACAGCCCTCGGTGCCGCATTCCTCGCCGGCTTGGCCGTTGACGAATGGAGTTCATTGGAGGATGTCGCCAGCACTTGGAAATTGGGAGCTCGCTTCGAACCAACTGAAGATGCGGATGTCGATCAACAGTATCGACAATGGCAAAAAGCGGTCCAGCGTTGCTTGGCATGGGAATCGCCAACTCCGCTTCCAGGAGACTCAGCATGAATCCGCAGGATTGGTTTGTCGGTGGGATGGCAGCGATCCTCGGCGGGATCCTCACGTACGCGGCAACGACAGATGTTGCGTGGTTTTTTGAATTGAGAAAGATCAGACGCTTGGAAGGACGGATCGGCCGACGAGGAGCGAAGTGGGTGTCGATCGCCATTGGACTCACTTTGATCCTTTTGGGCGGGGCAATTGCATCGGGTGGCAAGTTGAATTTTTCAAGTTCTCAGGAGCGCTCGAATTCCAGTCCATCACTGGATTGAATTGGGTGAGTGTTGTTGGCCAGGTAGTTGCCAAACCCAATTCCACCGGCACAGTGGAGCGAACGCAAGGCGTTGTCCAAAAGGAACTCGATAGAAAAGGCGAACCGATGTCCAGCACACCGACACACATCCTTAGAAGACCGGAAACCAGAACGCTGTTGGTTCGATGGCCGGACGACCACGAGGGTATTTACCGTTACGTTGATTTGCGGCGGAGATGCTGCTGCGCCCACTGCGTCCACGAAATCACGGGCGAGAAGCTTCTAGATCCGACAACGATTTCCGAGGACCTCGATTTGCCACAGATGTCGCTCGTCGGCAACTATGCGATCAAGTTCCGCTGGTCGGACGGTCACGATCAGGGCCTTTACACTTGGCCATACCTGCGCGAGCTCTGTCCGTGCGACGCCTGTGCGTCTTGATGCGACAGTTTAGCGACGCGACCTAGATCGCGCCATCGCTTGCCGAACCGTTTCATAGTACATCTCAGGCTGTTTCCAAAAACGCTGCAGAGACGCTTCATTGGCAAACAGATAGTACTGAAGGTCATACACGACACCGAAATCACACGTTCCCACGACAAGTTGTCCGGTGGTGTGAAAGTAGACTGGGTCAAAACCGCGAAAACCGGGTGCAAAACGCTGAGGGTTGGCCAAGAAAATCTGTTGGTTTACCACGCTGGTGAACAGGTAGGTCTGGCCTTCGTGGATCGCTCCCCAACGGCGGTCACCTGGCTGCCATTGAATGCTGTCGACGAGAGTGACCGGACAGTAACCAAGCAATGCAAAGTCTTGTAGATCGGTGATTTGCTCTTGGACGCCTGAGCTCATCGATTGGTGCGGTGTCGCACGATTGGCAACCATGACGCTTTCTTCATCTTGGTTGTTCAGGTGACCCGATTGTGATTCTGGCGCATACTTCTGGCCATAAGCTGGCACAGGATTGGCTCGGGCGCCAGTCGCAAAATGAGGGTTGTTCGTGCGACTCCCAGGCACTTGGCGATCACCAACGTACCTCGAAGCGGGTGTCGTCCGAGTGGCGACCTGCTGTATGTCTGGCGCTGCCACGGTCGAACCAGGTGCAAACTCGTCTGCCCGACGCCGAGCGGCGGCTATCGCCTCTGCCTGCGGCCGCTTCAGTTCTCGAACACGCGCAGCGACCCGGTCGAGACTCTCGATATAGACTTTAGGATCCTGAGGGCTGATGGTACGGAAGACTTCGGCTCCCTCAGGAGTCAGATAGACGTCTGTTGGAATGCGGCGAATTCGAAATCGCTTGGCTAGATCTGGCTGCTCTCGCGTATTGATTTTGACCGGAATGTAGCCCTCGTTGATCGAACGCGCAAATTCCGGGCTGGCAAAAACTGTCTGTTCCAATTTGCGACAGGGTGGACAAGTCGTCGACCAGAAATGCACCAACACAACGCGGTTTTGGATCCTGGCTTTCACTTTCGCATCGGAAACGGAATCCAGCCACTGCACACCGTCCTCCGCGTTCAACACGGTGCTGGTAAGGACGACTATGCCGGAAAAGAAGGCTGTGATCAGCTTTTGGTTCATCGTCGAACAATCCTAGGGTGAGTCAAACTGGTTGACATGGTGGCTAGGTGACAGAACGAGGTGTGATTCGGCCCGGCATTCTTTGTGAGGGATGAAGTCGAACACGAGCCAGCCCAAGGAATAGCCACACGCGAACTTACAGACACGCTGGAATAGATATCGGAACGCGACTTGGTAGGATGCAATGATTCTGACTGTTTTGCCGAATTTGACAGTATTTCCGTCACTCACGATGGTCCAATCTGTGTCAAGTCTGCGAAAAAAGCTGATTTTCGCTCATGAAAAAGATGTGAATGGACGGCAAAAATGTCGGTTGGACTGCACTTCCTTGCTTGACATGACCGAAGACATGAGTATGATTCCGGTTAGTTAAAGGCTTGCCTATTACAGGCGCTGCTTGCCCCACCACTCTTGGGCAACCTCCTACCGAGACCAATCATTTCCAAAGTTATCGACTTGGTCTTTGGCGGTGAGTTATCTCCTGGGGAGGATTCACCCAGTCTCTTAGTGGTGTTGATGAGTTGCATGACGATTCATCGGGCAGGGCTAATATGTTCTGCGTATATATGCGGCGTTCGTGCCATCAACACGGACCATCACGGGGAGTGCGAATCTCACCACTTGATTCGTAGTGGTTGTTACCAACTGGGCACTGCCTCATTTGCGGATTGTGATTCCGAAATCAGTTTCGAATTCATCGATATGCCTGCGTCGATTTTGTGACGCATTGAAGGTATCGAATTCATTTTTTAGTACAGGGATTAAGCCGTTGGCATGGAATTCAGCCTCGGTCGCGACGCTTCGAGCGTTCATATCTTTCTTTATCGGTAGGATTGCGTTTTCGAGTAACGTAGTCACCAAGACATTCTGCGGGTGAAATATGGCAAAGAAGAGACGGTCACGGAATCGATCTGGAGGTCACGGCGGAGGTCACGGCGGAGGTCACGGCGGAGGTCACGGCGGCGGCCAGGGCGGCCAGGGCGGCGGCCAAAATAATGGTCGATCGCGACGACGTCGGAGAGGGGGCAATCGCGGCTATCACAACGAAGGCCCAGAGACGAACAGTGATGCACCTCTGGAAGCTGGCTGCGGGTTACTCGAACTGCACCCCAATGGCTACGGGTTTCTGCGAAGTCCCAGCAATAATTACTCCCGCGAGCGATCGGATCCATTTGTCCCCGGAACCATGATCGAACGTTTCAGTCTAAGGCAAGGCGTCATCATTCGAGGGTTTGTGCAGCAGGCACGAAAACAGCAAGGGCCCCGCCTTCGTGAAATCGTCGACGTCGAGGGAATGCCGCCCGAAGAATACCCCAATGTGCCTAATTTTGACACGCTGACTGCCATCAACCCCGAAAAGTGGTTTCGCTTGGAGACGGGCACGACTCCGCTTACCACACGGGTTATGGACCTGTTGACCCCACTGGGCAGGGGCCAGCGAGCCCTGATTGTTGCACCGCCTCGCACCGGCAAAACGATCATGTTGCAGCATATCAGTCACGGTATCTCTCAAAACTATCCCGAAGTCTATTTGGTCGTGCTGCTGATTGACGAGCGTCCCGAAGAAGTGACGGACATGCGACGCAATGTGAACGGCCAAGTCGTAGCCAGCAGCTTGGATCAGGATGTGGAAAGCCACGTGCGGATTTCACAGTTGATCGTCGATCGGTGTCGACGTCTCGCCGAGGCTGGACACGACGTTTTTCTACTGATGGATTCGATCACCCGCTTGGCTCGAGCGTTCAACAAATGGGTTGGTAATACCGGCCGTACGATGTCGGGCGGCGTCGATATCAAGGCGATGGACGTGCCGAAGAAACTCTTCGCTACCGCACGAGCTTTTGAAGAAGGTGGATCTCTGACCGTCGTAGGAACGGCCCTTATTGATACCGGCAGCCGCATGGACGAGCTGATTTTCCAGGAATTCAAAGGTACCGGTAATATGGAACTGGTCCTCGACCGGAAATTGGCCGACCGTCGAGTCTGGCCATCGATTGACATCGCTCAATCCGGCACGCGACGCGAAGAACTGCTGCACGATGAAGAAACACTCAATGCCGTCACGATGCTGCGAAGAACGTTGTCGTCGATGCATCATGTTGAGGCGATGGAACAGCTGACCCGACAACTGGGTCGTTTCAAGACCAACGAGGAGTTCATCCAACTGATCAGCGGCCATATGGTCCCGGATTAGCAAGGCTGCCCTTGGCCGCCGCAAAATTCCTGCGGCTATCGGTCGGGACGCGTTAGCGTCCGGTTCTCTTACTGGCAGGCAGATCAGGCGGAACGGCGAAGTTCTCCATTGACCATCCGTTGATAAAATACGGACCGTCCGATGAGTTCTTTGTGAGTGCCGACGTCGGTGACATGTCCGTCTTCCATGACCACGATTCGGTCGCAAAACTCAAGGGCCATCGTACGATGGGTGATAATGACCGCTGTGCGATCTCGCAGGAACTCGCGTAACGTATCGTGAATTACCTGTTCACTCTTTTGATCTACCTGACTCGTCGCCTCATCCAAGATCATCAGGCTCGGGTTACGGAGGATAGTGCGGGCTAACGCGATCCTCTGGCGTTGACCTCCTGACAGACAATCTCCTCGTTCGCCGACAATCGTGTCATAGCCCTTTGCGAGCCGAGTCACGATAAACTCATGTGCTTGCGCCCGCTTCGCTGCTTCGACAACTTCCGCGTCACTGGCATGGGGTGTTCCGTAACGAATGTTGTCGGCAACCGTATCGTCAAACAAGACGGTACTCTGCAAGACTAAACCCATGGATCGACGCAAGTCTCGCCGTCTCAGTTCACGTAAATCGACTCCGCCGATACGAATCGCTCCGCCATCGGGATCATAAAACCTCAACAACAAACTGGCCACCGTACTCTTCCCGCAACCGTTTGGGCCAATCAACGCGATCGTCTCCCCGGCTTCGATTCGCAAGCAGACATTGTGCAAGACGGGTTTATGGGCGTCATAGCCGAAAGAGACGTGATCAAATTCGATGGTGGCGGGACCCACTGGCATTTTTTCTGGTTGCTTGGGATCCGTGATGCTCGGCACTCGATCAAGCATCGTGTAGACACGGTCGGAAGCGGCCGCTGCTCGTTGCAGTTGATTGAAGACGTCCGTAAGTTTGCGAGCCGGATCACTCACTCCGACCAAAAAACCATAGAACAACATGACGGGAATAATCTCCAATGGCTGCGATGCCATCGCGATCCCGAACAACATGGTCTGTTCGGACAACACGAGCCAACCGCTGGCGACGAGAGCCAAACAGATCACCGAAACACCAAATATCTCACTGTTCGATCGCGTCAATGACGAGTAAACGGCAATCTTGATCGACTTGCGGTAGAGTTCCTTGGCCGTTTTCAGGAAGCGACTTCGTTCCACCCGCTCCATCGTGTATGCCTTGACCAGTTTTATTCCCGAGAACGACTCTGCCAAGCGACTGTAAACAACCGCCATTTCCTCCATCGCCCGGTGATTTGCCCGTTTGATCGACTTTGCAAGGACGTACATGGCTAGGAATGCCAACGGAGTCACGACCAAAGAAAAGAGCAACAGTTGCCAACTGATCAACGCCGCTGCCATCAAGCAGACCGTCATTTTCAGAGGTTCGCGAATTGATTTGCCAAACAACACCGTCAGGCCATCTTTGATAGCGCTGATGTCGTTAGTAAATCGACTCATGAGATCGCTGGTTCGCCCATCGCCAAATGCGCTTAATTCCATTTTCATCGTGTGGCGAAAGAACTGATTGCGTAAATCGAGTGTTGCTAGTTGGGCCAGACGTTCCACCAAAATCATGCTGATGGCCAGAAACAGACACTTGATTAAGGTCCCGGTGAATAGGAAGATCACGACCCAAATCAATGAGGGAAACGGTTTCGTCGGGGCCACCGACGCCAGCCGTCTTAGCTGTTTCGCCAGCAGAGTACCACCGGAGGCCAACCATGAGTGCTCGGAGTCAACCGAAACTATCTGGCTGCCTTCGACTTCTTCGGCCTGCTTGAGGAGCATGCCCTGAATCGAGCCCCCATCCAGCACGACTCGCATGAACGGGTAAACCGCGCCAATGTTGGCTCCCCAAAGAACCGCCACCATAAATGAAGTGAGGAGAATACCAACGAGGTTCCAGCGGTATTTAAGCGATATTCGTACCGCTCGAAAGTAGTTTTTCACGCCTCATCATCCGTGACGGTTGCGATAGAGTTAACCAACCACGCAATGTATCATAGCCGCCAGATTCGACCAACACGATCTTGTGGTGAGTGTGGGAGCCCGGCAGATGGCATCGCTCGCTGGCGGCGGAGGGTTACTGACGATTTCACCGTTTACGCTGCGGGCTACTAGTTCCGGCTGTACTCTGCGCTGCAATTTCGCCT
This sequence comes from Planctomycetaceae bacterium, assembly GCA_012959465.1. Taxonomy (GTDB): domain Bacteria; phylum Planctomycetota; class Planctomycetia; order Pirellulales; family Pirellulaceae; genus UWMA-0346. Next base: position 27,554 of record DUDC01000084.1, read on the forward strand.
ATGCCGGTCCACCGCCACACGCTCTCTCCGCAGTCAACAGCCGCGGGAGGCCTGCCAAATCATCCAAAATCCGCAGTGATTGGTAGAGATCCAATTTGGAAACAAACTCGAGCAATTCGTTCGATCGATTGGAGTTGATTTCGACCATCACCGCGGCGTTTTCCGGTAACCGATCCCCGATGTGTTGGAACAAACGTTGCGTCAGCTCCTCACCGCACGCCCCGCCAAAAAGGGCTGCGTGGGGTTCGTGCTCCCGCACGTCGCGATCGAGCGTATTCGCTTCGCGCAATCCAATATAGGGTGGATTGCTAACCACGGCGTCACAGGCGGCCAGCTCGTCTAGTGGTACCAAGTCGGCTTCAACAAAACGAATTCGGTCCGCCACATTGTGGCGTGCCGCATTCCGCCGAGCTACTTCGATTGCCGCCGTCGAGATGTCAGTGGCCAAAATCTGCGTTTCCGGTAAATACTTGGCAAGGCAAATTGCCACCACGCCGCATCCGGTGCCCACATCAATAATCTGTCGAGGTGGAACCGATCGATGCTTGGCCCAATCCAACGCGGTCATGACCAAAAACTCGGTTTCCGGCCGAGGAATCAGTACGTCAGAGGTGACGTCAAACGAGAGCGAGAAAAACTCGCGATGCCCGACCAAGTACGCCACAGGACAGCCGGCGGCCCGACGCTGGATTAATTCTCGGAACGTTCCTCGAGTGCGATCGTCCACCTCTTCTTCGAAGGAAGTGTACAGGGTGATCCGATCGCATTGGCGGGCATGAGCCAGCAAGACTTCGGCATCCAACCGAGGCGAGTCAGTATGGTGTTTCTGCAAGAACTGGGTGGTCCAGGAAAGCAAGCGTTTGGTGGTCCAGAGCTCATCCGTCATCTGCCTTCTCCGTTCTTCAACGCACTCTTGCCGCGCTCCACACTTGACGAAGAGTGTCCCGCCTCCACCGATCGCCGCAAACTAGTCCAAACCGCCCATCGATTCGCGCAGGTTGTCGCGTTCGTGCTTCAAAAGTGCTTCCACGATCGGCCCAATATCCCCCGCGATGATCTGGTCGAGTTTGTAAAGCGTCAATCCGGGAACGCGGTGGTCGGTGAGGCGGTTCTCTGGAAAATTGTAGGTCCGGATGCGCTGACTACGGTCCCCAGATCCAACCAGGCTCTTGCGGTGCTCAGAACGTTTCTGATGCTCAATCTGTTGATAATGATCGTACAAGCGAGACTTGAGAATGCGGATCCCCTTGGCGAGGTTCTTGTGTTGACTCTTTTCGTCCTGGATAGCCACCACCATGCCAGTCTCGAAATGAGTCAGCCGAATGGCCGACGCCGTCTTGTTGACATGCTGGCCGCCTGGTCCGCTGGCGTGATAGATGTCCTTGCGATAGTCGTCGGGCCCCAATTCGACTTCGATGTCTTCGGGTTCTGGCATGACCGCAACCGTTGCTGCGGACGTGTGGACTCGTCCCTTCGTTTCGGTTTCGGGTACGCGTTGCACACGGTGCCCACCACTTTCGTACTGCAATTCACGAAAGACACCATCCCCAGTCACGCCAAGGGTAATCTCTTTGAATCCACCAAGTTCGGTGGGGCTGGCCCCCAAAACCTCGATCTTCCACCGCTTCGTTTCCGCGTAACGCTTGTACATTTCGTATAAGTCGCGGGCAAAGAGGGCCGCTTCATCGCCGCCGATTCCGGCACGAATTTCCAGCATGCAACGTGTGCGGGCAGCATCCTCTCCCCCAACGGTCACATCCAACAGCTGTTCCCAAAGCCGCTCACGTTTTTCGCGAAGTTCGGTGCTCTCCACCTCCGCCAGCTCTCGTTCGTCCGGGTCTGAACTCTCCAACATCTCCTTGAGCTCAACGAGATCTTCGTTGAGCTGACGAAAATTCCGGTAGAGCACGGCTAACGGCCTCAGGCGGCCATGTTCACGAGCCACCGCCGACATTTTTGCGGCGTTAGTTAGAACCTCTGGGTCGATGAGTTTCTGCTCCAACTCTTCAAAACGAGCCAGTTTTTCGTCAAGCGTTTCACGCATCGAAGACATTCAGCCACCGCCAAATCGTTGGAAAGAGAAACTGAATCGACTAAAAAATGACGGCTCGCACCACCACTGTGGAACGAGCCGTAGACGATTTATGACCGAACTGGCTATTTCTTCTTCGTTTTGGTCTGCAAACTTGCGTAAGACCCCTTAGCAAACTTGGTCTGGAATTTTTCAATTCGGCCCGCCGTGTCAACGTACTTGACCCGTCCGGTATAAAACGGGTGGCAGGCATTACAAATGTCAATCCGCATCTCAGGTCGAGTGCTCCGAGTTACAAATTCGTTACCGCAGCCACAGTGGACTTTGGTGTCGAAGTACTCGGGATGGATCCCATCCTTCATCGTCGTTATTCCCGTCAAAAGGTACGTCTTGGATTGTGCAAGTCCGTAGAATACCGTGTCGTCATTCCATCCACAAGGCTCAATGCCCCTGGGAAGCCGGCGTAGAGCGACACGTCCGTATCGAAACCCATCACGGGTGGGGGGGTTGGCCTGTTTTCTGTTTCTTGGTTCTTTCTCGCCACCAGTCGGCTAACCACGTATCGACCACCAGTTGGGTGAGGTGATACAGAATCATCGGAAAAACGCTGACACCCAGCTCGATGGAGAGATGAAGCCCAACCATGAGCGTCTTCTGACTACCGCCAATCGCCACGGCAATCCGGTCTTGATCCGGCATGCCGAGCCATTTCGTAGTGGCAAGCCCTGCGAAAAAGGTGAGTAGGTGAATTCCTAGAACAGCCAGGAACAACCAAGGCAGTACACCGAGATACTGGCTGACGCCACCCTCCCCTGCATAGGTAGCGGCCCGCACGGCACCCATCGTGACGATCGCCAGCAGGCCGAATTGGGCGAAGACACCAAGGATCTTTTTCTTTTCCGTCGCCCAGCTGGCGACAGCTTGGCTTCGTCGCAACAGCTGAGCCAGAACCATCGGGCAGACAACCAGCAGGCCCAACTTGGTTGCCAACCGGGAAAACGACAAACTCTCCGTATTCGACTCCAAACCAGTCGTTTGCAACACCAACATCGGGGTAACGACGAAACACGCCATATTGGTCAAGATCGTGATCATCATCGAAACGGAGTCATTGCCTTCGGCGCGGCGCGTCCAGACCGAAGCCGAGGCGAGTGTGCAAGGGGCAGCCGCAGCGACCATGAGCCCGACCGACATTTCTCGATTAAAAAAACGCGAGACGGACCAGGCCAAGAGCGGCACCAAAATGAAGTTCAAGCCACTGCCGACGAGTGGGGCCAGCGGGCGGCGGACGCTTCGCCACATCATTTGGGCATCCAACGGCAGCGCCATCAGAAACAGTACCGTTGCCACGATGATGTATCGCAGTGCCGTCGACTCGGCGAAACTCTCTAACGCCGTGTGCCAGATCCAGCCCAATCCCAATACAGAGACAAGGCAGATCATAAACCACTGACGCTTCAAAAGTGACACCCACCGGCTCCCAACAAGAACAACGATGAAATGGTTGCCAGGCACGGCAGGTTGCGAAATCCACGCCATTTCCACCAATGCGATTCCATTTTGGACGTTAGAAATTGTTGTA
>DUDC01000085.1 GCA_012959465.1 Planctomycetaceae bacterium
GCATTTGCAACGGGCAATGGGCGAATCAGTAGGCTAAAACCAGTGCCAATAATCGCCAGGCCGATCGTGACAGCAGCGCATAACATGATGTTCGCAGCAGGATCAACGCGCCATCGGTCACTCAGCCAGTTCCCGATCGCCATGCCGACAACGGTTGCGGCTACCGTTGTCAGTCCGAAGAGACCATTGGCCGCCGAGATCTTCTCCACCGGCAGAATCTCGGGAATGCAGCCGAGTTTGGATGGGGAAAATAGGGCACTTTGAGCTCCCATCAATACCACGACAACGAACAGGAAAACGACGCTTTGAGTCATGATCGCAAGGATGCCCAGACTCATGATGACGACTTCGGCGATCTTGCAGGCGACGACGACGTTGCGTTTGCTGAAGCGATCTGCCAAGTACCCGGCTGTCGCAGCTAGAAAAAGGTAGGGCAAAACGAAACAGGCTGTGCCCGCTGCGAGGATAGCACCCTCTTGTCCACCTTCCATGTCAACAAGCGTCTTGCCAATACCGATGACGAGCCAACGAAAGACATTGTCATTAGTAGCTGTGAGTAATTGAGTAACCAACAACCCAACGAAACTGGCGGAAAGAAGTCCTGTCCGCGGCGTCGTGCTCATTCGGCGGCCTTTCTTACGTGCCCGAGTGATCTATAAACCAGCCGCCCCATTTCTGCTCGAACATTCGGTCGTAGAATTCTACATCGTTTCCACCGACATAACAATTCAATATTGAATGTCGTGTTCGTGGGTGACATGGTTATAATGTCCGGTTATCCTTGGGCCGACGAATCTAACACGAGTTGAAGCCCCGCCGAAATCGGCCGCTTCGGCGCGCGACGGACCGATGGCCCAGGCACAACCCTGATGCCAGGTGCGCCGTCCGCTTTTTCGGGTTAGATCGCAGAAAAGATGAGACACATGAATACCCAATTTCGACTGGCTCTAATCCTCGCCTGCCTTCCATCGGCCGCTCGAGCCGAACTTCCTACAATCGATGGCGTGTTTTCCGATTGGGGCGAACAATACTCTGTGGCCAGCGATGAGCAGGGCGATGCGATCGCATCGTTTGATCTCAGCAAGGTGTCTGCGGTGACCAACGGCAGCGAATTGTACGTCCATTTTGACATCGGCAGCGAAATCAATCTGCAGAGCGGAATCGAAAGCGACGGGACACTGCGACTTGAAATCGCCTTACCTCGACGTCAAGAGCTGACGATCGACTTCAGAAAAAGGACAGCAATATCCAGTGCCGATCCCAATCAATCGATCCCCTGGTCGGAACTCGGATTTGCATGCTTGCCGACATTTGCGTCGGAACGATACGAATTGCGACTGGACTTGCAGATGTTCAACGTTCAACCGGACGACCGAATTCAACTCAATTTCTCCGGATCCGATCAGCTCGACCAAGCTGTTTCCATCGTCCTACAAAAACGGCATCCGCGATCACTCAAATCGACCTTCGCAAAGTCAGACACTTCTAACTTCAGGATCGCGAATTTAAACACCCTTCGCCAAGGCATGAGCAACAACGATCGATCCGGATCCATCAAACGATTGCTCGCTGCAGCGAAGGCCGACATATTCTGCTTTCAAGAGGAATGGGACGAAACAGCGTTCCGAAAGGCAGCCGCCCAAATTGTACCGACGGAAGGCCAGGTCAATTTACACTGGTCCAATGGCTGCGGCATTGCATCCTCGCTACCACTTGAACCGATTGCTATGGAACTCGATCGGTGTGCTGCTGCCATCATTGAATTGCCCAATTCGAAACCGCTTGTGGTCATCAGCGTACATCTCAAGTGCTGCGGTTTCACTGGCAGTCGGGAAGATCTGGCGCGAGTGCAACAAGCGAAACAACTGGCTGCCGGGATTCAGAAAATTCGCAATCGTGAGGCGAGTAGAGAACTCGCGGATGCGGGAGTCGTAGTCATCGGTGACTATAACCTAGTCGGTTCGCGCAAGCCGCTTGACATTCTTGAGACGGCGGGATTGTCGGAGTTGCTGTTGCTTGGCGTGGACAAGCGGGCAGCGTTCACATGGCGTGGCCTTAGGAAAGAGGAATCCTTTTGGCCGGGACGGCTGGACCTTGTCACCTACGACCATGCAACTCTGCGGCCAGCAGGTGGGTTTCTGATCGACACCAGTAGCCTCTCAAAAAAGTCGCTTCGCGATCTGCGGCTGCTGGCTCACGATAGCGAGGCGAGTGACCATCTAATGATGGTCGCCGATTTTCACGTGCGATCAGTAAATCCATCGCAGTGAATGTGGCGAATCTCTCCAAGGACCGTTTACGGCACGATGCGAGATAGGTTGCCGATGTCATTATTCGAGATCGACCGGTCATCTCCTCTGAGAAAGTCCTCCGGCAACTCGATCAAGAACATCGCGCCTATATCTGTCACTTGCGGCGCCTCGCCGGCGTACTTGTAGATTACGGCAGCTTTTCGGTCAGTGTTTTCGGCTGGTTGAGTGATAACAAACACAGCCCGTGGTGAGTTTCCCTGGTCGTGAATTGTCCGTCCATTCTCTACCCAGTTATCAGACCAGTGATACCGTTCTTCGAATTCGGAGAGAATTGCCCGGCACGCGACGAATCGTGTTTCGCTCGACTCTATTTCGATTGTGGTCGATACATCGATCGAGTCCACTCCGAGCGAACCGCCGTTAAGCTGCTCATAGTTGCTCAACGCTGTCGCCAATTCCCTAAGGTCCGCCTCGACTTTTTGCCGCCGCGCCGACTCCCTCATTGCCTGCACCGCAGGAAGGACCAAGACAGCGGCAAACCCGATGCAAACCACGACCGAACTTGCGATTCCGACGATAACTAGCGGGAGAAGATTGTGATTTGTTTTCTTTCCGTCGCCCATCGCAGCAAGCCTTTGATTAATGCCACCGGCATCCTGCCAACCTCATGGCCCTCTAGCGTCTATTCCAGAAGTCGCACTTCGCGATCGTCACGTTGCCTGAGCAGTTCGTCGAATCTCTTGGTCATTATGTTGCCTTCGCTGTCGATTAGCAATCTCAACACGTTCTTGATCTGCGGCGGGCCCGTTTGTTGAGACCAGATCGTCAATACGCTGGCATGACTCTCTTTCTGCTGGGCGGAATTGCCCAGAAAACCGCCTTCGACCTCTTCGAAACCGGGGATTCGATTCAGTGATCTCTGTGCTATGTATCGAACGGCATCGTACGGGTCTTCGAGAAGCTGGCCCAGATAAGGTGCCATCCATTGCGTGCCAGCCGCCTGCTGAGCATCGGACCAACCGTAGCTCCAAGCCATCAGCGCACGTTGGCCGGCATCGCCCTTAAGTAGCCACTGAACCGATGCGGCGACCTGTCGGTCGTCATCGGACAATTTGGGCGGTGAAATCTCATACCATCGTTGCAAATGGTCCGCCGTCCAGGCGAGCGTCTGATCGAGATGGCATTGATTACAAGCGTTCGGGCGGCCGGTCTGAAGAGCAACTGCAACATCTGGTGATTCAATCTGGTGACTACGAATCGCCTTGAGTAATCCGTACGTCGTGTAGGATGCATGGCAATTGTAACAGTTGCTGCCCGAAGAATCGGCCGCGTGATGTGTGTGTTGAACCAGCACGTCCGAATCCTCGAACGATTGGTGGCATTGGGTGCAGGCTTTGTTTGTTCGCATGTCGACCATTAGCTGGTCGTCGGTCCACTTGTCGATCGGGCGAGGATCGTCTGAATCGCGATGCATCTGGTGACAGGTGATACAGGTCATCTTGCCACCCTTAAAGCAAGGTGAACGAATTACCCCATTGTATTCGCGCCCCGAGACGCGGACCATTCCGTCACTCCAACATCTCTTAACGAGCTCCTTTATTCCGCCTCCGAGTCGATTGAACTCAGGGCTTTCGTAGTCTTCGATGCTGCGCAACAAGATCCTCGATGCCGCCAAATCGTCGCCAGGCCGAAACGTTTCGCCATTGATCAGCACATGTTCACGATCTTCCTTGCTCAAGTAATCGAAAAGTCCGTGACATTGACCGCAGATTTGCACCGACCGTTCCGCGGGCAAGCGTCCTGGATGAACAATGTACGGTTTTCCAAGTGATTGACCTGGGTTGACTGAGTTTCCCTCGCTGAATTCGCTAACGTGCATCTCGCCAGGACCGTGACACTCCTCACACGAAATGCCGAACTCCACAACGCTGGTTTTCGCTTCAAACGCGTTGTACTTCTCACCGTTTTCCGTCATCTCAATTTCGATTCCGGCCTTACCGTGAGTTGCGTGGCAACGGATGCATCCCTTATTCCACCGTCCGATCTCGACAGTACGTTGGTCCAGGTGCGGCTGTAGGAAGACGGAATCGCGGGGCACCCATCGCTGATCTTCCTGCAAATAGGCAAACGGGAACAATCCAACAAGCCGGGAGTTCGGCGCCACCGGATACCAATACATTTGCATGTGGTGTGAGCCCGTCGACATCACCATCTTCCGCTCCACGCGTACTGGGCTGCCGGCCGAATAGCTGAGCATTGGCTCATCAAATTCAGCGACGAAATCGTCACCACGGCGACTCAAAACAAATTCTTGATTACGGTCGTGCAGCGTTACATTGTCGAAATCACCCATTACCGTCTCAGGACCGACGACTTGAGTCATGGTGCGATGAAACGACGCGTGCCAGGAATCGTATTCACTGAGATGGCAGTCCCGACAGACCTGCGATCCAACATAGCCGTCGGATGGTAGGTCCACAGCGCGGATGCTGACCTGTTCGCCGTCGCCGTCACTTCCGTCAACACCGTTTCCGTTGGGCAGTGGACGTCGAATGACAATTACAATCAGCAATACGCCACCAATGCAATACAACGAGAAGAGGGCGTTGCGAATGATCTGCGACTTGAGTTGTGATCTTTTCGTCGCCAACAACAACGCAGAGACGACGATCAAAATAGCGGCCGTCAATATCGCTCGCAAGATCATCTTGAAGAAACCAAACTTTCCAAGTTTTCGTCGGCCAAGTTTCGCCGAAAATGAAAACACAAACTAGAAGATGTTAAGGAATCGTGTCCTAGCCGCTGGACCAATAACCCAAGTATAAATTCGATTCATGACACGGTCAATCATCGACGAGGTTGACGACGCACCAGTTGGTCCAGAGGTACATAGGCACAGGAGGGGAGGCGGAAAGTGAAAACGTGTTGCGACCTAGGGAGACATCGCAGGCAATTGCAGCTGCCCGACGCCTACGAGTACTGAGAAAAACCCTTGGCGATCGCTCGAGGATCGATGATTCTGGATAACTTGTTGGATTCGGACGG
>DUDC01000086.1:0-52424 GCA_012959465.1 Planctomycetaceae bacterium
GTTTTTTGTTTCGTCAATGTGAAGCCTGGCACTGCAAGTGGAAACTCCGTTGCAAGACAATGCGGATTTGCGCCGCAGACGCTATCCTCGGATTCTGCAAGATCACGCGAAGCTAACGACAGGCTCCGAGGCTAGCGAGTTCGGCTCAAAAGCGCCGGCAAAGCCATCGCGACCCAGCGCCTCTCCTCCTTGCTGGATGCTGACCGATCGATTCAAATGCAATGCTTGTTTGCACCACATAGAAAAAGATGACAACGAAGGTCCATTACCAATGGCACAGATCAACGAGCATTATCTGAAACTACAAGCCGGCTATCTGTTTCCGGAGATTGGCCGTCGTGTCAATGCATTTATCGACAGTCACCCCGACGCCGACGTGATCAAACTGGGAATCGGTGACGTGACCGAGCCGCTGCCACCGGCGATTATTGAGGCAATGCACGTCGCTGTGGACGAGCTGGCCGTGAGAGAGACGTTTCGCGGCTACGGTCCTGAACAGGGATACGACTTCTTGCGGGAAGCGATCGTTGCCAACGACTACGTGGCACGTGGCGTCGACATTGCGGCCGACGAGATTTTCGTATCCGATGGATCCAAATGTGATTCCGGGAACATTCTCGACATTTTCGGGCCCGACAATCGAGTGGCTGTGTTGGACCCGGTCTACCCGGTTTACGTCGACACCAATGTGATGGTCGGACGAACTGGTGTAGCGGACGAGATCGGCCGCTACCAGGGATTCGTCTACCTTCCTGTCACTGAGGAAAATCAGTTCCGGCCGTCGTTGCCGAGTGAACCGGTAGACCTGATCTACCTTTGCTACCCCAATAATCCAACGGGCACGGTTGCCACGATGGATATGCTCAGTGAATGGGTCGACTACGCTCGGAACAACGATGCGATCATCCTGTTCGATGCAGCTTATGAAGCGTACATCACAGATCCTCAGATTCCTCACTCGATTTACGAAGTGGACGGTGCCCGAGAGGTCGCGATCGAATTTAGAAGCTTCAGCAAGAACGCTGGGTTTACCGGAGTTCGTACCGCCTTCACCGTGGTCCCAAAGACAGTGATGGGGAAACTCTCATCCGGTGAAGTTCAACCGTTGCACTCTCTTTGGAATCGTCGACACTGCACCAAGTTCAACGGTGTCTCGTATCCGATTCAGCGGGGGGCTGCGGCAGCGTACAGCGATGCTGGCAAACAGCAAATACGAGAGTTGATCGACTTCTATCTTGAAAATGCGAGACTCCTCCGGGAGGGGTTGGAGTCGTCGGGCATTACCGTCTTTGGTGGTGTCAATGCTCCTTACGTCTGGCTGAAAACGCCGGGTGGGCTGTCGAGTTGGGACTTTTTCGACTTGTTACTCGACAGGGGTCATCTGGTTGGAACTCCTGGGAGTGGATTTGGCGCAAGCGGTGAAGGTTACTTCCGATTGAGCGCATTCAACAGCCGCGAAAATGTCGAAGCTGCCATTGAGCGGTTCAAAAGAGTGACGGCTTAACACTATGTCGCCAAGACGAATGGGATGATGCGCAATGATGGTCAGATTGTTGATTATTGTCGAGAACGATTACTAATCGAATTTGAGGTAATGTGATGGCGTCTCAGCCACTGAACTGGAATAGTCGGCATTTGACACACGGATGGCAAAAGGGAATTACAGCCTTCTACTATGGGTTGGGGTTTACCGACCAGGATTTTGATCGACCGCAAGTGGGGATTGGCACGCCGTTACTCGAGGGTAACTTATGCAACATGCACGCCTACGAGTTGTCTCAGCAGTTGGCCGTCGGTTGCAAGGAGGCCGGTCTGATTGGCCTGCCATTTGGTACACCAGGAGTCAGCGACAACATCACTCAGGGGCACGAGGGCGGGAATGGGAGTCTTCCGTCTCGCAACATGATCGCCAATGCGGCCGAGTGTGTAGTTTCCGCCCATGGCTACGATGCCTTGATCGGCCTGCACAACTGCGACAAGAACGGGCCCGGTTTTGGCATGGCATTGGCACGCCTCAATTATCCGGGACTGTTGATTAGTGGCGGTAGCATTCAACCCGGCTGTCACAACGGAAAAGACATCACGATCCTTGACGTCTACGATTCGCAAGCCGCCGCCAATGTCGGGGCGATGACGCAGGAGGAAGCCGACGAAATCCTTCGCAACGCCTGCCCAGGTGCAGGTGGATGTGGGATCGCCGCGTCTTTCAATACCTGGGGGATTGCGATGGAAGCGATAGGGTTGATGCCGCCATTCAGTAGTTCGATTCCGGCAGTCGGCGACGAAAAGCGTGAAGAGTGTCAGCGCGCCGGGCAATTGGTTCGAGGCATGCTGGAGTCCGGGCTCCGTCCCCGCGACATATTGACCGCTGATGCATTCGCGAACGCCACTGTTGCCATTGCCGCGGCGGGCGGTTCGACCAACGGAGTTCTGCACCTATTGGCGCTAGCTCAGGAAGCTCGAGTCTCTTTCAGGTTGGCGGATATTCAGCAGATATTCCGCTCGACACCGGTGTTGGCTAGCTTCGCACCTCGCGGCAAACGCACAATGGTCGATTTGCATCATCTCGGAGGAACGCCGTTACTCTTGAAGCACTTGTTGAATGCCGGCTTGCTCAAAGGTGACTGTGTAACCGTAACGGGAAAATCCGTTTCCGATAACCTGGCTCAAATCCCCGACGTACCGCTGGATCAGGATCTGCTCGCACCGCTCGATCAACCGTTCAAGTCCTACGCCGATATGCAGATTTGTTTTGGCAATATCGCTCCGGGCGGAGTCGTCTTTAAGGTTTCCAGCATGCAGAATCCGACCTTTCAAGGGCCAGCGATCTGTTTTGACGATGCGCGAGAAATTGTCGATGCGGTTGAGTCGAAGCGGATCGAGGCGGGCATGGTCATCGTGCTTCGCAACCTTGGGCCGGTAGCATGCGGTATGCCAGAAGTTTTGGTCGCCACCGCCGCACTAGCCGTTCCAGAGTTGGACGGAAAAGTGGCATTCCTTTCCGACACTCGTGTTTCCGGTGTTTCACACGGGGCGATCGGCGTACACTGCTCGCCGGAAGCGGCCGTGGGAGGGCCGATCGCGTTGGTTGAGAACGGAGATGAGATCTCATTCGATCTGCTGGCGGGTGACATCCACTTGCATGTCAGCGATGAACAACTGGCCAATCGGCGCGAATCTTGGGTCGCTCGACCGTCTAACTACGAACCGCGAGCCTACCTGGCCGATTTTTGTGCCACAACAGCTCAGGCTCAGTTTGGTTGCGTCAGCCGCGCTCACTATCCGCAATGCTCATAGGTCCCGTTCGCGGCGGATGGCATGCCGCCGTGGGTGGCAGCCCACAAAAAAACACTGGCGAAGCCAGTGCCACACATTGGTCGCGTCGTCGTGAACGGTAGCCCACGGATCGCCCTACATCCACCACCAGATAACGGACTCTCCAAACTGGCCGACAAGATACGCGGCGCCGGTGGCGACGGTGAAGCTGAGCGCGAAGACGATCGTGGCCTCGCTTCCCAAGATCATCACGATTTGCTGTCGCGACGCGCCGAGCAGACGCATCGTCCGCAACTCGGTTGCCCGCAGTCGCCAGATCAAGACAAACAGGACGCCGATCAATAGGACGGTGGTCGCACCCAGCAGAATGGACACGGCGACCACATAAGTGCGGACACGCGCGACGGTTTGCAACAGATCATCGATCACTCGATTGGGGCGCGCCAGATGGAGTAGCGGCATGTTGTCGTACCGGCCCAATAAAAGCGTTTCGGATTTTGTATCGCGCGGTATCACGAGCGCCGCGGTGAGAGGAAACGAACTCGTGTCGCCATGGAAGTGAAATTGGTCGAGATTGTCTGGTGTGATCTCGTTATACTGCTGCACGGCCGCACTCGCCGTCACAGTACTACCGTCATGGCTCAACAGTCGTGACTGTTCGATATTCTCGACGTCGTCATGACCATGACCCAGACCGGCGATCACCCATGTGGTCTTGATATCGCAAAACACAACGCGGTCATCCGCCTGCGAACTACGCTCCAAAACGCCCACGATCTTCATCCGCAATGCGTAGGCGCCGGCAATATCGAAGACATTCTCCGGAGTCGACAAGATCGTGTCACCGACACCCAACTGAAGCCGCCTCGCGACCTCGTTGCCAATCACACATTCTCCCAACGAGTGGAATCGTCGTCCGGCGGCGAGGCGCAGCGATCGAAAGTCCAGGTAATCCACCGTCGTCCCGACCACCGGAGCCTTGCGAGCTCGATAGCTGACCATCAGTGGTATCGCACGGGCAAGTGACGTTTCAGTCACGTCTCTAGCATCGGCGTAGCTGACCGTATCGGGGACTGTTGACTCGAAATAGAGAGCGTGCAGGGTTAGGTCCAGGCTGCTTCCCTGCTGTCCCAAGACGAGCGGCGTACTGCGAGCGCGGGCGTGAAGCGTTTCCGCAGCGTCGGCGATCAGCCACTGGATCGACATCGGGACAAACATGACAATCGTCAGGGCAGCGCACAACGCGACACTAGTTCCGAGATGGAAGGCGAGGTACCGCCACGCCAGGTACAGAGCGTCACGCATTGGCATCGTCCTGCGCCGTTAGGGCGTGCGAATTCAACTCTGCAATGTTTACTGTGCGAGAAAAATCTCTCAGCAACGAGTGATCATGGGTTACGAAGACGAGCGTTGCCGAGTGCGAAGACGCATAGTCTCGCAATAGGTCGACAATGTTCCGCTTGTTCGATGGATCCAAGTTGCCGGTCGGTTCATCCGCTAGCAGAAGTCGAGGAGTGCGAACCAGCGCACGAGCGATGGCGACACGCTGTCGTTCGCCTTGAGAGAGTGTAAGCGGGAACTTCATGACTCGATTTTCGAGCCCCAATTTTCTGAGCAATTCGCCAGCAGCTTGTCGATGCGGTCGTAGATCTTTGATTTCACGGTCGAGCCGCAGGGGGAGCAGGACATTCTCGAGGACCGTGAGATGGTCCAAGAGAGCAAATTCCTGCCACACCATCCCAATCTCACGCAGTCTTATGGAGCGTCGTTGGGACTCATTCGCATTGGAAATCTGCGAGTCGAGAACGTCAATCGTGCCGGATTGAGGAACTAGTGTGCCGGCGAGCAATTGCAACAGAGTTGTCTTACCCGATCCACTTGGCCCCACGCACGCGACTTGCTCGCCCGTTTCCACGATCCAGTGATCGATGGCCAGCGCGAAGTCCGAGTCCGGGTAATGGAAAGCGACGTCTCGAAGTTCAATAACGGGTTGTCCAGCAAACGTGGGCATCGAGGATTATCGCATCCATCAGGATAGTGCTCCGGCACTCCTCAGTCTCCGTGCGGACTGGCGTACAGAGACTTCGGGGTTTCGGAGATAACGTCAATCAGCCACGTCGCCGATAGCAACGGTCGTGGTCCGAATGGAAAAGTCAGTTCTTATTCAGTCTTCGATTCTCTTGATTGAAACATCTCGGAATTGCACCGGATCGGAGTGGCCGGCGAATCCGAAATGGCCCGACGTACGATCCTTGCCGGAATGCGGCCTTCCACCCATGTATTCGGTGACCTTTGACAGGTCGGTGTCGAGGATCGTAAATCCGTTAAGTTCGACTTTGATTGTTGAGCCTTTCACGCGGACTTGCTGATAATTCCAGTCGCCAATCGCACGCTGGTAACCACGGTGAGCGGCCACCATGCCATAGGCTGATCCGTGGTACTGCCGTTTGTCCAACTTTGCGAATTTGGTGGCCGTGTTATCCAGCACTTGCAACTCGCACATGCCCACGTAGGCTGTATCGCCACTGCCCGGGTAGCGGATGGCCAGACCGTTGTTGCCACCAACTGGCAACTTATACTCCAAGCGAACAACGAAGTCCTGGTATTCCTCGACCGTGTAAATCGTGCCGCCTTTACCCTTTTTACATTGGATCGTTCCGTCCACGACTTGGTAATTACTCACGGGGCCCGACCACCCCTCGAGGTTGTTGCCATTGAACAGGGATTTGAAACCCAGTTTCGATTCACCTCGACGCAATGATTTGTTCGCTTCCTCCGACGAAATTTCTCGAATGAAAATGTTTCTCCATTGAATTTCACCACCGTGCGTTTGCAGTTGGATCGGACCTCGTGCAATCAGTGGAGTCTTGCGCGATCGGTCCCAGTAATTCTCCATGGTGGCATGGTCGACCAACAGCTGTCCGTTGAGCCAAATCGAGGTCTTGTCGCCGATTTGAAGGATACGAAAGCGATTCCATTCTCCGAACGGCTTGTCTGCTTTGACCAGCGGGTCCTTGCCCTTGGTTCCCGCGCTATTGTTCCAAAGTCCGCCCGACCCTTTATCAGCACCGATGCCGAATTTTCCCTTGTCGGTGTAGTCCCAGATTTGAACCTGGGGAGTTGCCCGTAGATAGATTCCACTGTCGGCTTTTGGAACGGTCTTGTAATCGATATGCAGTTCCATGTCGCCGTACCACTTGTCGGTCGTCAGGTAGGGTCCCTTGCCATCATTGACGATGGCTCCGTCGACGGCGATCCAGTGAGTCTCGGTTACTTTCCCGTTGTCCGCGCGCAGCTTGTCGTAGTCCGCCGAGCTCATTGCGTCCATCTTCCGCGGGTCCATGGTCTTCATCCCATGCCAACCAGCTAGATCCTTGCCGTTGAACAACGCCGTGAATCCCGAGGGAGGTGTGTTGCTTTCTTGCGCGGAAAGTCCCTGGCAAGTATTGAGAGTTGCCACGATCGCTAGCAGTGCGACGACAACGCGAAAAAATTGAGTCTTCACAACGTATTTCTCCGTTTCGGGCATGGGACATCGAGCCCCGATTGCAGTGAATTGTCTCGTGTAAACGCGACGCCAAACTGACGCTGCCAACCATGGTAACCACCACCAACGCTGGGCACCAGTATTTCGCGATGGTTCGAGCGCGCCGGTTCCTAATGAGGGGGGAATCGTGGAAACCGTGATGCACTAGATGAACATCAGCGATGAATCGATGGAATACCAGTAGATGGAGAAACAACATGGACGAGGGAAGAGCAGGTGATCACCGTCACGCGTCGTTACGAGCGTTGCGGGACCGGCGTGGGGGCGCGAACGCTGCGAATTCTGAAGCAGGCGGAGGAAAATCTGCCGCCACGGTTGATTGGCGACCAGAGTTTATCCTCGCTTGGCTTTTGACCGTCTCTTGCCTGCATTCGAATCTCCTCGCGCAGACGGTTGCCATTCCGGTGGCTGGCGCCCCACCCGGTGGCGTCCTCGTCGGGCCAGACGGTCTGACGACGATTGTCGACCAGTCACTGAGTGTTGAGCCGAAAAGAGTACTCGACAATGTCTATCCGGTGACGCGGTTTGTTTCGCTTCGCCGGCTTGGAAAAGTCAATGCCCGCATTGTCGATGAGGATGGTCGCTCAAAAAGATCACACAGTTCTCTTAACGATCATTCCTCAAGTGAAAGTGTGGATCAGGTCAGGACACGACGTGATCTAGGCGGTTTACAGAGGATCGACCATGTACTTGTTTACCCTCGGCTCGGTGACATTGTGTTGTGTGGTCGAGGGGACGTCGTTGCGAACCCAACGGAGGAATACCCGGTTGGTGTTTCGAATCGTCTGCCTTGCCTAACCGTGGATGACCTTCGCGCTTGCTGGACACTGGTTTCCAAGCTTCGCGCGCTTCCTTTCGGTTGTTCGATTGAGCCGACGCCAAATGGGATCCGGCAAATGAAACTGCGCGCGTTGCGCGAGCCGCCTCCGTCAACTGGTGAACTGGCGGATGCACTCGGTCCGCAGCGGATTGATCTGATCCGGCTCTCTGGGAAATACTCGATGGATCACACCATCGTCGCCGCTGACATCCGATTAAAAAGAATAGCTTTGGGGGTCGACGACTCACGGCATTTCCGACTACCGCGAGTACAAGATCTAGGCCAAGTTTTGGAGGGCGTGATTCCTCGAGTTTGGATTGGAGCCAACTATGGGCCCGTGCGACGTTCCCCCGACCGCCGCATTTGGTCGATGGCGGGACAACTGCAAGTGCATTTGGACTTTCCCGTCGGACTCGAACCCACGTCCAGTGAGCGGCGACGGATTGAGGCTTGGTGCCGTGAGTGGACCACGGCAGTCAATGACCCTACTTTTGTTCAAACGATCTTTCATCATCTTCAAGGCATTAGCGATCTTGCGGTTACTGTCGCTCTTGTCCAACGATACGAATTGTTATCTCAACAGAAAATAGCCGGTTTTCGCTGGACAAGAACAACTGCACGCCAACGAACACGACCGGTTCCGTCGGCAACACCATCGCTTTGTCGCATTGACACCAGACCACGTCGGCTAGTTGCCGGTGGCGTGTTGTTGAGTCCCTGGGAGGCTACCACGATATGTGAGGACCAGCCGCAAAACCTCCGACTTTGGCAGGCCGGTAGACCGCCTGCCGATGAGTCAATTTCGAACTGGTGAGGCCGCCATCAGTGCACTGACTTGGTGACATTCTTTTTGGAGACGGATGATGCGCCTACAAATCGTCATCATGACGATTTTCCTATGGATGCTCACGGATCCGAGTGATATCCGCGAAGGCTTCTGGGATGCAACGCAGTTCAATTGGCACGACGAGACCGAGCAGGAAGAGTTCGAATCGGAGCGTACCCGTCGCGTTGCGATTCTGTTTGATTGCTCACTGAGCATGGAATTCAAGATGCGGGCCGGCGAAACACGCCGCGAGCGGGCACTGGTTGAGCTGACTCGTCTATTGCAGAAACTGCCGAAAAACACGGATCTGTTTTGTGTTGGCTTTAATGAGCGCCCTACGCTCGCGCCTAAGCTAGCATCACCGTTAGGAGCGAGGAATCGCGATCAGGCGTTTGCTTTTGCACGTCAGCTCGTACCTCGCGGCGACACCCTCCCCGCCGATTGCCTGGCGGTCGTACTCCGACGTCACCCCAAACTAGATGCTGTTTTTCTAGTCACGGACGCGCGGGCTCCAAATCGGCGTGTTGCAAAGAGTCAAGCGCTGGCGTTGGCCGAGTTGCAGAGACGATTTGGTGTGACCGTGCACTGGGTGATCGTCGACCCACTATCCAGGCGAGAATTGGCTGCGATGCTTCGCCTAGCTGGCGGTAGATTGCATGTTGCCAAGTGAGGTCTGACTGTGAGTGCTGAAGACCGCCCATCGTCACGGCGCCGCAACGCGAGTAGGCGGAGAGTCACCTTTGGAGAATGACAAATCGAACTCTGCGTTAGCCCACGACTGGCACGTTGTCAGTGGGGATACAGTGCGCGAAGTCGACTAGAGGCAGATGTCCGTGGCGGGAGGCTAGATAAAAAGCTCCGATATCCTGTTCGCCGTGCATTCGCACGGTCGAATTCGCCAACTGGGGTCCACTTCAGCTAAACTAGGCACAGCTTATCCATGGGAGTCTCTCCCTCGCACATTGTTCCGCTAGGAGGCCAAAGCGATGCCGCAAGCGATCGTCGATCCCGACGAAATGCGCCAATTTGCCCGTAATCTCAAGAAGTTCAACGCGGAGCTCCGTGATCGAGTAAATTCGCTGCACCATCAGATGGTCGCCCTCGGCAGTTCGTGGCGTGACCAGGAGCACCGCAAGTTCTTGGAGATGTTCGAGCAGCAAATGTCGGTGATGATGCGCTTTACCGAGGATTCGGACGAACACGTTCCGTACTTGATGCGGAAAGCGGAACACATCGAGAACTATCTCCAGTCGTAGGTGTGCTATGGCAGGTGCGGACGTACGATCGATTGACGCGCTAAACCAGTTTCGGTTGATGCTGGTTGACTACAACGATCAAATGCTCGATTCACTAACAATGCTCGAATTGGAATTGCACAAGGCGACCGTCTGGATCGACCATGATTGCCCAGCGTATTGGTCGAACCAGGCACGACGATCTTCCGACAAGCTGGTCGTCGCTCGTAACGATCTCGAGCGTTGCGAGATGGCAATTCGCCCCGAGGACCGCAAGTCGTGCATGGTGGAGAAAAAAGCGCTCGACCGAGCAAAGTTGCGGTTGCGTCTATGCGAGGAAAAAATAAACTTGGTCAAGAAATGGAAAGTCACCTTGCACCAAGAATCTGCTCACGTCACCGGCCGCTTGGCCAAGCTTCGCGACGTAATCGAGCGAGAGATTCCCCGAGCAATGGCCACGATGGACCGTCTGATCTCGTCATTGGAGCAGTATGCCGCTGTGTCGCAGACGCCACAAAAGAGTCCACCGAGTGAAGTGACATCGGAGAGTCCGATAGATACGTCGAACTCCGAAGACGGGAGCTCCCCTGATGCAGATTTGTGATTTCCTTTCACACGCCGGACGGATAAGGCGAGCGACGACCAAACTCAAGGAACAGTGGCAGGAGACACTCGACTCTTGGAACGACAACACGAGTCGCCAGTTCCAGGAGACGTACCTCGATCCGTTGTTGCCAGAGGTTACCGCCGCGCTCGCGGTGATTCAGAGCATTACGGAGCAGATCCATCGCGCTGAACGAGATTGCCAGGATCCTGATCGCGAGGACATATTCTGAGCAGGTTGTGAGAATGATGATCAGAAGTGGCTAGCGGCTGCCGTTCCGCGTTTGCGAACAACAACGGCCGGGACGGCAAAGAGAACGAGTAGTGGCAACGGAGTAGATTCATGAACAGCAGCTTTATTTCTCTCGATCGACAGTCTCAGTTGATCCGTGATCTTCGTCGGTTAGTTGACGAGCGAGCGCGTCTTGAATCGCAAAATCGAGCAGGCCTGGCGACACGCAAAGCGACCGTCGAAGCTCAATCCGGTCAGACTTTGGAACGAGACGAAACGGAATACAAATCGAAAAGCAAGACGCTCGAATCCGAGTACCGAAAACTACTGAAACGCGCGCGAGCGGAATTCGACTCGGTCACAGAACAAATTGATGAAGAGGTCCAGGGCCAGTTAGCAGTGATCCAGCGCGAATTCGACGAAGGAGTCGATCGCGCGCGACATCAGCGCGACCAATCCCGCCGAATGCTGAACGGCAAGTACGAGTCTCGTGTCGCGAAGCTGAAACGTGAGAACCAACAGATTGACAAGAAACTGGCCACCTGTCAGCAACAGTGGAAGGAGGTACGGCAAACGGCGGAACTCTTAATGAGTCAACGCGGTATTGCGGCCGGAGAGTGGATCGCGATAGACAGTGAGCAGCAGCAAGAACAGTCGGACGACTCGCCGTGGAGTCGATTCGACAGGACTCAGGCGGATGCACAAACGCGGTTGCTGAATCTGCTCAATCTCCCATCCGCACGGTTTCTGGCGGTGGGCTGGCCGTGGGTTCTGTTGGTCTTCGGATGGATTGCATTTCTCTACCCGATGTATCGGCTGTTGAGTTTACAACTGGGAATCTTTGCCGTGGCCAGCCTAGCCGAAGCGATCTTGCTGGCATTGGGCTCACATTTCCTGGCCAAACAACTGGCGCGCCGTGGATCAAACGAGATTATTCCCAAGTTAGGACACGCGCTCAAGCTGGCCAATTACGCCCTAGAGGATAGTCGTCAGGCAGCACGACAGGCCCTCACTAGCAATCAGGCGGCGATCAATGAATGGCGCGATGCGGAACGCCAAAACGTCGAAGGTCAATATGCGGAAACGGCAGAGGAATTGGCGAGACGGCTCAGTAGCCGCCGCGCTAGAATTCAGTCTGACGGCGACGACCAAATGCAATACGTCAAAGAGAAATTCGAGGCCACACGCGGTGTGTTGGAGCGAACTTATCCACCTCAACTGGACGAATTAAAACAGCGGATCGAGGCGACGCGAGAGCGATCGGAAACGCAACGGCAGAGCGAGTTGCTTGAGGCGCGGCAGCGATTCGATTCAAATCGCGAGAAGCTCGTACAAAAGTGGCGCGAAGGGATGGATGCATTCTGTGATGCCACGGACACAATGAACCGTTACTGCGACGAGCGATTTCCCGATTGGGACCAACTTGCCGAAGCAGGTTGGGAGAAAGTGGACATCGACGGTGAGCCGTCGAATGTGTCGGCGGTCCCTTTTGGAAGTCACGACGTTAGTTTGCATGAGTCGGGTCACGAGTTACCACATGACCCGCAGATGAAAATCGATCGAACGGAGTTTCATTTGCCCGCCGTCTTGTCCTTTCCCGATCGTCCATCGTTGCTCATGGAAGCGCCGGACGAAGGGCGTGCTGCTGCCGTTCGCGTAATGCAAACAGTGATGTTGCGATTCTTAACCGCATTTCCTCCGGGAAAAGTTCGCTTCACAATCATCGACCCCATCGGTTTAGGGCACAACTTCTCCGCTTTCATGCATTTGGCGGATTACGATGAACAGTTGGTAACGAGCAAGATCTGGACGGATTCCTCGCACATTCGTCAGCGATTGAACGACCTGACCGAGCACATCGAAAACGTCATCCAGAAGTACTTGCGGAACGAGTACCCCTCGATTCAGGAATACAACGAACATGCTGGTGAGGTTGCCGAACCGTATCACGTTTTAGTCATCGCCAATTTTCCGGAGAACTTCAGCGAGGAGTCGGCGAGGAAGTTGGCGAGTATTGCCTCCAGTGGCGCCCGCTGCGGCGTCTATACGTTGATTAGCGTCGACACGCGGATGGCCCTGCCTCGCAACTTCTATCTGTCCGAACTCGAGGAACACTCGGCGACTTTGGTCTGGGAGAATCGGCGTTTTCGTTGGAAGGATCAGCATCTGCGTAAGCTGCCATTGCACTTGGACTCGCCGCCGAATGAAGAAGTGTTTACCGATGCGATTCGAGTCATCGGTGAAAAGGCGAAGCATGCCAAGAGGGTTGAGGTCCCGTTTGATACGGTTGCACCTTCCTTTGAGGACTGGTGGACTACTGATAGCCGGCACGGTGTCGATGTTCCGCTTGGGCGAGCCGGGGCAACCAAGCATCAGCAACTCGCTTTGGGAAGTGGAACGTCACAACATGTTCTGGTCTCGGGAAAAACCGGGTCCGGGAAATCGACGTTGTTCCACGCCCTGATTGTCAACGTGGCGCTACGATATAGTCCAGATGAAATTCAGTTGTATCTGATCGACTTCAAGAAGGGCGTCGAGTTCAAGCCTTACGCCACGCATGCTCTGCCGCATGCGCGAGTCATCGCAATCGAGAGTGAACGCGAATTCGGTCTTAGTGTGTTGGAACGTCTCGATGAAGAGTTGAAAGTTCGAGGGGATCTTTTTCGTGGCGCCGGCGTGCAGGATGTCGGGTCCTATCGTGATGCAAATCCAGATGCCCGACTGCCTCGCATTCTGCTGATTATCGACGAGTTCCAAGAGTTGTTTGTCAAAGAGGATCGTCTGACCCAAGAGGCGGGGCTGCTGCTCGATCGTCTAGTGCGTCAGGGGCGTGCTTTCGGCATTCACATCATCCTTGGCTCGCAGACACTTGCTGGTGCCTATTCGTTGGCTCGTAGCACGCTCGGGCAAATGGCCATTCGAATCGCGCTGCAATGCAGTGAAAGTGATGCTCACCTTATCTTGAGCGAGGACAACACCGCAGCGCGTCTCCTCAGTCGGCCCGGCGAAGCGATCTATAATGATGGAAATGGCGTGATCGAAGGGAATCATCCGTTCCAAGTGGTTTGGCTGAGTGACCAACAACGTGGCGAACTGCTGGCCAAACTGAGGAACTGGGCCCGAGGACGGAAGTCGGACGATCCGCCGGCGATTGTCTTTGAGGGAAACGTCGCCGCAGATCCGGCGCAAAATCCTCGCTTGATCGAGGTGTCCGGGAAGGCGCCATCGCCGTCGGATCCGGCCATCGTTTGGATGGGCGCCGCCGTGGCCATCAAGGAACCGACGCACGTGCGGCTCTTTCGTCAAACCGGCGCCAATGTGCTTGTGGTCGGTCAGGACCAACCTATGGCATCGGGGATATTGGCCACAGCCGCTGCGTCGTTGTTGTTTCGCCAATTGGCGCACGATGCCGGTGCGGCTGATCAGTTCTTGGTACTTAACGGTCTGCGAAACGACGAAGCTGACAACGATCCATGGTTGCGAATAAATCAGTGTTTGCCCGTCATGCTCCCGACGGCCGGACCGCAAAAGGCTGCTGAAGCGATTGGGGAATGGTACGCCGAGCTTCAGCGGCGATTGGACGATCCAGAAAAGCGAGTTGAGTCCAGGTACCTGCTGATCCACCACCTGGGACGGTTTCGAGACTTTCGCCGCGATGAAGATGATTTCGGGTTTAGCAGTTTCGATGAGCCGGAAAAGACCGTCAGTGCGAGCAAGATGTTGGCGAAGATATTGAAGGAGGGCCCAACACTCGGAATGCACACGATCATTTGGTGTGACTCGTACAATAACGTTGCCCGTTGCTTCGACCGACAGGTTCTGCGTGACTTCGACAGTCGAATTGTCTTCCAAATGAGTCCCAATGACTCGAGTAACCTCATGGATTCACCGCAGGCAAGTCGGCTCGGGGAGCACCGCGCCTATTTATACAGTGACGATCGCGGTGAAGCCGAAAAATTCCGCCCCTACGGGACGCCGAGCTTGGCGTGGTTGACCGATATGGCAAGCCGATTGGGACAGAGCGACAAGGTAAGCGGGTAAGCCGCAACCGTAGATCTCATTTGGCTCTTTCGCACAGCGACCTCGTTGCGGCAAACGCTTCGTGTCGTCGCTGCGAAGACTTTCTCCCCGACTCACGCGAAGAGACAAAGAGCTGGTTTTTCTGGGGCTCTTGTTGCGGCCGGGCCGGAATAGATTAAAACGATGGATTGTCCTCGATCGTTCGTCGAGCAAACAAACTCTTGGCACCACCTTTTTGAACAGGACATGCACGTTGGAATCGAACAATTACCCCAAGTTGCATAATGCCGCCTGGCCGGGCGTTGTCGGCAAAGAACCAGGCACCAAGAACCCGCCGATCGACCTTGATACGATGTTGGACTATACAGCGAATGCTGAATTCGAGGGCGAGAAGTTCGATGGAGTCGACATATTCTTGTTCGATCCTCACGTCAATATCGATGCCTCGGATGACGAGCTGAAGGAGATTGCCGAGAAGGTGCAATCGCGAGATTTGGTCATCGGGTCGGTTGTTGCCCCCGTTTGGGAGCCAACGGGTGGTGGGTCGGCAATGGATCCAGGTGAGGGGCGCACGAGTTTCCTCAATCAAGTGACCAAGGGATGTCGAATAGCTCAGAACCTCCGCGAGTTGGGTGTAAGGCCGTACGGTGTCGTACGTATCGACTCGGCTACTGGCCCTGGCGAATGGGCCGACGACCCAGAGAAGAATCAGGAGATCATCGCCGAGACGTTCCGTCAGGCCGCGGACATTGCCGCCGATCATGGCGAACGACTGGCAGCGGAAGGCGAAATCTGTTGGGCAGGAATGCACAGCTGGCGACGGATGGTTCAACTGCTCGAATTGGTCGACCGGCCAAAGCAGTTGGGATTCCAGGCAGACATGGCGCACACCTTGCTGTACTTGCTCGGCTTTAATGCGTCTGAGGACGCCATCTTGCCAGCTGATTACGATTGGAGTGACAAGGAGCTCCTTGACAAAGCAATGGCCGATCTGACATCGAAGTTACGAAAATGGACGATCGATTTCCATGTCGCCCAAAACGACGGCACAGTCCACGGATCGGGTTCGCATGACAAGACCGGACACCATTGTGTGCCGAACGATCCCAACGGGAAATTGGATATTCCTCACCATGCCGGGTTTTGGCTGCGAGACGAGGAAGGCGAGTTAACCAAGGCCACTCGACACAATTGTTGGGACGGTTGCATGTTTGACAACGACATCATGGAGAAGCCAGAAACCTGGAATTCCATTTTGGCGTCGATGGTTGCCGTTCGCCGTCAACACGGTTGGAGTGAATAGCAGACTGACCCGATCTGGGACGGCTATTTGCCAATCGCTTGACTTATGGTTCGGTGGCAAACAGAATCCGGGCTTGTGTTTCGAGGATGGTACCGTGGAAGATTCTCCGGGCCAGTGCAACCTCGATCCGACGCCCTTGAACTCAACGACAAAGAGCATTCTGGAGACTTTCAATGTACAACCGACGATTCATTGCGGCTTGCTTGGGGCTTTGGCTGGGAGTGGCCTCGTTCTCGGTTGGTGCCGAGTCCGAATGGAAAACGATTTTCGATGGCAAGACTTTCAAGGGATGGAAGGCCAGCGAAAACAAAGAGAGTTGGAAAATCAAAGATGGGTCCTTTGTCTGCAGTGGAACTCGTAGCCACCTGTTCTATATGGGCGATGACACACCATTTGTGAATTTTGAGTTCAAGTGTGAAGTAAAAACGACTCCCGGGAGCAATGCGGGCATCTATTTTCACACGCGATACCAGGAACAGGGTTGGCCTAAATACGGTTACGAAGCTCAAGTGAACATCTCGCACGGCGATCCGAAGAAGTCGGGTAGTTTGTACGGCGTGGTCAATGTGAGCGACCCGCCAGCGAAAGACAACGAATGGCACACCGAGCATGTGATCGTTAAAGGGCGACATATCATCATCAAGATCAACGATAAGATCGTCGTAGATCACATGGAGCCCGAAGGCAAGAAACCGTTCTCAAAAGACTTTGAACGGCGACTCGGAAGCGGGACTTTTGCCTTCCAAGCGCACGATCCAAAAAGCGTCGTTTACTTTCGCAAGATTCAGGTCAAGCGTCTTCCGAAATAACGATGGATCTCGTCTTCGATCTACGAGGGTCGCCCGCACGACGCAACAAACCGTGTGAATGAAAATGGAACGGACGCAAATCGGCGAGCTTTCCGCAGTCTTGACCGGCCAGTTGAAATCGCCGCAGGCTATGGTGGTGCTCTGTCATGGGTACGGCGCATCGGGTGACGACTTGGTCGGCATTGGTGACGCCATCTTGTCGCAATTTCCCGATTTGGCCGAGTCAACGATGTGGGTGTTCCCCGAGGCGCCATTGTCGTTGGATGTTGGTCCCTATTCGGGTCGTGCTTGGTGGCATTTGAATGTTGCTGCGTTGGCGGAGGCTGTTGAACGGGGCGAGTTGTCTGCCGTGAAAGAGGCGTTTCCCCCTGGGATCGAGCGTGCGAGAAGTCAGTTGTCTGACTTGGTCGAACAACTCTTGACGACACACAATCTCTCCCACGATCGACTCGTTCTTGGCGGTTTTTCACAGGGAGCAATGCTCGCCACGGACGTCGCTTTGCACCTCGATCACAAGCCGGCGCTGCTGGTCGTTTATTCGGGGTCGTTGATTTGCCGAAGCGAATGGAGTGAATTGGCGGCCAGAGAACCGAAATTCCGCGTCTTTCAATCTCACGGTACAGTCGATCCGATCTTGGCCCCGGCGATGGGTGACGCGTTGAGACTCTTACTGGAAGAGTCGGGGCACGATGTCACATTCCAGTCCTTTCACGGCGGTCACACGATTCCCATGGAAGCGATCGCGAAGCTGGCCGATGAAGTTCGCACGCTTGTCTCAGTTTGAGAACCGAATTCTCAAAGTGGTGCACGTCGATGGCTCCAATTGCGCACAGCTAGGGTTTGAGTGTTTGGCACGCGAATTGCAAGCTGACATGTTAACGACAGCTGTCACAACCCTCAGGTGCGGCTTCGTTATCCCATCACGGATGGGAGGCCTGTCCCGCCAGGTCTTGAAGGACCCGATGAACGTCGGTCTTGCTAACGGTTTTTGGCAGAGTAATGCATCTTGATACGATAATAAAACCGTTGGTATGCCGGCGTTTATCGGCCTTCTTTCTGCCACGCTGACCGTCCACCCCGTTCAATGTATGGCACTGGCGAACTGCTGAGCCAAGCAGAATACAAGAAATACCAACAGTCAGCAAACAGAGGTTGCCGCGGTGCTTTGAGAGGATCGGCATGACTCGTTGTCCAAAATGGTCGCTGTAAAGCAGAGGACATCGATTTTTTCTCTCAGAGGTCTAACTCATCCAGTTCATCGACAAGACTATCTAACTCGATATCCATTGCATCATCGTCATCCTCCGCGGAACTTGGTCCGAGTGGGACAATGCTCTGGGACAATCCAGTGGACTCGACGGCTTGTCCGTTGTTGTTTGGGTCGTCGTCGCTGCTGAGCGGCGATGTGATCGGCTCATTTTGTTCTTTCACTACGGTGTCCAGCGAGTTGTCCGTTTGCCTGTCAGGTGTCAGGCTGTCGATTCCGCTTATCGAGACCGTTTCGATCTGTGCGTCCTCACGGATGCGAGTTATTTCGTCACGCACTTCGCTGCGTCTGCGGTTGGCGACACAGACATGGTAGATTTTGCGGCGAGTTTGCTGCAGACGCAGTCGACCACTCGGCTCAAAGGTAGTCGGCCCCTGCTGGCCCTCGACTCCCAGTCGTTCCAATTCGACGAACACCTGCGACGAGTCGAGTGAGGACATGAGAACGAAATCACCTTGAAATCCCAACAGACAGAGTCGATCCGTGTCATCGTCTTCAAGTTGGTCGAGAGCAGCGATCAAGCTGACTTCAATTCGATCTTCCATCAACAATTCAGCAATTAACGTCTCTTCGTGATCTCTTTGCTGGGGGCCGATGTTGGTCCCTTGAGAGAACACGATCGGGATTTTAGCTGCCATTGGTTGACTCGGTCGAAGAAAAGGCGAGGAATGAAGAGTGAATCATAATCACGAGACGGCCAACATTTTTTCAACTGCGGCACGACCGGTCATTCCGATCGTGATACCCAACGCCTCGGCTTGCGGCGTCAAGCCGACGATCTTGGCATCGAACAGATCTTCGGGATCGACCAACGGATGTTCGGGAGTTCCCTTGGCGATAGCGATGGACTGCCCAAATTCGGCGGCGACCTCGGTGTTGTAAATACCGCATCCGACAATCCCCGTGGGGGTAATGATCGAACAGTATTGGCCGTTCTTCCAACGATTGCTGATCCCGATCGCGCTACCGTTTTCAAACTGCAGCGGTTGAACGATGGAGCGGGGGAGAGAATTCGTCATGAACATGACCTCCAAAAATACGCTGCATGTATGGTCGGCGAGGCGCGGTGGCCTCCACAAACGCCAATTCTACACGGTCGAGAAGCGCGAGCGAAGGGGCAAGAGTCAGCCCGCTACAGCGATTCAGTGATTTCGAATTGTTCGTGCTTCCGGGTACCCCGGCGGACAGACACGACGGGTAGTCCCACGAACTTACGCCTGACTTCTTCGATCGCTTCGATTGGCGAATTCCCATGAACAAACAGCCCGTAATGGAGACGAAGTGGCGCCGCGCTTTTCAATAATCGGTTCTGTTTCATACAGAACGAAGCGCCCATCCAGCCGTCTTCTCGCACATGCCAGTGAGTCGGGTAGCCGGGGTTATCGGGATGATCAAAAAAGGTGATCCCTTCACGCTTCACACCAAACGTGTTCTCAGGCACTGGGCCAGAATAATCGACCCACCGCGCGGATTCGCCGAAGATCTGTGTTTCACCTTGTCGTTTTTCGCTATCGCGGATCGTACCACCGCCGAAGTGGACCGAAAGGTGTTTTGCCATTCGAACGGCGAGCAGCCCGAAATTGGTGGTCCCGAGTTCCAATTGTTCAGCGCGCGGAGTGAGCGTTGTTTGGACATCAAGGAGAAGTTCTCGATCTTCTAGTGGCCAAAGAGTAAGGAATACATCTTGTTCGATCAGCTCGGCCGGATCATGCCCGTCGTACCAGCCGAGCCGAACGGCAAGGCGGGCATACGTGTCCCGATCTTCGTACACCAGCCAAGATTTCTGTCGAATACGAGCTGACGACTGGTTACTCCAAAAATCGATTCCCAACACTTTTTGATGCGCGAACCAGACGCTCTGATGGTGGTCGTGATTTGGTGCGCCTGGATGGCCCATTCTTGTGACTTCCAATCCACTTGGGCCGATCACAGGATAGAAGAAAGGCCGCGGCGCCGTTGTGCCACCGTGCCAGCCCAAACGCCGTTCGCCATCGACCTCAAGGGCAATCTCTTGACTGGGAAGCGGAACGATTCGGCAGCGTGGGAATGGAATGGGCATGGCGAGTAGGAGTGCGACTAGGAGAGGGTTGAAATTTTGAACGATTCCTGTAGATTGTGAATTCCACGACGCAACGCGTGGATTTCGTTGCCGAACGTCGGCAAGCGGCA
This sequence comes from Planctomycetaceae bacterium, assembly GCA_012959465.1. Classification (GTDB taxonomy): domain Bacteria; phylum Planctomycetota; class Planctomycetia; order Pirellulales; family Pirellulaceae; genus UWMA-0346. The sequence continues at coordinate 20,108 of DUDC01000086.1, forward strand.
ACCGAGGTCGATGGCCTTTTTCGCGAATTCCGCATCTGGCGCTACACAGCCCCAGACTTTCCCATACAAACGACACGCCTCCGAAACCGCTTCAATGCCTGCCCAGAGTTTTTCGTGGTGGTATTGGCCGACGACGCCCAATGACAGTGACAGATCGGACGGTCCGACAAACAGCATGTTCACCGCGGGCAGGGCTGCGATTTGTTTCACTTCGTCGAGTGCGCCAAGCGTTTCAATTTGAATTCCCACGAAGACCTGCTCGTTGGCCTGTTCGATAAACTCGGCAGGGGGTATGCCGTAATAATCCGCGTCGCGACCGCTTGGGTTCAGTCCCCGCACTCCAGTCGGATCGAAACGGCACCAGGACGCAAATTCTTCGGCGTGATCGGCAGAGTGAATTTGCGCGGCCATTACCCCACCGGCACCGGCCTCGAGGCACTGCGTCACTTGATGGTAGCCGGTCGGCGGCATGCGGACGAAGTTCGGCAACTGGTTGGCTCGCGCCGCGACACATAGCGACATTAGCTGCTGTGTATCGGCCGATGCGTGCTCTTGGTCGATCCACAGGCCGCGGTAAAAATCAAATTGTCCGAATAACTCCAAGATAAGCGGATGAAACAACCGGTTTACCGCAAACAGGGGTAGGACCTGATCGCCTTCTAGAAGCGTGTGCCAACAAGTGCTCATCGTTCGTCCTTCGTTTGATGATCTGCCATGTCATGTTGCTGGCATTGTCGCACAATTGATGCGCGTTTCCAGTGAGGCACAGTTGATGCGATTTTCGCGATTCACTCAAGTATCGTGCATTCGGACTCTAGCCGCCTTCCCTCGCAACTTCTTCCTCGCTAAAGTCAAAGTTCTAATAACAGCACGTAGGAGAGACAGAAACCATGAGTTCACTCGGTTCCATTTCGCCGTTGGGGAAGCGGTATCTGAATGGCGACATGAAGCAGAAGCCGTTGCGCGGGAACATTTCGTTGAGTTCCAAAGACGACGTCCGGAGACTGGAAGCGTTTTCGGACAGTGATCGTACGCGGCACCGAGACTTGGGAATTGAGGCGTTGCGGGCGGGTCGCGTCGCGTTCACCGTGCTGGCTGCCGGGGCCAGTTCTCGCATGAGTTTGAACGACTTGCCAACGGAAGTTGTTGAGATGTTAAAGCGATCTGGCAAGCACGATCTCCCGCTGAGCAAGGCTCTCGTTCCGGTGATTGAACGAGCCGGTAAAGTTTACAACTTTTTAGATTTGTTTCTGTTGAACTGCCGCCGGTACTTGGAGCAATACGCGGCTCGCGCGAAGACAGTCATTTTCGTCAGTGAAATGAACGCGGACGAAATTCGCCGCCACATGGAGTTCTGTGACCGACAGGGACTACCCGAGGCGGACGTGTTGGATTTTGTGCAACCTATCGAGCTGCAAATGGTCGCCACTGTGGCCGATTTAAAAAAAGCGGAATCGAATTTTAAGGCTGAGACGTTTGCCTCGGCAGAGTCCTTTTCCGTCGAGTATGCAGGGAACGAATTGCCGCAGCGAAAGCCTGCTGGACACGGTGAGTTCCTGCACCAAATGGTTGCGTCCGGAACGTTAGCTCGTTTGTTGGACGATGGCGTTGAGTTTATTTCGGTGCGGAACATCGACAACACGGCAGCGGTCTTGGACGACAATTGGAGCGAGGCGTTGGGATGGATGATCTCGCAGGAATCGGACATTCTCCTGGAGGTATCACAACGTCCAGAAGGACAGCAAGGCGGCGCGTTGATTCGTGCAAACGGTGACTGGCGAATTGCCGAGGACCCATCGTTTGATGGTACAGAGTGGAAAGCCAAGGACTCGTTCTATATGAACAACGCGGTGGCGATCATCGCGCTGAAATACCTGCTTAAGATCTACAACACAACCGCGGAAGAAGTGCTCAGTGGCGACACCGAACTCTGGTCCGAGATTGCTGATCGTGGCCAACGCAAATTCCCGATGCTTATCGAGGCCAAACCTGTCGTTTTGGACGATGGGCAAGTGGTCGGCGCCGTGATTCCCGAGACGAATATGTGGGAGTCCACCGGTGTGGGCAATGATTTGATTGTCACGGCACTCGCTGTAGACTCTGACCGCAACGCCGGCGACTTGTTTTCATTGGATGCGACAGAGCAGCAACGGATAGCGGAGCGGGTCCGCTTCTCACCGACAAAGAACTGGAGTGACTATAGTGACGAGCGTAAACAACTGATTGCCCGTTACATCGCGTCACGCATCGTCGACGGTACACTCGCATAAACGGCCTTCGCCGTATTGCGACTCGCTCTGTTTTACCGTTGCATGGAATCGACGAGTACCGAAACCCGCCGTACAATGAGTCCGATCCATCTCAGCCCACTGCATGCAGGATTGTTCTGATCGATTTTCCGACGGTCTATTTCTTGGTACTTGGAATTATCTTCGTTGCCGCGACGGTTCGCGCTACGCTGGGGTTTGGGGATGCCGTGTTGGCAATGCCCTTGTTGACTTTGCTGATGCTGCCGACGAAGGCCGCAGCGGTGATGGCATTGTGTTCGCTGATGATCGCTGCTTGGATGACTTGCCGCGATTGGCGTGACATTGCGTTTGACAAGACTTGGCGTCTGTTGCTGACGGTTTGCTTGGGGATGCCAATCGGTGTCTTTTTCCTGAAACATGTCGACCCTAACGGCGTGAAAGCCGCTCTGGGGATCGTTGTTGTTGGTTTCGCAGTGTTCCGGCTTCGCGGCGGATTCCAGTTAAAACGGACAGCCAATTGGTTGACGTACGCGGTCGGATTTGTAACTGGTGTGATGTTCGGTGCCTTCAACATTCTTGGGGTCATTCTGGCCATGTACGGATCATTGTGCGGTTGGGACGCTAGGCGATTGCGAATGACTTTGCAGGGGGTCATGTTGCCGGCGGGTGTTGCGTTGGTCAGCTATCGTTGGGCCGAAGGTTCAATCACTCTGGATACGTTGAAGTTGTTTGCTTACACTTTGCCTCTGCTCCTCATCGCTGGCCTCATTGGGCAATTTGCGTCTCACCGAGTGAATGCACGGCGTTTCGAGCCAATTCTCACTGCCTCGCTGTTCATCGTTGGTGGCATGCTTCTTGTCTCCATCTGGATTGGTTATAAAACGGGACCGTAAGTCTCGACGTTTCTACTTTCCTCTGTCGGCTGACTTTGTGCAGATTGCAAGCCTCGTGATCGCGGCAAATTTTCTTAAGCAGGAGCAGAAGCGTGCTGGCCGGAATCATTGACGAAAAACGCAAAGTCCGGCTCGTTGAAGTTGACGAGCCAGCATTGGGTGATGGGCATGGTCAAATCCTGTTCCAACCAGAATTAGCATGTCTATGTGGATCGGACCTGCCGTATTTTACGGGCCAGACACCGGAGTTTCCCGGAGTTGTTGGACAGTCATTGCACGAGATGATCGGCACCGTTGTCGCGACGACTGGCGACAGATTTCAAGCCGGAGATCGAGTGTTGTGCGTACCAAAAAACCACCTCGGTCTTTGCGAACGGTTTGTCGAAAGTGAGGAACAGGCGATTCCCTTGGATCCTCGGGCCAGCGACGACGAAGCGCTGTTAGCTCAGCCGTTGGGCACCGTGATTTTCGCGATGCGAAAACTACCAAATGTACTTGGGCAGGACGTGGCGGTAGTAGGGCAGGGTCCGATGGGGCAGCTCTTTTGTGCCGTGTTGCGCAATCTCGGCGCGCGTCGTATTATTGCGATCGACCGACTGTCGGAGCGATTGAAAATGAGCTCGACCATGGGTGCAAACCATCTAGTTCACGCCGGTGAGCAGGATGTGCAGCAGGTCGTGTCGGAGATCACGGATGGAAGGATGGTCGATATCGTTGTCGAGGCCGTCGGTCATGAAGACCAGGCCTTCAATATGTGCACCGACCTCTGTAAGGCAAGCGGACGCATATTGTTCTTCGGCGTCCCACCCGAACAGATCGACGGGCTCTTGTGGCGGAAGCTCTTTTGGAAGAACATCGAGGTGACAACGAGTGTCGGACCGGACTTTGCCCTCGACTTTCCGCTGGCGATGCAGTGGATCGCCGAAGGGCGAATTAATGTCAAGCCAATCGTTACACACCGCTTCCCTTTGGCCAGAATTCAGGAAGCATTCGAAACATTCGTTGACCGCAGTGATGGTGCGCTGAAGGTGTTTATTGAGTTCTGACTGAGTTTACCACCAAATCAGCACGTTGGTCGCTTTCGCCGAGAGTGACCAGAACGGCCAATCAACGATCCGACGGTGATGCACGATCTTTTTTGGCCCAAGCATCCGATGAGTGCCTGTGGGGCCGCGTCGCTGGTTGTACAATCGAAAGTCCATCCCGACGGTCAACATTCAATTATGCGGCGGATAGACATCCCATGAGAAAATCATTGGTCTTGCTTGTGCTCGTGTGTGGATTATTGACGGGGTCTAGAGTCTTGATGGCGCAACAGCCGTGGAAGGCAGTGGCCATACCTGACCAATGGAAGCGACCACCAGCGGAGATCCAATCCAAAGGCAATGGGTTTGCGTGGTACGTCTGCCGTTTTCGTGCTCCTGCGGATTGGGCAAAGCAGCGTCCCCAGTTGTTTGCCGAACCCGCGGACGATGCTCGTCAATATTTCTTAGATGGGACGCGAGTGGCCTCATGTGGTGTATTTCCTCCTCAGTATCGAAGTGGCCTGGGATCTGCCGATCGTTATGCCATTCCGCCCAAGGCCTGGGCCGACTCGGCAGAACATACAATGGCGATTCGACTCTATCTGAACGCGTCTCGCACAAACTTCAACGTTGCGGCACCGGTGATCTTCGCCGGTGATGACGCGATCCGTCTACGAGGTGAATGGAGTTTCCATGTCGGGGACCTTCAAGATCTTGACTTGCTGGCCAATGTCGAAGCGGCATTTGTCGGCAAGATTGAGGCGCGAGAGATTGTCGAAGCAACCTTGAAGAAGTTGGACAATGACGCGGGACCACAGACGACTGCTCAGGCTTTGGAGAAATTCAAAGTGCCTGATGATCTAGCCGTAGATCTGGTATTAAGTGACCCGGACATCGGTCAACCATTGTCGGTCAAGTTTGATGCCAAAGGACGTCTATGGGTTGTCGAGTACCTGCAATATCCGAACCCGGCGGGGCTCACGATGCTCAGCCGCGACAAATACCTGAGGGCCGTGTACGACAAAGTGCCCGCGGCTCCGCCCAACCACTTTCCCGGTGCGGACAAGATCACGATCCATGAGGACCGTGATGGGGACGGCTACTTCGAGACGCACAAGACGTTTGTCGACGGGCTGAGTTTGGTTTCGTCGTTTGCAATTGGGGGCGGCGGAGTTTGGGTGCTGAATCCACCGTACTTGTTGTTTTATCCGGACAAGGACGGGGACGATGTGCCGGATGGTGATCCGGAAGTTCGGTTGCAAGGATTCGGCATGGAAGATTCCCACTCGATCGCGAACAGTATTCGCTGGGGGCCCGATGGCTGGTTGTACGCTGCTCAAGGCAGTACCGTTACGGGTCAAATTCGTGCACCGTCCGACAAACCTACAGCGGCCGTGCACTCGATGGGACAGCTAATCTGGCGATATCATCCGACCGCGCGGAAGTATGAGATATTTGCAGAGGGCGGTGGTAACACGTTTGGCGTGGAGATTGACAGCGACGGCCGAGTTTATTCGGGGCACAATGGTGGCGACACGCGAGGATTCCATTACGTGCAGGGCGGGTACTACCGAAAGGGATTCGGTAAACATGGGGAATTGTCCAATCCGTACGCCTACGGGTATTTTGCCGCAATGGCGCACCATAAGGTACTGCGTTTTACGCACACGTTCATTTTCTATGAAGCAGATGCGTTGCCAAAGAAGTACCAGGGACAACTGTTTGGCGTTCAGCCATTGTTGAGCCACGTGGTGATTAGTGACGTGAGCGCTGATCGCTCGTCATTCCGGACGAAGGACATTGGGTATGCGATTGAATCTTCAGACCCGTGGTTCCGTCCAGTCGACGTGCAACTGGGTCCTGATGGTTCGATCTACGTGGCGGATCTTTACGAACAGAGGATCGACCACGCCAGCCATTATCAGGGTCGCGTGCATCGGGAATCGGGCCGCATTTATCGAATCCGCAACAAGGACGGGCGATCGAAACCCGTGCTTTTGGACGGGCTGTCGGACGAGGAACTACTGTCGAAGTTGTTAGACCCGAACCGATGGGTTCGGCAAACCGCTCTACAATTATGGTCTGATCGACCGCAACGACAGAAGTGGGTGCCGCAGTTACTCGATCGTCTCGCCGCGGCCGACGGACAGATTGCCTTGGAGCTGCTGTGGACGCTGCACCGTAGCGGCGGGTTCGACCAGACGGTGGCGATGGAACTAATTCACCACAAAACGCCACAAGTTCGCGAGTGGACCGTGCGTTTGATCGGCGATCAACTGGCGGTAACTCAATCGATTGCCGAGGAACTTATCGAATTGGCCAGAGGTGAGCCGAACGTTCACGTTCGAAGTCAGCTGGCGTCAACTGCGAGACGGATCCCGGGAGTCTACGCGATACCTTTAATCGCGACGCTGGCCGCACGGCGGGGAGATGCGGGTGAAATTCACATCCCACTGCTTCTATGGTGGGCACTCGAACATCATGCAGACGATCAAGGTGAGGTGATCATCGACTTGCTGCGGGACAAGAATCTCTGGGCCGCTCCTCTTGTAAAGGACCAACTCATTCCTCGTCTTGCTCGCAGATGGGCCAGTGGCAAGCGAAGGGACATGCTCCGCTTAGCCAAGTTGTTTGCTGCAGCACCCACCAGTGCTGACACCAAACAGCTCTTAACGGGAGTCGAGCAGGCTTTTCAAGGACGATCACTTGCCGGAGTGCCCAAGGAACTTGCCGATGCAATCGCTGCCACCGGTGGCGCATCGTTGGCGCTACGCGTTCGGCAAGGCGACCGAAAAGCGATTGACGAGGCGGTGAGTGTGATTCGAGACGCCAGAGCCGACGCTAAACAGCGGAGACAAAACATCGAACTCCTCGCACAACTTGGCGAACTGCAACTAGTACCCATATTGTTAGGCTTGGTGCAGAATGATCCGTCGCAAGACGTTCGCGCTACAGCGATAAGTGGCTTGGGGAATTTCGACGCGGCGCGTATTCCCCAGGAGTTACTCGCTTTATTACCTAAGCTGAATGACGATCTGCGGGCGGTGACTGTTGAGGTGCTGGCGACACGGTCGAGCTGGACTGTGGCACTATTGGGCGAATTGAAGGCCGGCAGGATCGAAAAGGACTCGATTGCCATGCCGTCCGTGCGACGTATGCTGCTCCTCTCCGACCCTCAAGTGGAACGACGGGTAACCGAGATTTGGGGACTCGTTCTCGGTGCGACGACCGACGAGATGCAACAGGCGATGGCGAGGATACGTCAGGTGTTGATTGAAGGAACGGGAAATCCCTACAACGGACGCGAAATGTTCGCCCAAACATGCGCAAAGTGCCACCGTTTGTTTGACAAGGGGCAGAACATTGGTCCCGACCTGACTGCATTCAAACGCGACGATATCGACAACATGTTGTTGAATATCGTCAATCCGAGCCTTGCGATTCGCGAGGGGTACGAAACGTATGTCATTTACACCATCGACGGGCGAGTGCTCAGTGGTTTGGTAACGGACAAGGACAATCAGGTCGTGACACTGCGTGCGGCGGATGGCCGTGTTCATGTGATCCAGGTCGACGATATTGATGAGATGCGAGCTGTGCCCACTTCCATTATGCCGGAGGGGGTTTTCAAGGAACTGACCGACCAGCAGCTACGAGACTTGTTTGCCTACCTGAGGGGAACGCAGCCGTTACCATGATAACGATTGCAACAGAAGAAGAAGTTCCCGACGATTGCACAGCCACCTAGGAGAGTGAAGTTCACCATGAGTCAACCACGAGTCTTCGTTACTCGCAGAATTCCAGTCGCCGGTTTGGACCGGATCGAGACCGAGTGCAATGCGGAGGTGTGGCAGGAGCCGTTGCCACCTCCCCGCAATCTACTATTGGAAAAGGTCGTTGGTTGTGACGGAATCCTCACCCTTCTGACCGATAAGATCGATGCTGAGTTGATGGACGCCGCCGGTCCACAACTGAAAGTTGTCAGTAATTTCGCGGTGGGCTACAACAACATTGATATCGATGAAGCAACAAAGCGTGGGATTCAGGTCGGAAACACCCCTGACGTCCTGACCGACGCGACTGCCGACATGGCGATGTCGTTGATGTTGTCCGCCGCTCGTCGCATCATCGAGAGTCAGGACTACGTACGGCAGCAGCAGTGGAAGACCTGGGAACCGCTCGGCTTGATCGGACAGGATTTAGTTGGGAAGACAATTGGCATCGTCGGGATGGGACGGATTGGTTATGCGGCAGCCAAACGATGTCGCGGCGGCTGGGACATGAAAGTTCTGTACAGCGACCATTTCGTGAACGAAAAGGCCGAGACGGGGCTTGGAGCTCAGCGAGTCGACTTTGAAACTCTGTTAAAGGAATCCGACTTCGTTTCGGTCCACACATCGCTAGATGAGACAACGAAGGGGATGTTCAATAGGGCGGCCTTCGAGCTAATGAAGCCGACAGCCGTCTTCGTGAATACGGCGCGAGGACCGATTCACGACCAGGGCGACCTCTATACGGCACTCAACACCGGTCAGATCTTCTCGGCAGGGTTAGATGTGACGGACCCGGAACCGATATTGCCAGATGACCCATTGCTGACGCTCAGTAATTGCGTTATCGCTCCTCACATCGCCAGTGCGACAGTATCTAGTCGAGACGGAATGGCAACGATCGCTGCGGATAATCTGCTGGCCGGAGTTCTTGGACAGCCTCTGCAATGCAGGGTCACCTCGTAGTCATGAACGGCACGCCTACGCGAGACGACATTGCCGCCGAGTTTTTTGAGAAGCTTCCCTTTGAACCGTATCCAGTTCAAGAGGAAGCGATGTTGGCGTGGTTCACGTCCCCGCAAGGTGTACTCGTTTGCGCCCCAACCGGGACGGGAAAGACCTTGATTGCCGAGGCCGCGATTTATGAGGCGTTGAGGACCGGAAAACGAATTTACTATACCACTCCGCTCATCGCACTCACCGATCAGAAGTTTACCGATATTCAAGAAGCGGCGCAGCAATGGGGATTTTCTGCGGACGACATAGGATTGGTCACGGGTAACCGGCGTGTCAATCCGGACGCAAAAGTGTTAGTCGTTGTCGCGGAAATACTGTTTAACCGGCTGCTGCAGGGTTCCGACGAATTCAAAGACGTCTTCGCGGTCGTCATGGACGAGTTTCATAACTTCAACGATCCAGAACGAGGAATGGTGTGGGAACTTAGTCTTGGTCTGTTGCCTGCACACACGCGTCTGTTGCTACTTTCCGCGACCGTCGGCAACGCCTTTGAGTTTGTGAGATGGTTGGATCTGAGCCACAACCATCGTTTGCAATTAGTAGAAGGTAAGGAACGAAAGGTGCCGCTGTCATATCAGTGGGTTGGCGACGAGTTGTTGGCCGACTTTGTTGAAACACTTGCGGCCGGGGGCGATGAGGTGAGGCGGACACCTGCTTTGGTGTTCTGCTTTAACCGTGACATCTGTTGGTCGATTGCCGAAATGATCAAGGGCAAGAAGGTGTTGTTTGATGGCCAAAAGAAGCAGATTTCCGTTGCCCTGGAAAAGTACGATTTCAATGACGGAGCTGGGCCGAAACTGAAGCAGTTGTTGATGCGTGGTGTCGGTGTGCATCACGCGGGAGTGTTGCCAAAGTACCGACGCATTGTCGAGGATTTTTTTCAACAGAAACTCCTCTCGTTCGCGGTTTGTACCGAGACTTTGGCGGCCGGAATCAACTTGCCGGCTAGAAGCGTCATCGTGCCCAATTTGTTAAAGGGACCACCAGGCGACAAAAAACTACTTGACCCCAGCTCGGCTCACCAAATGTTCGGTCGCGCGGGCAGGCCGCAATTTGACACGCATGGTTACGTCTACGCCTTGGCGCATGAAGATGATGTGAAGATTCTACGCTGGCAAGTGAAGTACGATCAGATTCCCGAGGACACGAAAGATCCTGGCCTGCGAAAGGCAAAGAAGGCACTGAAAAAGAAAATGCCAAAGCGGCGTTCGACGGAACAGTATTGGAGAGAAGGGCAGTTTGAGCAGCTGCAATCCGCGACGCCCAGAAAGCTGTCGAGCCGTGGTGTCATTCCATGGCGGTTGCTCGCGCACATGCTGAACATTTCGTCCGACGTTAAGCCGTTACGAGAGTTGGTTTCCAAACGCCTGCTACCTGAGAAAGCGCTACAGCGAGCGGCCAAAGTGCTTGATGGCATGTTGTTGACCTTGTCCCGCGCTGGATACATCGAATTGGAACCGCAGCCACCGTGGGATGACGAACAAGCAATGGCCTCGTATCGAGCGGAGTTGGCTCAGCCGACCGATCGACTGGACGACTTGCTTCATTTGCGAAGTGTGAACCCTCTTTACGGCGTATTCTTGACACATCAATTGGGGATCGCGGATCGGGGTGAGCGATTGCAGGCGTTGGAGAGCCTGTTGGAGCTGCCTGGATCACTCGGTCCTGCCGTAAGAGTACCTCATTACGACGTCCTGCCCGCCGGACCGCTGGCGATGGAACGGCTTGATCCACGGTTGCTGCAATTGGGTTTGGCCACCGTACAAGAACTAACCGGTGAGGACCCAGATGAGGAGGAAGACCGTAGCCGCATGTTTGCCGAAGAGCGGCCGCGGGTACTCAAGTTGGCTGACAAACTGCTGGCGTTGTTTGAACACGATTTTCCTGGTGTCCACGACGTACGCATCCGGTCGGTATGGGTAGCCGGTGAGGTATTTGAGTATGGAACAGACTTCAACAAGTACATTACAAGCAATCGTCTTCAGAGGCAGGAGGGAGTCGTGTTTCGCCACTTGCTACGGATGATGTTGCTTTGCACGGAATTGGAGCCTCTCACGCCCTTGGATGCCGACGAGGCCGAGTGGCTTGAATTTTTGCGAGATACATCCAGCCGGCTCTCGGCGATCTGTCGGAATGTCGATCCCGCTAGCACGGACAAGGCGTTGCAACAGGCGGCGGTCAGTCGGGGGGAGGTGTAAAGCCTGCCATTCATCCTGTTTTCTCGATGAACATGCAAACCTTCATTGCCGACCCACGCAATGAAGATTAAACTGGAAGTTTTGCCCCTTAAGACTGACACCAGAGATTTCGAGCACGGAGGCCGCAATCACCATGACTCTTTCGGAAGGACTGAAATCGCACTTCAACTCCAAGCAGATCCGCGGTGGGCAGGTACACTTTGACGCGGGACGTGTGGCGTTGTTGCATCAGTCGACGGATTCGGCTTCTCTTGAGGTCCGAGACCGGCGAAAGGCCTACTTTGTTGAACTCTCTAATTTGGGCGAGTCGGTACGTGCGCACTGTGAATGCGGCACGTTTCGGCGTGGCCAGCTGTGTGGGCACCTCTGGGCAGCGATTCTGACATTAGACGACGCTGGGGTCGCCTTTTCGCCACCGATGGGTGTATGGCGGCAGCAACTCGAAAAAATGATCGAGTCGGCTCCAAACTATCGTTCGTTGGAGCCTGGGGCGTTGAACACCAGCGGAACGGAGTTGGTGTATGTGTTGCACACGGAGGATCTCACCGAGTCCGACAACGTGAAAATTCGGCTTTATGAGCGCACGCGGCGGAAAACGGGTGAGTGGGGAAAACCGCGAAAGTACTATGTCGATACGACGCCGCTTGTTCAGATTCCGGATTCGCAGGACCGGGAAATTCTCGCTTTACTTGGCGCGCGGCAATCGGATGGCGGGCAATGGAACCGCTACAACGAAGAAGCGAAACACGCGATTGCGATGGAATCGGGGATTTGGGACATCGCTATTCCCAAGATCGCTGCGACAGGTCGATTTTTTTGGCGGCAGAGTGGTCGTGAGCCTCTTGATTCCAAACGCTGTTTGTCCTGGGATGGTGATGAACCATACGATTTCAAGCTGAAGAGTACCGAGGACGATGACGGAAATCTTACGCTGCACGGAACACTTGAGCGCCGCGAAGAATCGATCGCGCTCGACGAGCCCGTACTGATATTCGCCACCTCTGAAGTCCTCCTCCATGACCGCATGATTCGCTTTTCTCCACCCGAGTCATTCGTCTGGATTCGGACGTTACGCCACGCTGGCACAATTTCCGTCCCAAAGGACGATCGCCAGGACTTCAGTCAGCTGTTTGCTTCGACGCCCATCCCGGCGAACAGCGAATTGGCCGATGACATTCAATTTGAGACCATCACGGTATCACCCGTCCCGCTGTTGAGGGTCAAAGACGGTCAACGCGGTGCGTACGTAGCGAGCGTCCGTTTCTTCTACGGTCCATTGGAGATTGAGGCTGGGAAACACCTAGAGAATTTGGTCGATGGTGAATCTCGCCGAGTCTACCGACGCGATCGCCTCGCCGAAGAACGGTGTGGAGAGACGCTCGAGTTGGCGATCGACGAATTCTGCGGGAGTTTTTATGGCAGCTACCGAGAGGAGGTGACATTTCCTGTTTCGACGCTTCCCGAACTAGCCAACCATTTGATGGAACTGGGTTGGCGAGTCGATGTTCGCGGCAAGAAACTGCATCGCGCCGGAAAGATTCATCTCAAAGTAGCGAGCAAGGTCGACTGGTTTGAATTGGGAGGAGAAGTCTCTTTTGGCGATACGTCTGTTGGTTACCCGGAATTGCTCAAGGCGATCCGCGCTGGTCGGGCGGTCGTTCAGCTTGCCGATGGAACGACCGGGTTGTTACCGACAGAATTCCTTGAGCAACATCGCCGATTCGGCGAATTGGCCGATCTCACGGATGGCACCGTACGATTTCAATTGAGCCAGGCGATGATTCTTGACAGCTTGCTGGCCACACAAGACTCGTTGCGCTTCGACACGGATGCTCGATTTGACGAGACGCTAAAGAAAGTGCGAGAGTTTAGCGGAATTCACCCTCGCGACGAACCAACTGGGTTCGTTGGTACGCTGCGCGAGTATCAGAAAGAGGGGCTCGGCTGGTTGGATTTTCTCAAGGAGTTTCGATTTGGTGGGTGTCTGGCTGACGACATGGGGTTGGGGAAGACCGTTCAGGTGCTGGCGATGTTGGTCAAGCATCATCGGCCAGATCCGAAATGCGAATCGTCGAAGATCGGCCCATCGCTCGTCGTAGCTCCCAAGAGTCTGATCTTTAATTGGATCGAGGAGGCAGCCCGATTCACACCGGAACTCAAAGTGTTGGATTACACGGGGACGCAACGGCGCTCCCTGATGGACAAATTGTCCGAATTTGATATTGTTATCACGACCTACGGCACGTTGCGTCGCGATATTGTTGAACTAAAGGACGTGACCTTCGACTTTGCAATTCTCGACGAAGCGCAAGCGATCAAGAACCATCAGTCACAGACTGCTAAGGCCTGTCGACTGATCACGGCCAAGAACCGGTTGGCCATGACAGGAACCCCCGTGGAGAACCACTTGGGTGATTTGTGGTCTCTCTTCGAGTTTCTCAACCCGGGCATACTTGGGTCAAACGGCTTCTTTCAATCACTGGTTCCTCGTGCCGAAGCGAGTGAAGAGGAATCGTCATCGTTGGACTGGCTATCAAAAGGGCTGAGACCGTATATCCTTCGGCGGACTAAGAGCCAGGTGTTGGACGACCTGCCCGAGAAGCTTGAACAAACGCTCTATTGCGATATGGAACCGACTCAGCACAAGATGTACAACGAGTTGCGAGACTTTTTCCGATCTAGCCTCAATGCGAAAATCGAGTCGGATGGGTTGAATCGCTCCAAGATCCACGTCTTGGAAGCACTGCTCCGCCTGCGACAAGTGGCTTGTCATCCGGCACTTGTCGATCCCAAAAAGAAGCGCGCTTCCAGCGCCAAGTTAGACCTGTTGGTCGAACAGGTTCGCGAGGTCACGGAGGAAGGCCACAAAGCACTGGTCTTCTCCCAATTCACTTCATTCCTCGACCTGGTCAAACCGCAGTTGGACAAGCACGGGATCGTCTACGAGTACTTGGATGGTAAGACAAGGAAACGCGCTGAACGAGTGAAACGATTTCAGGAGGACAAAGACTGTTCCGCTTTCTTGATTAGTCTCAAAGCTGGCGGTCATGGCCTGAATTTGACTGCCGCGGATTATGTCTTCATCTTGGACCCATGGTGGAATCCGGCCGTTGAGGCCCAAGCCATTGACCGAGCTCACCGCATTGGGCAAACGAAGCGAGTGTTTGCATACCGTATTATTTGCCGCAATACGGTCGAGGACAAAATCCTTGAGCTTCAACAACGCAAGAAAGATCTTGCCGATGCCATCATCACCGAAAACAACAGCGTGATCCGAAATCTCAGCAATGAGGATCTGGCAATCCTCTTGAGCTGAGGCTTTGTCCCCACTCCGGATTCAATGTGAGGCACTGTCTCCGCGATCTCAGTTTTTCGCCACGCCACCAAACGTCACACAGATCGGCGTCGGGCAAAAGACCGAATGTCGTTGGTACTGTAGCATTCCAGTTTGCTGATCGATGGAAAACAGACTCAGCGTGTTGGAGTCCCGACCTGCTGCGATGAGCCATCGACCGGTCGGATCGACGTTGAAGTTTCGCGGCCAACTACCACGAATTGGCTCGACTTCGCTGAGCCGAAGCTTGCCCGTGTCGGCGTGAATGCGAAAAACCGAAATCGAATCGTGACCTCGATTCGCGGCGTACAGGAATTTACCGTTGGGATGGACACGGATTTCGGAGGCAGCGTTAAACTCCTCACCTGCTTTTTGGGATTCAGTCAGTGTGGGGATCGTCTGCAAACTGCTCAATCGCCCACCCTCCGCGTCGTATCCGAAGACGGTTACGGAAAGGGCCAGTTCATTCAAGACGTAGGCAAATCGCCCGTTCGGGTGAAATTTGAAGTGTCGGGGACCTCCGCCGGGAGGTGAGGATCCGTGTCCGTGCGCCGTCAATGAAAGTGTATCGGGATTGAGTTTGTAGATGACGACTTGATCGAGACCCAAATCTGGTACAAACGCGAAATGATTGTTGGCATCGGTGCCAACCCAATGGGCGTGCGGTGAATCCTGACGATTGCCGACTACCTTCGATCCACCTTCGTGCTTGATCAGTACGGCGCGTTCACCGAGTTGGCCAGTATCGGCGATAGGGAACATCGCCACCGACCCACCGCCGTATTGTGCCGTCAATAGGCACTTTCCCGATCGATCGACGTTCAGATGAGCGGCCCCCCCATCGCCAATCTCTACCGAGCTGAGCGCTTTCAAGATCGACTCACCATCTTTTCTTTCGATGGCGAAAGCAGCGACGGCGCCGCGGCGATTGATCTGACAGGTGGCGTAGAGGATTTCTCCGTTAGGGTGCAACGTCACGAAACCTGGGTTTGCCAACTCGACTGCCATTTTGGGCTTCGTCAATCGACCCGTGGCGACATTCAATTGGCAGTGGTACACACCTCGACTCAGCCCATTACCGGGTGTTGTCGTACCGATCCAGACGTCGATCGACTGACTGAAACAAACGGTTGGAAAAACGAACGAGACGATTGAAACGGCGACCAGGAATTGTCGCCAAACAATGTGGAGTTTCGATTGCATGGTTTGGATTCCAATGAAGGATGAAGTGAGGGATCCGTAGTGCGTTATACGCCGCCGAATAAAAAAAGTCGACAAGTTACTATCGTCCCGTATCGGGTGGATAGACCCCCATCACACGTTGAGTGTAATCGATCGTAGATCCGGTCAAGATACCCGAGTCAGCACTAAGTAGGTACATGCACAGTCGAGCAACGTCGTCCGGCTTGATCAATCGCCCAAAGGGTGAGGCGGATTCTGCCGTCTTCAGCCAGTCAAGGGGGCTTCCTTGTTCGCCTTGGACTGCGTGTTCCGCGGGTGTGTCGGTCCAGCCGAGGTTGATCCCATTGACGCGGATACGATGTTGTCGAAGACCGTTTGCCGTGTTCTTGGTTAGCGTTCTCAGGGCTCCCTTTGTCGAGCTGTAGGCAACCAGATTGTCTTGTCCACAGTACGCGGCGACGGATAAAATATTGACAATGCTGCCAGCTATGTTGTCACGTTGCATGATTCTGGCGGCTTCCTGAATCAACAGAAATGGTGCTCGAACGTTGATGGCGAAGAGCAGGTCCCAGAACTCAACCGACGTCTCTTCTAGAGTGCCACGGCTGGTGTTGGCGGCCGCATTCACCAGCCCGTCGACACGTCCAAAACGTTCATTGCACTGATGGACAATGTTGCGGCATTCATCGACGTTACCCAAGTCTGCAGGTACGAACAGCGCCTCAGTCCCCACTGTGTCGACCTGACTTGCCACGTTTTGTCCACGTTCTCGATTTCTACCTGTGATGACAACGCCTGCCGCGCCAGCTTGCGCCGCGTGCAACGCGACCGCTTCACCAATTCCCTGAGTTCCGCCAGTCACAATGATGACCTGCCCAGATAGTTTCGTCATTACGATGTCGACGCCTTTCTTCTACTTATGAGCGTTTCGCGCCACTCCTGCGTTGCAAGCACACGGAGCAGGCACGAACTCATCGTCGCTTCTCCATCTGCTTTCGTCGGCAGGGCGTGCCAAGGCAAGTTACTCGTTGCCCAGGCAGTACAAGTACTCTTGGCGCTGTCCATTAACGCGGGCGGCGACCCTGGTGAATATTCGATTGCCCACAAATGCGGGTGTGGCGAACGCTTCGTTGCCTAGTTGGTTGTTGGCGACAGCCCGGAACTCCTCTGGATTTGCCTGGAAGACGAACGTTTTACCACGTTCGGTGGAGATGTAAATGTTGCCGCCAGCCAGGACAGGCGAAACACTCACCGGCCCGCCCAGACGGACTTTCCACATTTGCTGTCCGCTCTTTGCTTGCCAGCAGACGGCAATGCCAGTGTCATTGACCGCGAAAATGTACCCGTCATGAATGAGCATTGATTGCTCGTAGCATTTTTCTGCGTTCTTCCATGCGATGCCCGAACCGTCACCGCGAATTGCAATGGTCTCCTTCTTTGGATATCCACCGCTGGCATAGACCAAATCGTCATCCCAAATCAGCGTCCCACACGTAGCGTTTGTTGTTCCCGGAACACTCCATAACTCATTGCCCGTTTTCGGATCGTAACTGGCCACTCGGTCGGCGCCACTGATCAACAGCTGGTCGCGCCCGGAGACCCTTCCAACCACAGGTGATGAGTAACTAACAAACGCTCGCCTCGGAGTCTGCCAGCGTTTCTCCCCGTTGCTGCGGTTAAACGCCGCCAGATAGCCACCTGATTCAAACTCGGACGCAACGATGATGAGGTCTCGATAAAGTAACGGCGAGGGTGCATATCCGTACCGGTATTTCTTCGGTCGGTAGTCACCAGCCTTTCTCTCCCAGACGATCTCTCCTTCGAAATCGAGCGCGGCCAACTGCACCGAGTCATGGTTGCAGAAGGTGACGAAAATGTGCTGTCCGTCGGTCGCGGCCGTTGGTGTCGCGTGAGTGTTCTTGGCATGAATCCGATTTGGAAAACCGCCCTGGTTGACGGCTGTCTTCCAAAGTTGCTTTCCGGTGGTGCGGTTGTAGCACAATACGTATTGCACTTGTGCCTGTTTGTCGGCCGTTGTCAGAACAACGAAATTGTCTTGCACGATGGGAGAAGAATGGCCGCGTCCGGGGATAGTTGTCTTCCAAATGACGTTGGTCGATTCGTCCCATCGTGTAGGAGGCCGCTCCAAACTTCCTGCGATACCGTCAAACGATGGGCCTCGCCACCACGGCCAAGCGTCGGCCGCAAGAACGTCGCGACTGGCCAACAACAACAACGCGGTCGTGACAACAGTGATCCATCGGTTGCAGTTCATTGTTCATCCTCGTGTCTTGGGTGGAGTCAATTCGGCTTCTTCTTCCGTTTTCTCGGATTCACATTCACGCCAGGTTTGGTTTTTCCTGCCAAGTATAACATTCGTCGTTTGACTTGGTCGTTGGTCGCGTTCACCTTTATCTCGGC
This sequence comes from Planctomycetaceae bacterium, assembly GCA_012959465.1. Taxonomy (GTDB): domain Bacteria; phylum Planctomycetota; class Planctomycetia; order Pirellulales; family Pirellulaceae; genus UWMA-0346. The sequence goes on from DUDC01000086.1 coordinate 38,197, forward strand.
AACGTTCAGTTGGAAACTTGGCGAGCGATCTTGCAGGAAGACCGCCGAGTTGAGGGCGATAGCAGCTACGACTGGTGAGGTGGTTTCGCTGAGGATTCGTCGCAGTGCCGGCCGAGGATCTTCGCCTGTAACGATCGCCAGGAACTCGGCCGCGCGGAGCTGGACCAGATGTTCCGTGTCGTCTGATAGTTTGCGAATCTCCGCCGCTAACGGTGCCGCACGCTTACCGAAACAGCTGCAGGCGACCACTGCCCAGTAGCGTTCCCAGCGGTCCGACGACTGAAGTGATTGTTGCAGTTGGTGCCGGGCAGCGGGGAAGTCTAGTACCGCTAGATCGGCTACGTCGACAAGTCGCGAAATCTGTTTGCGGTGTTGCTGTCCGTACTCCGCTCCGGCTGGCAGAATCTCGTCGACCAAGAAGCTCTCTGGATAGAAGCTCAAGTCGGGTAGGTCTTTGACGATCTGCTGAAGCCGAGTACGCAATTGAAGCAATACATCGCGGTACTTCGGATCGTTGCCCAGGTTATTGACTTCGTGTGGATCTGCTTCCACGTCATAGAGTGCTTCAGCGGGGCGAGGTTGAAAAAACTGCGACTGAACATCGTTCAGCTTTCCCATGCGATACATGTCTCGCCACTCCGAGTAGGCCAACATGATGTAGCGGTAGTTATTTTGAAGTCCGTCCGGATAGAACGAGTGGTAGTTGCGTATGTACTTAAAACGACCTTTACGTAACGATCGGCAGACATCATATTTTTCATCAAAACGGTCGGCGTGCCCAAACGCCTCGTCACGGGCATCAATTTCCGCTCGGTCGACGCCCTTTCCCAGGAACGCCTTGCCATCCATTGTCTCAGGAACTTTGACTCCAGCGATGTTTAGAACGGTTGGTCCAAAGTCGATGAATTGCACGAAACCGTCGGTCCGATTTCCCGCCGTCCAAGGTGCAAGGTGCTGCCAGTTTTTGGGAGTATAGACCACGAGGGGAACGTGAAGCCCCGATTCGTAAACGTATCCTTTGCTGCGCGGAAGGACACCGCCGTGGTCGCCAAAATAGAAGATGAATGTGTCGTCAAGTAGATTGTCTTCTTTCAACTTGCCAATGATGTCGGCCACATTTTCGTCCACGGCCCGCATCCGGTCATGGTACCGAGCATACGTGTAGCGAAACAGGGGCGTATCGGGATGGTAGTCGGCAAGCTTGATATCCTCAGGATTTGTCGTCAGCGAATCGTAGTTGATTTGCGCACGGCGAAAGTGTAGCGAACTCTCATGCGACAGCGTCGTCGTTTGCATATGAAAAAACGGCGTCGTACTGGTCGGACGATTACGCCAAGAGGCTTTGCCCGATGATGCGTCCCACACTTTGCCCTCGACGACGTTGTAGTCCTTCTTCGACCTGTTCGTTGTGTAGTATCCCGCGTCCCTCAGGTATGCCGGAAACATTTTCCCGCCGCCAGGCAATTTGGCCACACTCGTCTTGCGGTGATATTGAAAACCGACTCTCGGCGCATAACAGCCCGTCATCAGTGTCGTTCTGGCTACCGAACAGACCGGCGCGCATGAAAACGCGTGATTGAACGTGATGCCTTGTGCCGCTAAATCCTCGATGGCCGGCGTGACTCCTAATGGGGCACCGTAAAGGCGCAGGTAGTGGATCGAGTTGTCCTCAGAGAGTATCCAGACGACATTCGGACGCTCGGCAGCCAACGATTTGTCGTCAACGACCGAAAACGCAGAAACAAGCAAACCGAAAAGTAGAAAACGTCGCATTGAATTGGTTCTCACGAATTAGCAGCACACACCGTATCTGTCGTTGTTAAGCACTCGATGTGCTTCACTAATCTCTCTGAATCAACGTGCAAAGCGAATAGGGCACGCCATTAATCTGAAACTGGAGTTCACCGTAATGGGCGAGGTGTCCATCCTTCGGTAAGTCGATTTCTGCGATGTACTTATCCCGATACATTCTCAGCGGTTCCGAATTCCATTCTGATTTACGAAAGTCCTTGGTATCTGAATGAGCGGTCCACAGTCTTGAGGCAATGGGCTTCTCGGAAGTAGACACAAGAAACTGAATCGTGTTTCCGTTGGCGACTCGAGTCCAAGTCAATTTCGGAAGTGGAGTTTCACTTGCCACATGTTGGAAGAACCCGGCGACTGTTGATAGCGCAAGTTCGATTCCACCGTTGAGGCCATGTCCCGCGTTGGGAACCTGAAGAACGTACTTGGGACCGACCAGATCAGGCCAGTACAACCGCATTGCGTCCACCACCCAATACGGGTCGTTCGTGCCGTTCACCATCAATTTTGGTAGTCCGAGTTGCTTGCGGTAAGTGTAGGGATCCATCATTCGTCGCAGTTGAGCCTCGCGAGGCGATTCGTCACCTTCCACGATCAGACCCTTGCTTGTGTAGTCAATAATCTGCTCGCTGTACTTGCCCCAAGAATCCAATTGGTGCTTCATTTGTGGGCGAAAATTCAACACGTCGATCACAATCGGGGCGGTGCCAACAATTCGTTTGTCGGCAACCGGAGTCAGCCAACTCGTCCAACCTCGTTTCGAGGCGCCCGTAATCACAAACCCTTTAACCTCGGTCTTCCACTCATTCTTGGCAAGTTCTTCGATTGCGTCCATTGCCCTGCTGGCGCTCTTGACCATCGGGAACAACAACGGCCAGGTTTCATCACCCGTTTTTAGGTACTGCAACCAGGTCTCGGTAATCAAGTCATCCTCTCGCCGCCCGCCGAACAGAGGTTGGTTTGGTACTTGATGGATCGTCGCGACTCGGGCGCTGCACAACTGCGCTAACGCTAATCCCCGTTCGAGATCTTCACGGTCTGGACGTCGTCCATTACTGCCACCTGTCACAAAGAGAAGGACGTGGTTTTTATGCGTTAGTTGTTTCGGTTCATACACAAACAACGCGTGTTTCCAGACGATGCCTTGCCACTTTTGCGATGTTAGATCCATATCGTAGATCGTTCCCCCGCCAACGTCTTGACGCTCATTGAGCTTCCAGGCGAAAACCTTGTCTTCCTGTTTCAAGTAGCGAAACAACGCTTGTGGCACATCGCTGTCGGCATTTTGGGCAACGGCATTGCCAATCATGAGGCCGATTACGCATGTGCCTATTAGGAACGACCGAATGCGTTGATTCATGGATTCTCCTAGTGGTCAAACGGTGAGGCGATCGACGGGTCCGTCCGAAACATCGAACCATCAAGGTTCGACGTTTGCCGGCGGATACGACACAACCAGAGATGGTTATTCGGTCGTGATTTCGATGCGGCTGATGTAAATGGAAAGCGAATCGAATGACGTTCCCGCGATGGTTCGTTCTTAACCCGGTCGGCGCTGCGAGTCAACTACTAACCGGTCGGTCGGTAGGAATGTTCACCCGTCCGGTAATCGCGTGCCGACATCGCCAACCATTATTGTCAACGTTTCCGGCCGGCTTGTCTGCAGAGCCAACAAACCTTGCCTTCGTTACGTCTCTTGCTGATAATGTCGTTCACCCACCTTACCCTGCCTTCCTTGGAAAACTCATGAGCTTTCACTCCAACGCCATTGCCTCGGCACGGACCCCGCATCTGGCAATGGTAGTCTGCCTTTTTTTTGGATCCGCATCGTCAGGCGAGGAGCGTTTGACGTATGAGGAACACATTCGCCCGATTTTTCGAGTCCATTGTTTTGATTGTCACGGGGCCAGCGAGGAGATTGAGGGTGAGCTGGACCTGCGGCTCGTTCGTCTCATGAAATCGGGCGGTGAATCTGGTCCGGCCATTTTGCCTGGATCTGCCGACGAGAGTCTCTTCCTGCAGCGGATTCGCGCCGGCGAAATGCCTCCAAAGGGAGAAGTGAGCGAAGATGAAATCGCCATCTTGGAGCGTTGGATTAACGCCGGCGCCATAACGTCCCGTGCAGAGCCCGATCAGATTGCGTCAGGATTGGGAATCACCCTTGAGGAACGGCAGTTCTGGGCATTTCAGCCGGTCCAGCGACCGGTTCCACCGGATGTGGCCGAGCGCGGCACGATCAACAATCCGATCGATGCATTTCTGTTGGCTCGCATGCCAATCGGGCTTGCTTTCTCGTCGGTCGCCGATCGTGCCACGTTGGTCAAACGTCTCTATCTCGATCTGTGGGGTTTGCCACCTACGCCCGAGGAAATGGATCACTGGCTGTCAGAGCAAGAGGGTTGGTACGAGCGGTTGATCGATGAATTACTTGAATCACCCCGTTATGGCGAACGCTGGGGGCGGCATTGGTTGGACATCGCTGGCTACGCTGATTCGGAAGGATACACGGTAGCGGATGCCGATCGCCCCTGGGCTTGGAAGTACCGAGATTACGTCGTGCGAGCGATAAATTCAGACAAGCCAATCGATCGTTTTATTGTCGAGCAATTGGCGGGTGATGATCTGGTTGGTGGACGATCGGGTGACCTAACGGCGGAACAAATCGAGCTGTTCACCGCGACGGGATTCTTGCGAATGGCAGCCGACGGCACGGGTAGTGGTGCCAACACACCTGAGGCCCGCAACCAAGTGGTCACCGACACCATTCGGATCGTCAGTTCATCATTATTATCGATAAGCATGGGGTGTGCTCAGTGTCACGATCATCGTTACGACCCGATACTCCAGTCGGACTACTACGCGATGCGAGCGATATTCGAACCAGCTTTGGATTGGCAAAAGTGGCAAGTGCCGTCGCAGCGGCGGGTGTCGTTGTACACGGTGGCGGATCGCAAACGGGCTTCCGAAATTGAGTCTGAAGCTCAGAAAGTCGCCGCGGAAAGGGCTGCGAAGCAGGCCGAGTTTATGAAACAAGCCTTAGAAAAAGAGTTAGAAAAGTATGAGGCTCCCTTAAAGGAGACACTGCGGGCCGCATATCAGACGGTGGCGGACAAGCGATCGGATAGACAGAAATCGCTACTCAAACAATACCCTAGCGTTAACATCAACCCAGGTGTGTTGTATCAGTATCTTCCCAAGGCGGCAGAGGAGCTTAAGAGCTTCGACACGAAGATCGCCGACATCCGAGCAAAGAAGCCAGTTGAGGAATTCTTGCGTGCCCTCGTGGAACCGACCGGACGCAATGTCGAGACTCGCCTTTTTCACCGCGGGGAATACAAGAACCCAAAACAGATCGTTGGTCCGGCAGCCCTGACGGTTGTGTCTCCGCTCGGCCACCCACAACAATTCGCACTCGACGATACAACGTTGCCGTCGACAGGACGGCGGTTGGCCTATGCGACATGGCTCACGAATGGAACACACCCGCTTGTGACAAGGAACTTGGTAAATCGATTTTGGATGCATCACTTTGGCCGCGGAATCGTTTCCACACCCGCCGAATTCGGCAAATTGGGAACGACTCCTTCGCACCCTGACTTGCTTGATTGGCTTGCATCGGAGTTCACCGCAAGCGGTTGGAGCCTCAAACAGTTTCATCGGTTAATCCTGACCTCTGCCGCGTGGCGCCAATCGGCCCGCACCGATTCCAAACAACTGAGTTTAGATCGGTCGAATCAGTTTTACGCGAGATGGTCGTTAAGACGTTTGGAAGCCGAAGTCGTCCGGGATCGCACGCTGGCTGTTGGCGGCCAGTTGGACTTCACCATTGGTGGGCCGCCCGTTGGCATAAAGTCAGATGATTCGGGGCAAGTTGTCGTCAACGGAAATTCAAGGCGTCGCAGTTTGTACGTGCGAGTTCGTCGCAGTCAACCAGTCGCCATGTTGCAGGTTTTTGATGCGCCTGTGATGGAAGTCAATTGTGAGAAGCGTTCTTCATCGACGGTTGCCACTCAGTCGTTGATGTTGATGAACAGTCAGTTCATTTTGGACCGGGCCGCCGACCTTGCCACGGCGGCAGCGGCGCACCCAGTTGACCTCGACGACCCTCTGTTGGCGAGTTTGCCTCGGCTGCCCGTGGTTGCGTCATCCGCCTGGCATTATGGACACGGTGGTTTTGATCCCGCCAAAGGTACTCGATTCACACCCTTGCCTCACTGGACTGAAAGTGCCTGGCAGGGTGGGCCAGAGCTCCCTGATCCGAAACTTAATTGGGTGATTGTGAACGCTCAAGGTGGCCATACTGGCGACGGGGAAGATCTCTCCTCGATACGCCGTTTTGTCGCGCCGGCAGCCGGAAGAGTCACAGTAACGGGCCAGTTAAGTCATGGCAGCGAGAATGGTGACGGCGTCCAGGGACGCGTGATTTTCGGTCGCCAGGTCTTGGGTAAATGGGTAGCATTTCACGGCACTACCGAGACCAGACCTGCCGTATTCGATGTGGGCGCTGGCGAGGCGATAGACTTCTTGGTAGATCGCCGAAATACCGTGACGTCCGATTCGTACACTTGGGCGGTGAAAATCCACTGGAAAGGCGCCGACGGTAGCGAGCTTACGTTTGATTCGACGTCAGATTTCCGCGGCCCGAACGACGAAGTCGACGCATTGCCAGCGAAGATGATTCGCGTCTGGCAATTGGCGCTGTGCCGCCGTCCCTCTCCAGATGAACTTCTGAGCGTTGTCGATTTTGCCTCGAAACAGCTGGCATACTTGGATGGACATAGGGACAGATTGCCGAAAGACGTTTCGCCCGTGCGACAAGTCCTAGTCAATCTGGCTCAAGTTCTGATAACATCGAACGAGTTTCTATATGTCGACTAGATACAACGAAGATTCTCCTCCGCTCGGCTCGGCAGCTCAGCACGGTCAATCGCGACCAGCCGAAATCTCGCGGCGCAGTTTCCTGCAGCACAACGCGATGGGCCTGGGCACAGTGGCATTGGCATGTCTGTTGCGGGAAGAGCAATTGCTTGCCAAGCCGAAAGTGATTGCATTCGACCCGTCGCAAGTTAATCTTAAGCCGAAATCGCCTCCCAGCAAAGCAACCGCAAGTGCCATGATTTCACTGTTTCAGCACGGTGGTCCGTCGCATATGGATCTGACCGATCCGAAGCCAGAACTTAGTAAACGACACAATCAAGAATACTCCGGTGACGTTGCTTACAGCTTTATTAATGAAGCCAGCAAGAAACTGTTGGGAAGTCAATGGAAATTCTCTCCACGCGGTGAGTGCGGCACGCAGTTTTCAGAACTCTTGCCTCATATATCGGAAGTGGCCGATGACATCTGTTTGTTGCGGGGTATGCACACTGGCGCCAACGGGCACGAAGTTTCGATTCGCTACTTTCATGGCGGCATCCCAGGCGTGCTCGGGCGACCTCATTTGGCGAGTTGGTTATTGTACGCGTTGGGATCAGAGTCGCAGGACTTGCCGTCCTACCTAGTATTGACTGACCCAGGCGGTCACCCAGTGGACGGAGTAAATAACTGGTCAAACGGGTTCATGCCTCCACTCTTCCAAGGCACGGTTTTGCGGCCGGTGGAACCAAGAATCTTAAATCTTGATCCACCACCCCACTTGCAGGGCACGCTACAGCAGCAGAACTTGGCTCTTTTGGACCAATTGAATCGAAAGCACCTGGCACAGCATGCTGGCGAAGCGGATCTGAATGCTCGCATCGCCAGCTATGAGTTGGCGGCAAGAATGCAAACGGCGGCCCGCGAGGCGTTGGATGTCAGTCGGGAAACTGCCGCCACTCACCGGCTTTATGGTCTTGATGATCCCGCCACTAAAGAATACGGAACTCGCTGCCTTATCGCTCGCCGTTTGGTTGAGAGGGGCGTCAGATTCGTACAGCTGTTCTTGAACGGTCAACCGTGGGACAACCACAGCAGCATCAAGACCACCTTGCCAGCAGTGTGCAAACGCACCGATCAGCCCGCCGCTGCGCTAGTCAAAGATCTCAAACAACGCGGAATGCTAGACTCCACGATCGTGCATTGGGGAGGTGAGATCGGACGTCTCCCGGTGACCCAGGACCATGGCGCTTCTGAAAAGGCTGGTCGCGATCACAACGGCCAGGGGTTCAGTATCTGGTTAGCAGGTGGGGGTTTTCAGCCCGGGATGTCCTACGGAGCGACCGATGAATTTGGTCATCGAGCGGTCGATGGAATCGTGACGCCTAACGATTTTCAAGCAACGATCATGCACCTATTCGGATTGGACCAATCACAATTGGTTTACGTCCACAATGGTCAAGAACAGATCATCACCAACGGTCGATCGTCGCGTGTGGTCAAGGAAATCTTGCAATAGCGTTTTTCCGTCGTGTCAAAATAGCGAGTTATTTTCATGATGTCACATCGTCGATCGTCTGGGTTGTGGACATGTTTGTTGTTGTCCGTCGTTTCACCACTGGCCGCTGAAGAGCTCTTTCAAGCCAAACCACTGACGAAGGCCGGCCAGTTTACCGAGGGGATTGAAGGACCGGCGTGCGATGCCGCTGGCAACATCTACGCGGTCAACTTCGCCAAGCAGCAAACGATCGGTGTTGTCACGAGGGCCGGCCAAGGGCGACAATTCGTCACATTGCCAGGTAAGAGTGTCGGTAATGGAATTCGCTTTGACCGTCAGGGCAGAATGTTGGTCGCCGACTACGTCGGGCACAACGTGCTTCGAATCGACATGAAGACTCGCAAGATCGAGGTCTTTGCGCATCGCGCCGAAATGAACCAGCCAAACGACTTGGCAATTGGCCCCGACGACACGTTGTACGCGAGCGATCCCAACTGGGGCGAAGGGACTGGTCAACTGTGGAGAATCTCATCCGACGGTCGTGTAACACGATTGGCCAAGGCGATGGGAACGACCAATGGGATCGAAGTCAGTCCCGACGGGAAACGACTTTATGTCAACGAATCGGTTCAACGCAACATCTGGAGTTTTGATTTGACTGCGGAAGGGATTTTCAACAAGCAGCTGTTGAAGCGGTTTTCGGACCATGGATTTGACGGCATGCGATGCGATGTCAAAGGCAATCTCTATGTCACCCGGTACGGTAAAGGGACGGTGGTCAAACTTTCGCCAGAGGGTAAGATCTTACAGGAGATCGATGTACTGGGTGCCAAGCCTTCCAACATTTGTTTCGGAGGTCCCGACGGCAAGACCGCCTACGTAACGGAAGTTGAACATCAGCGTTTGGTGCAGTTCCGGGTGGATCACCCTGGCGTTTCCTGGGCTCGGTTCCAGCGAGTGCCCCAGTAGACGGCGTTCGCTACCTTGAGGAGTATCCGTTGACCGCTGCTGAAATTCCGCTGATTGCGACGACTGCGTTCGGATTGGAGGCCATCGTAAAACGCGAACTGTTGGCGCTGGGATACGAGGGACACGTTGTAGGCCCGGGCCGCATCGAATTCACCGGTGGACACGAATCGATCTGCCGATCGAACCTCTGGCTGAGAACGGCAGATCGAGTGCTCGTTCGTGTCGCTAGGTTTCCGGCGTCCGATTTCGAGGCGTTGTTCGAGGGCACGAAGGCTCTGTCATGGGATCGTTGGATACCTGCTGATGGCCGATTTCCTGTCGTCGGTCGATCGATTCGATCGCAGTTGTCGAGTGTGCCAGCTTGTCAACGCGCGGTAAAGCGTGCGATCGTCGATCAGCTCTTTTCGGCTCACGGTGTGACGGAGTTACCAGAGACGACCGGAGATTTTAAGGTCGAGATCGCATTGCTCGATGATGTGGCGACCTTGACAATTGACACAACGGGGCCCAGCTTGCACAAGCGAGCGTATCGTCAATCAGCGGCCATAGCACCACTCAAAGAAACGTTGGCGGCCGCATTGGTGACACTCAGTTTTTGGCGCGCGGAACGCCCGCTGCTCGATCCGTTTTGCGGAAGCGGGACGATTCCAATCGAAGCGGCCATGATCGGTCGCAATATTGCCCCAGGGTCTCTACGATCGTTTGCCAGTGAATCCTGGCCCAACATCACAACTCAGGTTTGGCAGGCGGCCCGCGAAGAGGCTCGCGATTTGGTACGCGAACCGTTCGAGGAGCGTTTGGTAGGTACGGATATCGACAAGCGAGTTCTGCAGTATGCTCGCGCGAATGCCGAACGAGCTGGCGTGGCCGATTTGATTCACTTTCAGGATCGCGACTTTCGCGATCTCTCCAGCAAACGTCAATACGGTTGTGTGATCACCAATCCGCCGTACGGTGAAAGGATGGGTGACCATCGCGAACACGCCCCGCTGTACGGTTCGATGCCCGAGGTACTGCGGCGACTACCGACTTGGTCGCACTTTGTGTTTACGTCGTATCCGGGTTTCGAACAACTCATCCAGCTCAAGGCCGATCGTCGCCGCAAACTTTACAACGGTCGCATTGAGTGCACCTACTTTCAATTTCACGGACCGCGCCCGGATGGAAGACCGAGCGGTGCAGACGAAGCGGAGGAATCGGATGTTGGGGCAACGGATGCTCCAGAGAAACACGTTCTCGCTGCGGAATCAACGGAGCCGAGTTTAGCACCGTCACCACGGTCCCCTCGGCAGAAACGCGATATCCAACCGGTGTTTGGTGGCTTGAGCGACAAAGCTCATGAACAGGCGGAACTGTTTCGACGGCGATTGACGAAGAGGGCCCGACATTTTCGGCGTTGGCCCAGCAAACAGGACATTCACTGTTTCCGACTGTATGAACGCGATGTCCCCGAGATCCCGTTGGTGGTCGACCGATTGGAGGATCACCTGCACATCACAGAGTACGAGCGGCCACACGACCGAGACCGCGCTCAGCACGCAGATTGGTTGGATTTAATGTGTCGCGCTGCAGGAGAGGCACTGGATGTCGCCAAGACCAAGATCGTTATCAAACGACGGCAGCGGCAACGCGGTTCGCTTCAACACGATCGACTCAGTGACGTCGGGCATGAGCTTGAGGTTCGAGAAGGTGGATTGCGCTTCGTGTTGAACCTCTCGGACTACGTCGATACCGGTTTGTTTTTGGACCATCGGATCACAAGATCGATGGTCCGCGACGAAGTTCTGAAACGACGTTTCCTCAACCTTTTTGCCTATACCGGTTCATTTACGGTATATGCGGCCGACGGCGCGGCAAGTCACACGACGACCGTCGACACGTCGCGCACCTATCTAAACTGGGCGAAGCGCAATCTCGCTTTGAATCGTCTTGATGGAGTCCAGCACGAGTTTGTGCGAAATGAAGCGAGACAGTATTTGCGTGAAACTCCGGAGACGGTGAAATTTGATGTTGTTGTGGCCGACGCTCCAACGTTTTCCAACCGAAAAGGAGAGGAAAACGATTGGACTGTACAAGATCATCACGTTGAACTCTTGCAGTTGATCGGAACTCATTTGGATGGCGGAGGCATTGTCTATTTCTCGACGAACTTCCGGCGATTCAAATTGGACGAAGCGGCACTGGTCGAGTATTCGATCCGGGAAATATCGGCGCAAACCGTTCCGCCCGATTTTCGCAACCGTCGCATTCACCGCTGCTGGCGAATGTGTAAAGTCGAATGACGGGCCAGCACATGTGACACTGGTTCGCCGGACAATCTGTGGCGATGGATCTGCCAGTGATCAAGTCTGGCAGTTTCAACGACGCGACAAACCGCTTCAAGTTGATCTATTTTCATGAAGAAGATGTCGGCGAATGGGAATTAGGCGCACCCAAAATCGACCCGGCCTCGACTGATATTAGGCGACTTTCGCCCCGCACTCGCCTTCCAACAAGATGAACTGTTCGAATAGCACAGCGAATGACTGAATAACAGTATTATGGAATGTCGAATTTGCGTATAATAATCGCGTGCGGGTTCGTTTCCCGTACTCCCCGCCGAAACTCGCCCTCCCTTGAGAATTGACATGCTCTCCATCCTCGGCAAACCAAGGGCACTTTGTGACGGAGTGAATCGCCGTGAATTCCTCACGATCGGCTCGTTGGCGATGGGAGGCCTGACACTTCCGAGCTTGCTGCAGGCTGAAGCACAGGCCGGGATCCGCAGTTCTCATAAGGCCATCATCATGATCTACATGGTTGGTGCTCCATCGCACCAGGACATGTACGATTTGAAAATGGACGCACCATCCGAGATTCGTGGCGAGTTTCGTCCGATTGCATCGTCGGTTCCAGGCATCCAAATTTGCGAACACATGCCGTGCATCAGCAGAATCATGGACAAAGTGGTTCCATTGCGGTCCGTTCACGGCTCACCCAACGGGGCCCATGACTCGTTCATCTGCTACACCGGTCGCACCACGGCGAATCAACCACCGGGTGGTTGGCCATCGGTGGGCTCGGTGGTATCCAAAATGCGGGGTTCCACGACGGCTGGCATGCCGCCATTCGTTGGGCTAGCGCCGAACGCCGGTCATCCACCTTATGGCTCGCCGGGTCATCCCGGTTTTCTCGGTATTGGCCACGCGGCGTTTCGCCCTTCGGGACCAGCTCAGAAGGACATGGTGTTGCAGGGCATCTCGGAGGACCGCTTGAAGGATCGCCGTACGTTGCTGGGGAGTTTCGATCGACTGCGTCGCGACCTTGACTCTAGCGGCGCGATGAAAGGCATGGACGAGATCACGAGCCAAGCCATTAGTATTTTGACCTCCAGTCGTCTCGCCGAAGCGTTGGATGTAAGCCGTGAGCCAAAGCACGTCCGTGACCTTTACGGTAAAGGCGATCCGAAGAACTATGGAGACGGCGCACCGCGAAATCTCGAGCACTTCCTCGTCGCTCGTCGATTAGTGGAGGCCGGTGCTCGAGTGGTAACGTTGAACTTTGGTCGTTGGGATTTTCACAGCAACAACTTCGCTGGCCTGCGCGACACACACTTGCCTCTATTCGACCAAGGGTTGGCGGCGCTGATTCAGGATCTCCACGACCGAGGGATGGCGGATGATGTGTCCGTTGTGGCTTGGGGCGAATTTGGTAGGACGCCCCGTATCAATAATAATGCCGGTCGTGATCATTGGCCTCAGGTCGGTGGCGGACTCGTTGCCGGCGGAGGAATCAGGACCGGACATGTGGTCGGTGCAACGGATCGGTTGGGCGGCAAAATCGAAGACCGCCCCATTCATTTCGGTGAAGTACTCGCCACGCTGTACCACCAAATGGGAATCAACCCGCAAGCGACAACTCTGCCCGACCTATCAGGCAGGCCACAATACCTGGTGGATGGTTTCCGCACGATGCCCGAACTGATCTGACCGACTTGCCACATCAGTTGTTCGTCAGGGCCCATCGAACCAATTCAGTCATCTTTGGCGTCTTCCCTTGCCACAGTATCGCAACTCGGAAGATTCGGCTCGCCATAAATACAATGCCGATCGTCGATACGATCATCAGCGCCAGGGCCAACACCGTCTGCCATAGTGGGATGGGCGTATCGGTAGAGAGTCGCAGTACCATCATCAATGGTGTCGCTGGCGGGAAGAAAGACATGGTGGTTGCCACCACTCCATTCGGCTCACGCAGCGTCGGCATCCAAACGAACATTGGAGTGACCATGGTCAACCAAATCGGCATCAACATGCCTTGGGCTTCCTTCAGTTGCCGAACAGAGGCTCCGACGGCCATGAAAAGTGAGCTAAAGAATAGAACGGCCAAAATCTGAAAAGCGGCAAACCAGGGAAGAACATCCATTGGGATAAGGTCTTGCCAACCTTGGCTGCTGACCAGTGTGTAGCCTCCAATCAAGTAGATCGCAAAGATACTGAGTGAACCGGTGACGTTTCCCAATAGCTTTCCTGCCATGATCTGGAACGGATTGGCCGCACCCAGTAGTACTTCGGCAATTCGTTCTGTTTTTTCTTCCAACACGCTCTCCAGCATCGGTTGAGCGGTCAACATGACGATCATAAACATGAACATCATCATCCCGAAGGGCACCATCAGGGCAACAATGACGTCCTTTTCTTCTCCGGATTCGATTTCCCCGGTCTCCGTTTGATCGAAGAGGTGCATGCCCTTCACTGCTACCGGAATCGACGCTTTTTGCACCACGTCGGGATCGATGCCGGCTTCCTTGAGTCGCCGAACCTGAAGCAGCGCATTCAGCGTGCGGTCGAGCCACCGTCGCGAAGAGGAAAAAGGAGATTCGGCGGAGTAGTAGAGTACCGAGGAGCCGGTTGCGTCATCGAGAATACTGGCCGGTATCTCGACGAACGCGTCGATTTTCTCATCGCGCACGTCTTGGGAAAGTTCTAGTCGACGTTGATCGGACAATTCGCTGCTATCGAGCTCGACGAGCTTGATGTGAGGTTGTTTGTCTTCCGCTTCGTCACCCATCTCGTCGATAGCTTTGTTGTATGTACCGACGGCTATCTGCAGCTGAGAAAACAGT
>DUDC01000086.1:52446-65945 GCA_012959465.1 Planctomycetaceae bacterium
GAATCGAAAACTGCGATCTCTTTGTCCTTTTCCTTGGAGAACTTCTCCGACATGGTTGTGAACAGCAAGCTTCCGAACATGAAAATGGGCATGATGGCGATCGAGATAATAAAGGCTTTGGTCGCGACCATGGCCATATATTCACGCCGAGCGATTGTCAAAATCTTTCTCATGGGTCCACGCTCTCTTTCGCCGCATCGTCGTTGTTCAGAGACGTTGCCCATTTCTCTCGGCGGTCGGGCCGAACGATGCTCACAAAAATGTCGTGTAGACTCGGCCTCACGACCTCGAATTGTTCGATAGAACAGGTTGATGCTAGCTGCTGAAGCAGTTGTTCGCCGGTGCAGTCGTCGCCGAGAGTCAATTCAAATCGGTTCCCAGACAACGCCTTGGATTCGATAATTCCGTGGGGTAACGAGAGTGGAGCCGAGTGCTCGGCCAGTCGTAAGGAGACACTATTCATTGGGTAAGTGGATTGAATTTGCTCCAGTGTTCCGTTGAGTATTTTCCGTCCTTCAAAGAACATGAAAATCGTGTCACAAAGCCGTTCCGCCATATCCATGTCGTGGGTAGAAAAGATGATCGTGGTCCCGTTCGCACGCAGGTCCAGGATCACGTCACGAATTACTTCCATATTGACGGGATCCAATCCACTGAATGGCTCGTCCAGGATCAACAGTTTGGGTTTTGCAATCGCTGCGACGATGAACTGTATCTTCTGCGCCATTCCTTTCGACAAGGCGTCGACCCGTTTGTGGGCCCACTCGCTCGCTTCGAGTTTTTCCAGCCACATGTCGATCTCTTTACGGCATTTTCGGTAACCCTTCAAGCTGGCATAGAACGAGATCACGTCTCGAACTTTCATCCGCTTGTACAAGCCGCGTTCTTCCGGAAGGTAGCCCAGCCGGTCATCGGCGGTCGCGCCGGTGGTTTGCCCCAGTACCGTGACGGTACCGTCATCGGGATCAAAGATCCGCAAGATCATGCGAATCGTGGTGGTCTTGCCAGATCCATTCGGACCGATGAACCCATAGATTGCTTGTTCCGGTACCTGCAGATCAATGTTGTCGACTGCAACTTTTTTACGAAATCGCTTGGTTACTCCCGATAGTTCTACGATTTTCATCTGCGTTGCCGCTTCCGTCGTTCTTGGTCCACTATTTTCACCATTGGCCTATTCGGAGTTACCTATCGATTATTGCTTCAAGTCGGTTCGGATCAAGGAGTCGTGTGTGGCACTTGTGGCACTGGCTCCGCCAGTGTCTTGCGAACTTCACGCGCTAACGTCGGGCCTTGTCCGATACTTCGTGTGATTCCTTCGTATGATTTTGGAAGACCCGAGGCTAGCGCCTTCGGCTCAAATCCGCATTGCCTTACAACGACGCCGGACAATGTGTGGCACTGGCTTTGCCAGTGTGGCATCATGCAAAATTCGTCGGATCGTTCGCGAAGCGTCGCGCGACATCGCGTTGAATTCGCCCAGAGTCGACTAGTCTTCGCAGCGATTCGTCCATGGTAATCATGCCATCGTGTCTTCCGGTGACGATTGCATTATCAATGGACTCCACTCGGCCTTGACGCATCGCGCTGGCGACCGGACTCGTATTATAGAGAATCTCTAATGCCAGTTCGCGTTTCGACGTTGGATCGGCGCTTGGTATTAACTGTTGGCTGACCACGGCCCGCAGACTCAACGCAAGCTGCGACAAGACGGCCTCCTGTAATTGCTTTGGGAAAATATCGGCGATTCGCGAAATAGCTCCCTTGGCATCCCGAGTGTGGAGCGTTGAGAAAACCAAGTGTCCGGTTTCCGCAGCCGTGATCGCCCAGCGGGCCGTATCTTGATCGCGAATCTCGCCCACGAGGATGACATCGGGGTCCTGTCGCAATCCGTACTTGAGTCCATCGGCAAACGAGTCGACGTCTCGTCCTACCTCACGCTGGGTCACCAGAGAATGAGGGTTGGGACCGAATCGGTACTCGATCGGTTCTTCCAGCGTGAGGATTCGTTTACCGCCAGCATTGTGCATCCGGTCCAAGATCATGGCAAGGGTGGTCGACTTTCCCGATCCTGTCACGCCGGAAACCAACACTAACCCATCGCGAAAGTTGGCTAGTTGATCCGCTACATGCATCGGAAACCCAGCCCAATCGAGATCGGGAATCTCTGTCGGGATGAGCCGGAAACAGGCGCCGACCCCGCGATCGCCAAGGAATCCGTTCACGCGAAAGCGATGAGTGCCATGTGTCAATGGCAACTCGATGGATCGATCAACGTTCTTCTGCGTACCGAACTGCTGCCACGCATCTTGCGGCAGTACGGCTTGGATCCAAGTTGACAAGTTCTCGTCCGATACACGCTCTCTCTGTAAGGCGACGAGCTCACCTTCAATCCGCAAATGAGGAGCGCAACAGGCGGTGAGGTGGAGGTCCGAAGCGCCGCGCGAAACGGCTTCGGATAGCCATGTGAGGATAGGATTCGAACCGTTAAAGTCACTCTCTTGCATTAAAAATCTCGGAGCTAGGGTTGTTTTCGCAGTTGTTGAATTCTTGCTACGATACAATTTAACAGACGGAGTACTAGAAAAGTTCCGCGGAAAAAGTATGGAAGACGCATCGCCACAACAGATACTCGCCCGCCTGCGAACTGTTGTCGACGGCTATAACTTACTGTTTGTCAGCGGCGCGATGGGTAAAATTAAGTCTGGAGAGGAGTTACAGCGAGCTCGTCATCGGTTACTCGATTTGATGCTGGATTACTTGCCAGCGGAAGTGGCCGACCGAACTACCGTCGTATTCGATGCGCCCAAGAGAGGTCGTGAGGAAGTTGTCTCGGAGTCATACCACGGTCGTATTCGCGTATTGTTCGCAGACCAGCACGCTGAAGCGGATGATCTTATTGAAGAGATCATTCGAAATCACCCTCAGCCTCGACGCTTGACGGTCGTCTCGGGCGATCAGCGATTGCGTCGGGCCGCACGGCGGAGGCGAGCGGACGACGTCGACAGTGAATCGTGGTGGACGCAGCTCGAAGCGAGAGTGCCTTCCGAAGGGGAAACCGACCGTCGCGATTCCGAAAAGGGAGACCTGGACCAAGACGACACGGATTGGTTTCAACTATTCACCGAGTAGATCAGGAATCCAAGTGCTTCTGGAAGAATTCCCGGGTCTTGCCCCACATCGATTTTGAAAGGACGTGCCCGGTTTTCGATTCGATGAAGTAGCTGAATTGGTCAGCAACGCCTTGCGATTGATACACCTCGGCGATTCTCTTGACTCCATCACGGACCTCCTCGATGGGAGATCCGCCGTCATTCTCACCGAAGTTGAAATGTAAAGCATGCGGAGCAATGAGGGCAGCAATATCGGGAGTGTCACCAAATTCGTGCAAACCGGGCACGAAATTCGGGAAGCAATGGAGCAGCTTCGTGCGACGAATAGCCGCGTAGGTGGGCAGACAGCAATTGCCCACCAGGCATTTTAGCCGCGGTTCCCAAGGGCCCACCAGCCAAGTGTGGGTCGAGCCCATCGAGTGGCCATAACAACCGATCCGTTTGGCATCAACTTCATCCCGTGTGACCAAATAGTCGATTGCTCTCCGCATATCCAAGATATTTTTCCAGGCCATGCACTTACCATCGACGACGTAGCGTAGAAATTCGAATCGCTCGTATCCGCCACCCTTCAACTTGCCTTCTGGGTCCTGACGTTCTTCAAAACAGAGAGCGTCCGGGCAGAGGACGGTGTAGCCGAGTCTCGCCAATTCGACACCCGTGTGGTGCATTGGATTACCTGCCAGGCCTGCCGGCTCCGATTTCCCCAAATGCCACTGGCCGGCGTGCTGGTGCCAGATCGCGATTGCCGGGCCGGGTGACTGCGCCGATCGACCTCGCGGTTTCAAGAGGATGGCCGGAATGCGATCGTTCGGTTCCGCTTCATAGCTCAGCCACTCGATTTCGTATCCCTCGCGCTCTTCCGTTTTTTTGATCCGCGGTTTTAGATCGTGATTCTCCGGCCACTCGCCACCGAGGCAGCGGAGGAGCTGCTTGCGAAATTGTTGCGGCATGGTGTCGTCCTTCTTGGCATCGTTGGCCGAAACAGGGCTGTCTCGCTCTTGGTCAGTTCGGTCGGCTGATTCTAGTGCCAAAGTCGTTTTCGCTTGCAGCGCGGCGATGCTGATTGCGGTTGCAGCCGATCCGCGGAGGAATTCACGACGACTTTCCTGTGAGTCGGTGGATGTGGCGGGAATTGTGACGTCGTCTTCTGCCACATTCCGATTCGCAGTTGGCTTCATAATCTAGTTCCCTTGCTGGTGATCGTTGAGCCGATTCCAGTGCAACTTGACCACGTGCACGCGATTGTCACTTCCGTACTTTTCAACACCTGCCGGTTGCATCCATTCGGTAACAGTCACCCAAGTCTCATCTCGGTTGATCTTGACGACGCCAAAATTTCCAAGTCGCGCGCCTGCCTCAGGCACCAAAATCTTTTCTGTGCTGCGAATGATCTGCAATGCCTGCGGATCGACTCGAGCAATAAACAAGGGAGCGCGATGGCGAAATACATGATCGTTGTCTGCATCTTTCCGCGTGTAGACAAGGTATAAGCCGTCACGATGAGTAACCCAATGTTGCTGCGTGTTGTAATTGCCCAAGCTGGTTCCGTCGTCGAAGGTCCATTTTCTTGGTTTGGAGTAGTCGAGGCCATTGTCGCTTACGGCCGCATAACCTGCGTCGTCGTTCCGCATGGTGAGATAGTATCGGCCTTGGAACTTGGTCACGGACGGTTCGTACAAGCCGCGTTTCACCGCAATGGTCAGCTCATTTCCGTGCTCGATATACTTCATTTCTTCACCGTCAAAGCGGCAACGCAGCACTGTCGTGGCGTACTGTTTCTTCGATGGTTCTTTGAAATAAATGGGCAATAGGATCTCACCGTTGGGAAGATCGTATCGTTGGACCGAGCCTGCGCCTGCGTTCTTGAATCTTGCCGCGGACGGCATGGTCAACACCCGCCACTTGCCCCAGGAGTTCGTGGACGAGTTGAAGACGGCGAAAGCGGTTGCTCGTGGTCGAACATGCATCACACGGTTATCTTGGTAGACGACAGTATGTCCAATGCCCAGGAGTTTCCGAGTTTTGACGTGCCATTTTGGAGTGAAGTCGCAGATCGTCATTTCGCGGTTATCTCCAATCAACTGCCGGTCGAAATTTCGATTCTCGAGCGGTGGCGTCCACTGACCGTTTGCATCATTCAATGTTTGATTCAAGGCATAGAAAACATCGGACCCGCTCAAGAGTAGTTTTTGCATCGTCATTACAACGAGTGGCTGCTCTAGACGGTCCTTGTTCGGGACGATGCCAGCACGAGCATGCACCCAACACATTTTCCCATCGAATCCGCGGTGCGCCACTGTCCGCTCGATGCGGAACCAGAGATCTTTCGCTGAATCTGGGTCCTTCGTTAAGTGGAGGTACGCTTCTGCGTAGCGGAGACCCATGCGACGGTACGACGTGGCATCAAAGTGGACTTGGTCTCCTTTGTGGCTCAACCCGTCCGAGTCGACAAACGCTGTGTTGGCGATTTGGTTGGGCAAGCGACGTTGCGCCATGTCGACTTGCCGCTTGAAGTCATTCCATGGGCGCTCCTGAAACTGTCCCAACTGTCCGGCGATGAAAGGGATGTTCACCACCTGAAGTTCCGTGCGGAACCGATGGATCATGACATGCAACTTATTTTCATAGGATGCGGACAATCCCTCCTTAGCATCCGATTCACCTTGATGCCAGAGAATCCCTTTCAATGTGCCGTCTTTCATCGCGATCGCCGCACGATCCATCGCATCGTCCCACGGGTGCGATTTTGTCTGGCCGTGGTACCCGCCCGGTTCCCAACTCGCAATCGGAGAACCACCTGCGGCGCATGGAATCAAGCCAATCGTGATCTCAGGGTCCTCCGCAGCGATGCGAATTCCAAACGACTTACCCACTCCCACGCCGACAACTCCTGGTTTGTCAAAATGAAGTGGATCGACAGCGGGTGCCCATTTGCCCTGTTTCGTAAGCACGACGACACGCGGGTGCGGTTGGCGGTCCTCGTCCGTCACTTGGCCCCGTCCCGCCATGTTGGACTGGCCGACTAGCAGGAACATATGAAACTTCGATTTATCGGGTAGCGAGACTTCTTTCTGTTGGCCGTAAGCTGTCCGAGGGCAGAACGTCAGTAGGGAGATGGCGGTGACGGTCGCGCACGTCGTCAAGAGGCGAGAATTCACATTGAACCGCCCGAGAAGAAAACAAGATAGCATTCCAGGGCCTCGCGGTTTGAAGTTCATCTACGTCCTCGAATCGAGTAGAAGTGAAGCTGTTTGGGATTGTAGCAGTCCCGCACTTCGAAGAAGCCGATTCTGCTAGCTCAGCGACTGGCCGTCTGCTCTTAGTCCAGACAGCTACTCTTTCGGGGGGCAAGGAAACAGTTCAAGTAGACCTGCCCGTCGACGATAGGAGCTCAACGGAGTACATTGTGTTCGAGATATAGGGCCGCCACTTCGGATGGCGTCAGGAAACCCCATGCATATTATTGTCCCGCAGCGATTAATCTATGGCGATTCACGAAAATACGCTGGTCCTTGATGTTGCCCCGCCACGAGCGAAAAAACGCCTCTTTCCGATGCATTTGACGCCGTTCGAAAACTATATGCTGATGGACGACCGTCCGCAATATCCGATGACATTCATTGTCACGTTTGAGTTTTCCGGCAACCTAATCAGAGACGAATTCACCGCGGCAATCGACGAAGCTCTGGATCGTCATCCACTTTTGCAGGCAATCATTCAGCCGGCAAAGCAAAATCGAGATTGTTGGGTCGATGCCAAGGGTTTGAAACCAAATGTGGATTGGGGCGAGATCGACGATCCGATTGAGTTCGACGACGGTGAGTTCATCGACTTGCGCAAAGAGATTGGTCTGCGGATTTGGATACGGCATGACGAGCAGCGGGCGGTGGTTACAACCCAGTTTCACCACAGCGTTTGCGATGGCATTGGATCGTACCAGTTCTTGGGCGATGTTCTTTGGTATTACGCAAGAAGAACGGGCGACGACGTGTTGGACGAATTACCTCCGTTCGACGACCGAGTCTTACGAAACCGCGGCCGGGCAAGTTTTGCTGCCGCGAACTATTTGAACGAAGCAGGCAAGTTCAGCAAGGAATGGGCTGAATCCGCTCGCTTGCTGTTTTGGCCCATGACCGCGTTGAAACGCACACGTAAGCCCTTGATGCAACGACAGGCCGCTGTCTTTCCCGGTATCAAGTCGTTCATTTTTGATAAGGAAGAGCATCGCGACATCCGCCTACATGCGCAAGGATTGGGTCAAACTCCGAACGATTACCTGTTAGAAAAATTATTTGTGGCAATGCAGCGATGGGATCGGGAACAGCGAATCATACCCTTGCCTCAGACATTCGCCGTCATGTTGCCGATGGATCTTCGCGAGCCGGGAATGCAATTTCCGGCGGCGAACATAGTGACCTATTGCTTCATCCGGCGACGAGGGCGACGATTGAACGACCGCGATCTGCTGGTTCGATCGTTGCGTGAAGAGATCACGCAGTTGAAAAACACTCGTCATCACACCAAGTTCATGAACATGATCTTTGGTGCTCACTTCTATCCACGCACACTACGCACGATACTCTCCGGGAATCGGTGTTTGGCGACTGCTATTCTCTCCAATACGGGTGATCCGACGAAGCGGTTCTATGTCAAGTTGCCACGCGAAAAGGGCACGCTTCGCGCTGGAAACTTGACTTTGGAAGAAGTCTCCGGTGTCCCACCCATCCGACCTAGAACTCGCGCTTCGATTTCTATTTTCACCTATCGACGAAGACTTAAGATCAGCATTCGTTGCGACCCGAATTTTTTTGATGCAGCCGATACGCAGAAGCTGGTCGACACGTACGTTAGTGTGATTCGCGATGCGATGAATTCTTGACGCCGCCCTGACCCTGGTTCGTCGATTGATGCGCGAGGTACGACACGGGGCTCTGATCACACGATGATGATCGTCCGTCGAATCAACGTTCGCATTTCATCGTTAGTCGACGTTAAACGGAACAGAAGTATGGGAGATGTGGGCGCAGGGAAGAAGTAAAGGTCACTTTTCAAAAGGAAGTGCCATGGCCGACGATATTAGTAGAGGTAAAACCAAGTGTGTTCTTTCCAAAATCGTTCGAGCAACTCGTTTACTTTTCGTTTCGGTTTTAGCCGGTGCCGCAGTGGGATCGTCGTCGGCTGCCGAGCGGGAACCATCGGTCGGCATCACGAGCTTAACGAATTCGAAAGTTCAGTTCACGATTCCGGACGGCCATCACCATCGCATGGAACGCAACGGGATCGTAGCGATTGTTGTCGACAATCATGCGGGCGACACCCCTGAATTGTCCCAGCACCGCGCCGGATACAACGGCTTGGCTTACCTGGGGCATGTCGACGAGGGACAAGATGTGTTCGTCCCATTCTATGCGGGCCTGAATTTTGAACACATTCACGATGGTGATTCGCAGCGACTGGTTGAGAAATTCGAACCACGCAAATTCCCGATGGAACTCCGAGTGGTCGACGAGTTTACCGTCGAATTGTATCAACGTCCGACAGGCAACTTTCGATTGGAGAGTTGTGGCCGATTTCACCTGTTACCCGATGGCACAGTCGAATACACGTTTGAGTGCATTCCTCGAGGCGATACATTTACCCGAGGCTTCATTGGCCTGTTTTGGGCGAGTTACATCAACAGTCCACCGGACAAAGCGATCCACATTCGTGGACGCGATGCCGGCGACCGCAGTGGAAAGACTCGTTGGATTCGGGCAGTGACACCAAAACATGGCGTGCTCGCCGGCCATCGACCGGAGGGCAAACCGGCTCTGCCCGACGTCGACGCAGATTTTCCGTTGACTTTGGTGAATCACCCATCCAAATACATCGCTACTGAACCTTGGTACTATGGTGTCCGAGGAGACTACGCTCTCGTTCAGATGTTTCGCCGGCAAGACAATATTTGGATAGTGCAATCTCCAACTGGTGGCGGACAGACAAATCCCGCCTGGGACTTTCAGTGGTTCTCTCCCGATGTTCAGGTCGGCAAGCGATACGGGTTCACTATGCGAACCGCTTACCTTCCATTCAACGACAGAAAAAAAATCGAGCAGTTTGCTCGACTCCATCGCGATGCGCTGAATCGCTAACGCGCAAGACATCGAAGCGACGGAGCTTGTCACTAATCAGTTCAAGTTGGCAATTGAAACGGACGGTCGAATGAACAAGCAACGATACGAAAAATGGCATGCTGCCGTTCGGAGAGGCTACTATCTGCTCTTCTGCTATGCCGCATTGACGTTTTCGCCACTGCTAGCGGCTGAACCGTTCGGGTCGGACGCCAAACGAATACTCTTCCTAGGCGATTCGATTACTCATGCTGGCGATTATATCGCGTTGATTGAAACGCAGATGTTACTGCAACGCGGACGCGCTCCTGAGATCATCAATCTTGGATTACCTAGTGAAACCTGCAGTGGACTCAGTGAACCTGCCCATCCTTTTCCTCGGCCTAATGTTCATGAGCGACTCGATCGAGCGTTGCAGAAGATTGAGGCCGATGTTGTCGTTGTCTGCTACGGAATGAACGACGGAATCTACTATCCGTTCGCTGACAAGCGTTTCAAGGCTTATCAACGGGGTATCGAGCGACTTGTGGCCAAAGTGACTGCAACCGGAGCGACGTTGGTCGTCATGACGCCACCGGCATTCGACCCGTTACCGCTGAAAAAGAAGGGCAAGCTCAAACCGGCCGGCGCGGCTGAGTATGCCTGGTTTGAAATCTACGAAGGATACGACGGAGTCTTGGAACGTTACGCCAACTGGCTGGTTCAACGTCGGGACAATCGAGTGAAAATGGTTATTGACTTACATTCACCCGTTACCGCCTACGTTAATGAGAAACGACGTAGTGATTCCGATTTTACGATGTCGCCCGACGGTGTGCACGTAAATCACGAAGGCCACACGGTGCTGGCTCGAGCTATCCTCGATGCGTGGGGCTATCCGATACGGGAGGTGCCGCCAGACCTGCTGGCACTCGTGGTTGAGCGCCAGAAGTTGATGCACGACGCTTGGCTCAGCCATGTCGGACACAAGCGTCCAGGAATGAAGGCCGGGTTGCCGATCGATGAGGCTCGTAAAAGGTCTCAACTGATTCAGCAGAGAATAGATGACCGGTTGAGCCGAACGCGTTAGCGTCGGGTCTTGTCCGTTGGTCGCCTGATCTTGGAAAACCCGAGGCTGGCGCCTTCGGCTCAGCGTTTGACGCGAAGGTAGTGACCGAGGGCTTCTCGGTCGTCACCGATGATCATCCGTCTGCTGCCATCCGCCAGCAGCTCTATATTTCCGCGCGCGGATACGCGTTCACCTGCCTCTGCCTGCCCAAAGTAGGTGGCGGTGAACGTTTGCAGCAGGCGAATGGTCGGGTGATCAACGAGGTACGTCGCTGGCCAATCGAAGCTACTCGATGCGTCCTTAACGCTTACTTCGATTTCTTCCACACCGAGTTTTCTTCCGGGTAACGGGTCGAGCAACTGCTCTTGAACGAGATTGAGGTCAAAGCGAACCCCTTCCACAATCCCCTTGTTGTACTTGCGAGCCTCGTGCCAACGGTACTCCTCTAGGTCTAGCGGGCAGCCACGACGCTGCCATGTGGTTCGCCATTGAGTTTCTGTTAGTGCATCAACTTCGCCATCTAGAAGGCCGTTCTGGAGCCACGCTCTCGATCGCTGGAACGCCTCACGACCGTACAACACGAAGTCAATATCCGAATCGACCGAATAGCAACCCAGCAGTAGTGAACCGGTGATTCCCAAATGGGTATGCGGGATTCCCCCAGACAACAATTGCGTTGCGATCTGACCTGCCGTGCGCGAGATCAAATGCTCTGGGGAACCTAGTATTTGGGCAACACCATCTTCGGGTTTAAAGTGAGTTACCACTCGATCGACAGGGATCGCAGGAAGAATACAATCACGCCGTGGACAGTGCCACAGATAGTCGTCGCGGTCTCGTAGCAGCCGCTTGGACGCGTCACTCGGCACCTTCTCCAACGCCTGATTCGCGTTGTCGGGGTCTGACCGATATCGGAGATTACCCAACACGCGAGATGACTCGGCGTCATACCCAACGACAGCGAAGACGAATCCGTCGTCCGTGGCGACATAATCACGTGGCAAGAAACGGCGTTTTTCGCTTCGAGGATGGTTCATGCGTTTGTCAGGACCAATAGATTGCAGCCATCGAGGAGTACGTTCGTTCAACAGACTGAAAGTGAACTTTGAAATTCAATCGAGAGCCGTCAACAGGTCGAGTGGAGATTGCAGCACGTAATCGGCGCCCGCTGCATGCAATTCTACTGCGCCTCGGAATCCCCACGCAGCACCCGCTGAGACGATTTCAGCTCGATGGGCTGTTTGGACATCGACGATACTGTCGCCAACGTAGATGCTCTGCCCTGAGGTGCTGCCAAGCAATTCGATAATCTCGTGGACGGCCTGAGGGTCAGGCTTCTTTGGTACTCCCTCGCGCTGCCCAAAGACAGCATCGAAACGCCATTCCGACAAGAAGTGTTCGACACACTTGATCGTGAAGTGATGCGGTTTATTGGAGAGGATCGCGAGTCGGCAGTTTCGTTGGACAAGTCCGTCGAGCATATCCACCACACCGTCATACGGCCGTGAATTCACTTTCCACTGAAATTCATAGGTCTCCTGGAATTTTTCCAAGCAAGCACTTGTCTCCGCCTCTTGATCGGCATGCGTATCACCAATCGCCCGACGAAACAGATTTTCGACACCGTTCCCCACAAACCAGCGAAACGACTCCACGTCGTGAGTCGGTAGTCCACGATCGGCGAGAGCGGCGTTCGCTGCAGCAGCGATGTCCTCGAGTGTGTCGAGCAATGTCCCATCAAGGTCGAAGAGAATCGTCGTATGTCGCATTTTTTCCGTGTCGTGAGAGTTGGCAGACCGTGAGAGTCCTCAACCGAGGAGTCGGGCTAGTTTGGAATTCCTGGTGTCAAAAGTGAAATCTGCGGAACTTTTGCCCACAATGGGGTGTTCAAATCGGCGACTCGCTTTGTTTACCGTGCCAATACCTGGAGATGATCATGAAACATACAGCGTGCATGGTGTGGTTGGGAATGGCAGGCGTGTTTTGTCTGCTGCACATCCTTTCGGCACAGGAACTGGCAGCCGTGAACGTACCAATCCTTCGGATCGATGTTTCGTACTTGATGTTGGACACGAAACATGAATTGGTTGGGAAACTGGATGAAGCCAATTTGGCTACCGACCTCCTGAAGAAGCAACGTGTGCTGGCTCGGTCGGGGACGGCGACCGTATTTCGGCAATTCTCGTTCAGCTCGCTCAGCGAAGAAAAGGCCATGGTGCAATTGAGTCGTGAAGCCGTCGTGGTGACAGCCCGGCGGGCGGGTCAATGTCGCAACGCGCACCCAGCCAGTCGGGACGGTATTACAAATCCAACCGCGGCTACTGGGTGACAAGGTCGGATTGACACTGGAATTCGAGGGCACTTATGTGGAAACGATTGACGGCGACACCAGCGGTCGAGGCATTTGCATTGTCACCGTCTCGAATGAGGGTGAAATCCCTTCGAACTCGACGGTAATGATTGGCGGGTCCACTCGACGCGGGGCAATGGCTCTGCCAGTGATTTTCAACCATTCAATCCGAAGGTACGGATTTCTAATGTTGTCGGATGGCGCGACGTGTGGCCGTTGAAATCAAATCGACCACAAGCACTAGACCGGCTCCCATCAACGTGAAGAATAGCATCTCGTCGTACCAATCGTGGGCGCGTGTCTCGCGGACCCAATACCCGATCGAAGCAATTCCGAGCATTCCTAACACGGTCGCTTCACGGATACACGTTTCCCAGCGATAGAAAAAAAAGATGCACCATCTTGTGGCGCTCATTGGCAAGATTGCCGTCAATGTAACTTGACCGCGACTAAGCCCTTGCGCATGAAGCGTTGCCGGGATCTCGGCCGGCGTGTTCTCGATCGTTTCGGCACCGAGTCGCCCGAGGATGCCAAAGTTGTGAATCGCCAGAGCTAGGATCGCCGGCCACGCGCTGGGTCCCAACAGCGACACAAGCAAGAACGCGATGATGTACTCGGGTATCACTCGACAGAACATCAAGGCACAGCGAGACAAAACCAGCGGCAATTGTGACGAGACGGCAGCCAGCCGCGAGGAATTCTGACGGGGCAATGGCTGAGTTGCGACGACTTTGTGAGCGGCTGGAAATGCGGCGGGAATGCTCAGCGTGCCAGCGATCAGGATAGCCACAATCGAAATGCCAAACGTCGTGAGCGCCGCCGTGCCAGCGCGATCTCGCCAAACATCCCATCCCCACGCCACCATCCGTGTTGTT